>JBDKUX010000035.1:0-13739 GCA_039679455.1 Smithella sp. | reverse complement strand
CAGCCTTGACGCAGTAGAAGATACTCTTGTCGAAGCGCTCCTTTCACTGGAAAAGGATAATGCCAGAGTGCAAAGTCTAACCGGCTTCAATTGGATTGTTAATAATATATTGAATGCAACTTAGTATTATTTCCGATCTCCATCCCCGCAAAAATAGAACCGTCCCGTTTTATTCTTCCGGTAGCAGCAGTATTTCCTGCCAGGTGTTTCCTATGGCGACAGGCGGTTCGAACGTCTCCAGATTTTCATCTTGTCTGCCTCCTTGATCAAATCTTCACGAAAAGCCGGGTGGGCAATGTGAATCAATGCTTCAGCACGCTGCCATGTCGATTTCCCTTTCAACTGGGCCGTTCCATATTCGGTAATGACGTAATAAACTATTGTTCGGGGAAGTGTTACAATGGCTCCGGGGGTCAGCGTCGGCCGGATTCTTGAATGAATACTCCCATCGGGGGCGGTATACGTGGAAGACAAGCAAATCAGGCCTTTTCCGCCATGAGAGTTGAATGCTCCGGTCATGAAGTCCGCCTGACCGCCGGTTCCCGAAATCTGGCGGGTTCCCACGGATTCTGACGCCACCTGGGAATAGAGGTCGATTTCAATGGCATTATTAACGGCTATAAACTTGCTGTTGGAGGAAATTGTGAATGGATTGTTGGTCCAACTGACGGGATAAGATGCGCACATGGTATTGTTATGCAAAAAATCATAGAGCTTTTGCGTGCCCATGGCGAAGGTGTAAGTCATTTTGTGGGTATCGATTTCCTTTCTGGCACCAGTTACCCTTCCTTCTTCGTAAAGATCAACACAAGCGTCGGTCAGCATCTCCGAGTGAATACCCAGATCTTTCAAGTTGCTGTCGGCAATGAGTGCGCCGACCGTATTCGGCAAGGCGCCGATTCCCAGTTGAAGGCAGCATCCATCGTCGATTTCTGCGAGAACACGGGCGGCAATTGCCCGGTCTACATCACTTGCCGGTTCAGGTTGAAGCTGAAGCAATGGCTTATGTTCGCCGTGGACGATATAATCAACCCTGCTGATGTGGATTATTTCCTGATTTCCGCCAAGGCAGACCGGCACATTATCATTTACCTCGATGATTATTTTGCGTGCCTTGCTGATAACAGCTGAAGTAAGAGAATTTGATAAGCCGAAGTTAAAGAAACCACGGCTGTCCATGGGGGAAGCAGTTAAAAATGCCACATCAATATCAATGAATTTACGGATAATGCGGGGCATTTGGTGATACAACATCGGAATGTAACTCACCATGTTATCCTTGAAGAGCTGACGGGAAACACCGCCGAAATGGTAATCACCCATAATAAAATGCTTCCGGTCGGGATCATTTTGCACACCTTCAGGGATTTTCGTATAACAGGTACTGCGCAGTTCAACATCGTAAAGCTCATCTATTCGTTTGGCCAGGGCATGATCCAGTAGCTCGGGAAAAAGCATGAATTCTCCATAGTGAATCAGGTCTCCCGATTTGACGATACGCACTGCTTCTTCGGCTGATACGGTTTTTTGCTGCAAACGCCATTTGTCGATGCTCGGCATGTTTGTCACTCCTTTCTCAAATTGTCATTACTTATTGAAAAAGAGAACTTATCACTTCAAACCGGCGGGTAACTTCAACATTGGATTGGCAAGTTATACATGGATGCCGAAATTCCCGCTTGCCGCATTCATGACTTTATCCACGACCACGACTTTACCCGCATAGACATTGCTTACGGGTCATTCCTGCCGAATCTCAGCATGTGTGCCGAGATGAACCGATTCCATAGTCCGAATCGGCATCCTTCGTCTCCACGTTAAGGGAATTAATCTGCGCTATGGAAGGAATGAGTTTGTCTTCCACACATTGTATATTGATAGTAGATTGATACGAATTTCCTTTGTGACAATTTGAATATAAAACAAGGAAATCTTGTAGTCAAAGAAAATTTGCGGTGAAAGAGGGATGCTGAGTGGAAAGTTACAGGAATTATGGGAAGAGGTAGCTTCTTCCCATAACTTTTAATCAGCTTGTAAAACAGGGAGATAGTCCCTGCTAAGCCTTGACGGCCCGAAATCTTTTATTATTATTGTGCCCTGTCGATTGTTGCTTTGCTGCTTGTGTAAGATGTATCAGAGACTGCACAGGCAGCAATTTACGTAACAGCCGTTCAATGCCCAAACATTAATTAATCAATGTCCTATCTGTCATTTTGTGTAAATCTTGTAGTAGATATCATTGGCTATCCCCATGCAAAGATGGCTTATCCTACCCATGAAAACCGTACTGGCAAAAGATTGAATACCAGATGGCCTGCTTGTGAAAGACGAGACAACTTTTCCCGTGTCGGTGTCGATAATTTTGATTCCCACAGTCATAGAGGTTCCTGCCGGGTCAAATTCGATGACGTTGAATTTGATGTGATAAGAATTTGCCGGCGGTTTGTCGCCTTTTTTTGTAGCGCCAACCACCTTAAACGTACTGCAGTAATCGGCTATATACTTTTGTAAGAAGTATATGTTGATACGTTCAATGATTATTTTCCATTCAGCGCGGGAATTGTATCCGACTTTTTTGTATTCACTCTCCTTAAGATCAAGCCATCCGCAGTACAACAGGGGGTAGCTGTTGAATTCCGGTTTTACATTTCTGGCGCACCCGGATAAAAGCATTGTCCATACAACCAGGAAAACTACAAAGATTAAACGCAGATTTTTCAAATTTTTACCTCCAATTATTCATGCTGGGTTGCATTTGATTTAGAAATGGAATTAGCCAATCAATCGTTCCGCCGTTTCCCGAAGGCGCACCAGTGATGGCGCAATTTCGACGGGATAGGACGGTGCTACGGCCAACTCCCGCAGATGTTCCGGGAGGGATTCCAATTGACTCTTTGTATAGAAGGTAATGTCCGTTAGATCAGGGGGCGGAGATATGCACTTGCCCTGATCCATAACCTTTTTGATAAGTGGAGCACCTTCCTGTTGATCACCTTCCTCCGTTAAGATATCTCCAACCATTGTTCCATTTTCATAACGGCGCATGACCTGCTTCCTGCCGGGTAATGTCGCCTTTCCCGAAGATTTTTTCAGCCTGGGTTTGCCGTCATATTCCATCAGTTTATAGGCGCATTCCATGTAGGGGGCGTCTTCGGAGGTGTCGAGTTTTGTCCCCACGCCGAATGCATCAATGGGCGCTCCATCTACCTCCAGTTTCTGGATCATAAGTTCATCGACATTGCCGCTGACGATAATACGAATATCCTGAACACCGTTTTCATCAAGGATAGAACGCACTTCCTTCGACAAGACGAGAAAGTCGCCGCTGTCCAGGCGAACAGCCTGAGTCTTGATGCCCTCTTTGCTTAAACGTTTGGCTGCATTGACGGCTGCCTTTGCGCCCTTTAATGTATCATAAGTATCAATGAGGAGCGTCACATTGTTCGGATTGGCCCGGCCAAAGGCGACAAAGGCCTCTTCCTCGTTGCCGAATGCCTCGATATATGAGTGGGCCATGGTTCCGAAAATAGGAATCCCGTAGAGTTTTTCGGCAATGACGGTGGCCGTGCCGGCGAATCCGCTGATATAAGTCGCACGGGCGGCCAGGGTACCGGCTTCCGCGCCGTGGGTGCGCCGCAGGCCGAAATCGACCAGTCTTTTCCCTCCGGCGGCAAGAACGCATCGCGCCGCCTTGCTGGCAATCGTTGTTTCAAAATGAAGAAAGTTCATCAGGCGTGTTTCCACAAGCTGCGCCATGGGCAGAGGCGCGACAATGCGGATCAGCGGTTCGTTGGCGAAGCAGACGGTGCCTTCGGGCAGGGCATAGACATCTCCGGAGAAGCGGCAGGAAGACAGGTAGTCCAGCAGCTTTGCGGAAAATCTTCCGGTTTGGGCCAGATAGTCGATTTCTGCTGAGGAAAATTGCAGGTTTTCCAGAAAGGCAAGAGCGGAGTTCAGACCGGCGGCGATTAGAAAACCGCGGTTGCCCGGTAATTTTCTGACGTAAAACTCAAAGACGGCCGTTTTGTCCATGCCGGTTTGCAGGTAGGTTTCCATCATAGTGAGTTGATATAGATCGGTCAAAAGGGGGCTGGTCAGTGGATTTATCATAGATAACCTTCCATTATTGATATAAATATTTCAAGAGACCGCCAGCAGCAATCCTTTGAGGTACCTGCCTTCCGGATGTCCCAGGGCGACAGGGTGATCCGGCCCTGCTTCCAGCCGCGCCAGTACCCGCAGATCGACCCCGGCATCTTGAGCCGCTCCAAGAACAATCTTACAGAAAAGTTCCTCTTCTATAAAATTGGAGCAGGAAAATGTAGCTAATATGCCTCCCGGAACGAGCCTTTTGAGTGCCTGCAGGTTTATTTCTTTGTAGCCGCGGGAAGCCCTGCTTACGTCTCTTTTGCTTTTGGCGAACGCCGGGGGATCAAGAATGATGAGATCAAAATTTTCCTGAGAGTTGCGCAGATAAGTAAAGACATCCGTTTCAACAACCGGATGCATCTCATTGGAGTAGCCGTTGCGCTCCAAGTTATCACGGGCGGCGGCGCAGGCGGTCTTTGATATGTCCAGTGATACGACGCGCTTTGCCTTGCCGTTTGCGCAATAAACGGAAAATGCGCCGGTGTAGGCAAAACAATTGAGCACATGAGCATTGTGGCTCAACGCTCCGATCTTTTCCCTGTTCAGACGCTGATCTAGAAAGAAGCCGGTTTTTTGGCCGCCGATAAAATCAACTAAAAATTTGAGCCCGTTTTCCTTAATTGCGACCGGATTTGCTTCGTCATTACCCAGCAGAAAACAGATATTGTCATCCAAGCCTTCCAGAGAGCGGGACCTGCCCAAACTTTGTTCATAAATTGTCTGCGGTTTTAAGAGGGAGGCAAGGCCATCGACGATGTGCTTTTTCTGCTTTTCCATTCCGGCAATTGTAAGGGAAAGAACCAGTGTGGAATTGTAAACGTCAACGATCAGGCCGGGGAAACCGTCACCTTCAGCATTAATCAGACGATAAGCGTTTGTTCGGTCGTTGACAATCTTCCGACGCAGAGCGTATGCCGTCATAAGCCGTTTGTGCCAGAAATCCGGTGAAATTACTGCCTCTGTATTTGACGTCAATGCGCGAAAGGCTATATCTGTATGGGGATTGAAAAATCCTAATGACACCGGTCTGCCGGCTGAATTTTTAGCCAGAACAATATCACCCGCCGCTGGTTTTCCCTCCACAGCATCAATTGCTCCGGAAAACACCCACGGATGCCCGTGCAGCAGTGCTGCGTCCCGCCCTCTTTTCAATCTTATTGCCGGATAGGTAAATTTCGCCATGAAAATTCACCTATCGTTTATCGCGGGAATTTGCAAGTTATTCCAGGTTGCGTCCTTTGATCTCTTTTAAAATTCGTTTAAGCAAAGGTCAGTTTTGTTCCCGACATGTTCAGGATGAACTGCCCAGGCATTTCCCTTTCCATGTTTATTACGGCTTTACGTCCTGTGCAGTGGCAGGGGATGATATATCGGGGGGCGAGCTTCTTCAGCTCTTCCGTCGTCCGTTCAATTATGGGTTCAAAAATGGCGCCGGAAAGGTGGAAACCGCCCATAACAGCGTGTATTTTATCTATGCCGGTGATCTTCCGGGCATAAGTGATTGTATTTATTATTCCTGCATGGGCGCAGCCGGAAAGGATAACCAGGCCTTCTCCTTTTAAGTTCATGACGATGGATGTGTCGTCTTCGATCGCGTCCCACTTCTCAATATTTCCTTCCATAAAGTGGGCGATGGGAAAGCCTTTTTCAAAATCGGTGGAACGCGGAATTTCTCCCAGAAATAAAAAGTTGTTGTCCAAAAGAGGGTAAGGTTTTTCGGACTCTATCAAGGATAGCCCCGCCTGTTTGATCATTTCACGTGTTAATTTGGGGAAGTTGATTTTAAACGTTTCGCTGGGTTTGAGGTAGCGGGGCGATTTAAAGACGGCAGGATGAACAACGAAGGGAATATCTTTTTTGCCGATCAGAGCCGTCATTCGGGCAAGACCGCCGGTATGATCGCTGTGTCCGTGTGAAAGCGCTATAGCTTCAACATCGGTCATGTCGATGCCGAGAGTCTTTACGTTTTCGGCCGCACCGTTGGGAGAGAAGCCGAAATCAAACAACAATGTATGCGTTTTCAGACCGATCGTTGTTTTAACCAGCGCGGAAAAACCATGCTCCGCCAGAACAGAGGCCCGGAATTCTCCGTCTTTCAGCGGGACAGCCCGCGTAATGATTGCATTGTTGTCCATTGCCGTCATTTCAATGTAGTTGTCCTGCAACGTTAATATCTCGATCTTGTCTACAGCGGTTAATGTTATTGAATTCATTGAGACGGCCTCCTTATTCTGTGGTTTTTTATGCCTGTGAATTTAACCCCTTTTTTTATCAAAAGCAGTAATATAACTGATTATATCCTGCATAAGTTTTGCCGTCGGACTTGCTGCAAAGTGATGAATAAACACTTGGCCTGCATCACCCGCATGAGCTATGCTCGGATCCATCGGAATGGCCCCCAAAAAAGGTACTTTCATGTCCGACGCGGTTTTGCTTCCACCGCCTGCCGGAAATATTTGCGTGATTTCACCGCATTTCGGGCAGGCAAAACCGCTCATATTTTCCACAACACCCAGTACCGGCACGGAAACCTGCCGGCAAAAGCTGATGGACTTGCGCACATCCACTGCCGCTACTTTCTGGGGAGTAGTGACGATTACAGCGCCGTCCAGCGGCTGGATGAGCTGGCAAAGCGAGAGCGGTTCATCGCCGGTTCCCGGAGGTGCGTCCACAATAAGGTAATCCAGATCGCCCCACTCCACATCCGTCAGAAACTGCTTGATTATGCCCGTTTTCACCGGGCCGCGCCAGATAACCGCATCATCGGGATTTTGTAAAAGGAAACCCAGCGACATGATCTTCATGTCTCCCAGGAGCACCGGAAAGAGTCCGTCGGTACTGCCTTTAAGGGTCGCATTTTCCAGACCCAGCATGGTGGGAATGCTGGGACCGTGAATATCCACATCCAGCAACCCGACGCGCTGGCCGGAAAGCATAAGCGCCGTGGCCAGATTGACCGCAACAGTACTTTTGCCGACGCCTTCTTTACCGGAGAGGACAACGATTTTATGCTTAATGCGACAGAGTTTGGCCTGCAGCCGCCGGCGGTCATGGAAATCTTTTTGACTTTCGCCCTGGTGCCTTTGAGATGCCTGGCAGCTTGTGTCTCCGCAGGAATCACAGGCGCTGTTGCCCGGCGCGCCGGTGTTCCGCCGGAGATTTTGCCGGGAAAGATAATCTGCACAGGCTGCCGCCAGTGCGTCGGCCGCTAAAAGAGCGCAGTGATCATGGTCATCGGGCAGTCCGCCCAGCGCATCCAAAATGGCTTTCTGATTAATAGCCCTGGCTTCCTCCAGGGTTTTCCCTTCAGCCAGGCATGTCGTCATACTGCCGCAGGCAAGCAACTGATCACAGCTGCTGCTGACAAACGATGCTTTTTTAATTTTCCCCTGATCGGCCAGAATCCAGAATTCCATTGTATCGTCATGGAAGTCTGTGATTTTCGCGTATCCGTTAAAAGTGTCAAGCTGCCCCATATTGCGGGGATCATTGGCGTGCCGGCGCGCCGTCAGATAAAAATTATCAATATTAAATAGGTTCATAACTGTTGCAGTCCTTTTTGGGAAACTAAATATTTTTTCCAACCGGCATTTGGCAATGCGGGCATGTTTTCGTGTTTTGTCCTTCCTGTGCCGCTTCGAATTTTCGACGGCAATTCGGGCAGATGAAAAATTTCATTTCTTTAACAGCGACATCGCCGCCTTCTATTTTTAAAGCCTTGCCGTTGATGAGTACATCAGCTATTTTTCGATGTGCTTCCGCAATTATGCGGCCGAATGTCTGGCGGGAAATATCCATACGAAGGGCTGCCTGTTCCTGGTACAATCCTTCAAAATCAGCCAGACGCACGGCTTCATACTCGTCAAGTGAAAGAATAACTTCCTCAAGTTGAGAAGACGGTATCCCTTTGGGCTTAAAATAATTTTTATCCGGCATACAACCTACCCGCCGGCAACACTTGGGTCTGGGCATTGTTTTCTCCAATTTCAGCTTTAATTATATAGGCATATGCCCATAACTCTGTCAAGTGTATTTTCAAGATAAGTTTATGGACACTTTAAATAATTTTGTGTAATAAAAATCCTGATAAAAAGGAGGCTTACTATGATCGATGAATGGCTCAAGGAAATAAAAAAAACAAGCGATCCGGAATCTCTGGGAATGATCCTCGTTCATAACGGAGTTGTGCGTGGCACGGCCAAAGACGGGAAACCGGTGAAGGCGATGCAGCTGTCCTACAATCAAGAGGCGCTGGATAGCTGTGTAAACAGGCTCAAAAAACGCGAGGGCATTACCGCAATTCGGGCATGGATAAATAATGGTGATCTGAATATCGGCGACGATATCATGTATGTTCTTGTGGCCGGAAGATTTCGCACCGATGTGTTACCCGTCTTTCAGGAGCTGCTTTCAACGATTAAAGGTGAAATTGTCCGCGAAAAGGAAGTTGATAGTTAAATCGAGTTATTTCAAATAAACAGGTTCGCCGGTGATCATAAATTTACCTTTTTTGAGTTCGCCGATAATTTGACCAAGCGTGGTTTCTTCATCATCAAAGGTAATGACCAGGAGATCGTGTGCACGATTTTCGTATTTTTTAATGCCGTCAATTTTCTTCAGGATAGCACCTATCCTGGAGTTGGAGCCTCAGGATGAACAGCCGGGAACGTTCAGTTGCACCACTTTTTCAACAGCAAGTGCCACTGAACTGAATAACATCACGAAACCCATAGCTAAAAATAAAATTGATATTTTTTTCATTCTCTCCTCGCTTGTTGTATCTTTCTTAACGCAAAAATTGCTCCATGTTTTTAAAAGATGCAATTGAAATTGTTGTGAAAAGTATTGCCCTTACAGGCCGATCTCTCTTCGCGGCGGCGGAATCAATCATCTGATCCGTTTATCCGTGCGGTGCATGCTGTTAACGGGATACAACATGCATTTTCTATTCCCGGCAGGATTCCGGCCTGATCAGCAGCACCGGTATCTGAGAGCTGTGCAGCACCTCCAGCGCCACGCTGCCAAACATCATCTTTTTCAGTCCGGTATAACCGTGGGTGGAAATAATGATCAGATCTATACCGTTATCCTGAGCGTATTCGGCGATCGTCTCCGCAGGCCGGCTGCCCGTCAGTATCTCCGTCTTTACTGCAATGCCTTCGGAAGCCAGTTTTGACTGCAAATCGGCAAGGTACTTAATGGAGCTTTGCCTGATTCTTTCCTTTGTCGCCTTGAAATCACCATAGGTGAACAAATCCTTTTCTTCGGGCAGCGGAAAATACGGGTAGAAGACGTTGACAAGAATCACCTCTCCTGTAAAATTCTCTTTTACCAGATCTTTAACGTGCGGTAACACGCATTCCGCTAATTCTGAACCGTCAAGGGGAACCAGTACCTTGCGATACATGACAGACACCTCCTGTTTTTGTATGTGCCAAATACGCCTGTTGATCTTTACCTGCTGTATTCGCCGTTACACTTTGAATAATTCTATCACGATTTTACCGGGAACGATAGAAGGTAAAGCAAGGGGCATTTCCTTTTTTCTCAATTATTTGACGCGATCCGGAGACCGAAGAGCACGATGCTCCCGATGATGAGCATCGATGCGACAACTATGCCGATTACATGGACCATAGTGCGGCCCAAATGGGGACGCAGGAAAACCATGCAATGCTCGGCGTCGGATGGTTTTTCACCTCCCAGACCATGAATCTGAAACACATAACGGCCGGGTTGCGTTATTTTATAGATTCTCAACTCCATTCTTGCCTTTGTAAAACCCGTCGTGGTTGCCCTAAGCAGAGCGGGACGGCTCTTCGCCTCCATTCCGTCAGGCCCTCTCATTTCATACTGAAGTTTGGCAAAACGCCGGCTGAACAAAGGTCCTTCCATGGCGAGGATCACCGTGCCGGTCCCGGTGAATTCAATATCCTGCTGCTCTTTGAGCGGAACACTGAAAAGCCGCGCCTCCTTCATGATGCGAAGTACTCCCATGATGCACCTGATGAGCACTGCCCCGGAAAAGACAAAGGACGGGATTGATATCCATATGCCGTATTCGAAGATAAAAGACAGAAATGCCATAGTAACACCATCATATAATTATTAATTAGGGGATTGTTATACTAAATAATTAAGTAACCCTTTTGGTGGAATAAGTAAAGGGAAGAAAGCCGCGTGGTATGCGGCGTCCTGCGGCGTGGGATGACCGCATCATAAAGTATTTTAAATGGTAATTATTAGAGAGTATTTAATTGACATACAAACCCGTTTTGCCTTACTTTTAAAAATGTCAAAAAAACAATACCTTTTTAATTTATGAGAAATGAAAGGAGCAATATGATAAGAGCTATATTGCAAATGAGGGGTAAAAAATCTTGTAGGATTTCCATTTTCTTTTTTGTGTTCATCTTCTTTATAGTTGGTTGCACCAGCAATACGATTATAAAATCCCGGCCGGACGGTGCAAATGTATACGTGGATAATGTTAAAGTAGGCGTCACACCTTTAAACTATTCCGATACAGCTATCGCTGGCACGACCAAAGCGCTGAAACTAAAAAAAGACGGCTACACGCCACTGGAAACAGTAATCCGCAAAAGTGAATTTCAAATAGGGCCCTGCATTGGTGGCCTTTTTGTTTTGTTTCCATTTGTCTGGATCCTTGGTTATCCCGAAAGCTACGAATTTGAGTTGGAAGGAATAATGGAACTGGAGAAGAAAGAGCAAGTGGAGAAACCCATATTACCCGAAGTAGAAAAGAGGTAGCGGGCAAGTGGCATTATGTCTTAAGTACCCAGAATTATCTTTCGTGACTTATATTTCAAGACTTGACCCTATTCTGCTTATTAAACAAACAAATTGGAAGGTATGGGTTCATGGAAACGATGCAAATCAGCAAAGCGTTTACACTGATGGAACCAGGTCCGGTTGTCTTTGTTACGACAAATGACGGGAAGAAGAACAACATAATGACAATCTCCTGGACTATGGTAGTGGACTTTACGCCGAAGTTTGCCATAACCACCGGGCCATGGAACTATTCTTTTGCCGCTCTTCGGAAATCGAAGGAATGTGTAATTTCGATTCCCACTGTTGACCTCCTTGATAAAGTCGTTGGAGTGGGAACATGTTCCGGCGCCGACACGGACAAATTTGAAAAGTTTGGGCTGACTCCTGTGCAGGGGAAGCATGTCAAGGCGCCCTTGATTAAAGAATGCCTGGCGAATATCGAATGTAAAGTTATCGATATAGTCGAAAAGCACAATATTGTTGTCCTTGAAGGCGTTGCTGCGTACATTGACAATTCACGAAAAGAGAAGCGAACTGTTCATGCAATCGGTGATGGAACGTTCGTAGTGGATGGGCGCAAATTGAATCGAAGGGAGATGATGTTGTCAAAACTTCCCGATGGTGTCTAATTCCAATTCTAAATCAAGCGCTATCTTTGTTGGCGTCGTCCTCGGCTTCCTCAACGTCTGTACAATACGCCTCGTTGCCTCCTCCTAGCCGCCGCGATATCATCATTGATTTAGAAATGGAATAATGTCTTCTCAGGCGTTTACCCCGTTGACAAGTTCATTGATAGAGTCACTGATTCCTTTGTTGAGCCTTTCCAATTCTTCCTTGATCCTGGTAAGCTGGTCGGTGTAGCTTTTAGACTGTCCTACGATCTTCAACTCTTTGTTGATAGTATCGAGATAAGCCTTGTATACCCGATTCCATTCGTCACCCGAGGTCTTGAACTTGACCTTTGCCGGGGCTACGTCGCGATCTTCTATCATCCGGTCAATGACCTCCGCGTGAGCCAGGTCGCACTTGGTCAGAACGCCTTCGATCCAGCGTGAATGTGGAAACCCAAGAATACCCCTTGGTAAGGGTAACTTGCGCCTGGTAATGGTTACGAACATATACTCAGCGGTCTGCCAGTATTCAAGCCAACAAGACGTGGGATTTGAGGGGGCTTTCGGTTCCCGATTCGGGGGCATGAGGGGATGGTCAAAATCTCCAATCGATACTTTCCTTACATAGTCTTCACGCCTCCCTTTCAACCCTTTGGCGCCGCCGTAGTATGCGAGAAGGGCGTCGCCCTTCATCTCTAACGTTTTACCGACAACTTTTGCGCTGGACGGAAGATTCTTGTCATCGTAAGAGCCACCCATCGCCTTGACTGTAATCGCCGAAAGGTTGACGCCGTACATGCGAAGTGCTTCGACAACGTTGAGCAGATGCTCGATCCGCGGCTGATAATGGCCACTGTCATTCGAGATCCCCTTCACCACCCCATTCTCAATCAGCATTGACCCGGTGCACATAACCGCGTTGCCGGCAAGATACGAGGAGTGAAAGAAGTTGCTCGAGTAAAAGCCGCCTCTGTGTTTCGCCATGTAAAAGTCGCGTCCCATGCTGAGCGCAAACCCCGCCCAGTTCTTTTCGAACAATTTCTGGCCTTTATTTAGTTTGTCTTTGGGCATAGTCCATCCGACGGCACTCGAGTCTGCAGGCACCATCTGAATTGGCTGCGCTTTAAGCCACCATGTTTGCTGGTAGGCGAGGCCATTGATAAAGGTGAGCCGATAACCCTCGGCCTTTTTGCGTTCGAGATAGACGGCGACCTTCGGGGATATGCCACCGGATGTCAACTGCTTGTCAACTCCCCAACCATGTACGCCGAGTTGGCGCCCCCAGTGTTCTTCGAGCTTCTTCGGCAGAACATTAACGGGACAATTGAACTCCTGGCACAGCTTGTCAACCGTGGTGAGGAAAAGCGCTTTGACTTTCTCTTTACGGGTATCGGTCAAATTGTTCTTGAGCCAGAAATCCGTAAGGAAGAACAGTTGGCCGTAGATAGCAAGCTTGTCCATATCGCCCGTTTTCTTCGAGAGATCATCGAGATATTCGCCGACGATGACGAGCTTCTGCTCGTCCTTGGGCGGTAATTTATCTTTGTCACTTTCAGGCCGTTTGATCTGCGCTGCAAAATCCGACTTCGTCGGCAGGTCGGACGGATATATTCCGGGCATCTTTTTGTAGTGTACCTTTGTTTTTTTCTCTATGAAAGGTCCTAATGGCTTTTCCGGCATAGCTTCCTTCCCCCTGACGCAGCACCTGGATGCCCGGCCCAATTGTATTAATTGATAAGAATGTTTTTTTAGCGGGCTTGTGTATATAAGAAGAAGGGGGCTTGTGTGTCAAGATGATTTTGGGTAGTCACGCTTAAAGAATAGATTGCATCCTGCCCCATTTCCCAATATTTTATGGCTGTTTGTTGTTGACATACAACGGTACTTTCCCTATAAACCTCCGCGGGAGAATAATTCCATCTTGCTTGTGGAACTTGGAGGTATTTTCGTGTCAAATAATAATGTTACAATGCTCAATGAATTTGCCGGGTCATCGCTGCTGAAGGAATGGGGAATTCCCGTAATCGAGAGTGTTCTGGCGAAAGATGTTTCAGAGGCTGTTGCCGCGGCCAAACTGATTGGTTTTCCTGTTGTGCTTAAGGTGTGTTCCGAGGCTGTTCCTCACAAGACCGAGCGGGGAGGGGTGTCGCTGAATATCAGTAATGCAACATCTCTGGGCAGAGC
>JBDKUX010000034.1:0-2255 GCA_039679455.1 Smithella sp. | reverse complement strand
ACATGGATTAAATACCATAAAACTCAATAAATATCGACTATTATATTGTAAATTCAGCATGTTGATTTGAATTTCGACTGATTTTTTGCTTCGTGTGTCGGTCTTAAATCCGACAGACTGCTAGGCTGCGCGGGCAATTTCCACTGCCTGAGGCATAAACGCGTATTTATTCTCTCTTCTCCAGATGCCCATTTCTTCGGCTTCCCTGATCAGTTGCTCGCGATGGTCGGGGTGTGCAATTGAAATAAGCATTTGCGCTCTTTCCCAGGTGCTTCTGCCTTTCAAATTCACAATGCCGTATTCCGTAACAACGTACTGAACAATTGTCCTGGGAATCGTCACAACGGAACCGGGGCTCAATGTCGATCTGATCCGGGACTTTACCTCGCCGGTTTTTTTGTTTTTCTGCGTGGAAGTCAGACAGATAAAGGCTTTGCCTCCCTGGGAATGGGATGCACCAAATATATAGTCAAACTGCCCCCCCGTTCCCGAGATATGCCTTACCCCGGAAGATTCCGACGATACCTGGCCGAAAAGATCGATTTCTACGGCATTGTTAATTGCCACCATTTTGTCGTTGAGGGCGATATTTGCGGGATTGTTGGTATAGTCGACGGAGAATGTGGCACAGCTTGGATTGTGATCAATAAAATCATAGAGCTTCTGACCGCCCAAAGCAAATGTATAGACCATTTTCCCGGGATTGATCTGCTTTTTATTGTTCGTTACCCTTCCGGCCTGGAACATGTCCACAAAAGAATCAACAAGCATTTCCGTATGAACGCCCAGGTCTTTCAGATCGGAATTTGCGATCATCATTCCCACGGCGTTGGGCATAGCGCCTATGCCCAGCTGAATAACGGATCCATCTTCAATCTGACTCACGATGAGAGAGGCAATTTTGTTGTCTTCTTTGCTGATTTCAGGAGCGGGAAGATTGATAAGGGGCTTGTCGTCCGATTCAACAATGTAGTCAACTTGGGAGATGTGGATGGATTCGTTATAGCCTCCGTTGCAGTAAGGAACGCTATTATTGACCTCGACAATTACTATTTTGGCCCGATCAGCAACCGACTTTGAGAAGGAATTGGACGGCCCGAAATTAAAATACCCGTTTTGATCCATGGGGGTTGTTTTGACGATGAATACATCGGACTCGATACAGTCTTTGTAATATGACGGTGCATCGTGATAAATCATAGGGATATAATTACATAGCCCGCGATCGTGAAGAGTGCGGTCTCCGCCGCTGAAGTGCCAGTTGTTGTAACACATTTTTTCTCCGGTCGGATCGGCCTGGGCAACCGCAGCCAATCCGGGGTAGGTTATGGCGCGAATTTTTACATCGGTTAATTCATCCACGCGCTTTGCCAGGAATTGATCCAGGTAAGTCGGCGCACAGGAAAAGTGCCCGTAATCGACCCAGTCACCGGATTTGACAACGCCTACGGCCTTTTCCGCCGATACCAGCTTTTTTCCATACTCCTCTTTATTTGTCATGATAGTTTCCTCCTTATCAAAATTATTTAAAGAAAATCTTTTACTACTCTGATTTGTTGGCTTTAATTTTATAAGGATTGAAAAAATAGACAATCGGCTGCGAACCTTTTTTCGTGTAGGTTTTCAATGGAAAGTGCTGTGGTTTCTTAAGGAAAAGAAAGGTAGGTTTCTTACGGTAATTTTTGTAGGCAATTTACCTACCCAATAGCAACAAAGCGACCTTATTCAGGACAATCGGCAATTGCATATCTACTCGGAAGGCATATCTTTCTGCTCATTTTCGGCCCAGAGCATGGCATGACGGGTTAATTCAGAGGCATGTTTTATATGGAGTTTCTCTTTTATCCGTTCGCGGTAGGTCCCGATTGTTTTGATGCTTAAATTAAGCTTGCCGGCTATTTCGTTCGAGCTCAGCCCTTTGCCGATGAGTTGGAATACCTCTAATTCCCGGTCGGTCAATCTGTCAATCGGAAACTTGTTGTACGCATCGACGCCTCCCACAAAATGATACAAGATTTCTTCCTTGATGGTGTCGCTGACAAAGACTTTGCCCTTCAGCAGACAATGAATTGCTTCGATAATCGAGACGGAAGTTTCCCGTTTATTGATATAACCTTTGGCTCCGGCAATCAGGGAGCGTTCGGCGAAAATGGATTCATCATGCATGGAAACGACAAGTACCGGCATGTTTTTATAGTTTTTGGAAATATCTTTAATCAGACTGATGCCTTCTCCATCTTTCAGCGACAAGTCCA
>JBDKUX010000033.1:0-14302 GCA_039679455.1 Smithella sp. | reverse complement strand
TCCTTGGCCTGAGGACTCATATGTCAAACCTCCGTTTCCGAATCTCTTTCCGGTAACATCGGTTTATGAGTCAACGTACCTTTTTTATCCACCCTTTCGGTAACATTTTATTTGAGGCAATTCGTTCTCCTAAAATATTTTGTTTTATTCCAATTCTCAGCCACTAATAAACGGGCGTTTTTTAATGACCACTTATTCCATTTCCAAACTTAATGATTTATTTATCCGCCTTAGAAACGGAGGCTTCCTCGAAAGTGGCGACCTCGGTCAGAATCCGCACGGCCGCTTCCACAAAATTCATCACCAGGGCAGCGCCTGTCCCTTCACCCAGCCGCAAATCGAGATCGATCATCGGTTTCTTGCCTAATATTTCCAATGCTATCCGGTGGCCTCTCTCTACACTCCGGTGCGCCGCTATCATATACTCAGCCGACGCGGGTGCGATGGAATGCGCAATCAGCGCCCCGGCTGTAGATATAAATCCATCCACAACTACCGGTTTCTTCAGGGAAGCGGCGCCAAGGATCAGTCCGGCTATACCCCCGATTTCAAATCCGCCTACCTTGGCCAATACGTCCAGACCGTCATTCTTATCGGGTTGGTTGACTGCAATGCATTTTTCGATAATGCGAATTTTTTGCTCCAACTGATCATCATTGACACCGGTACCGCGCCCGGTAACATCGGCCACAGGACTTCCGCTTAAGACCGATACTATGGCGCTGCTGGGTGTGGTGTTGCCGATTCCCATATCACCGGTTCCAAAGACATCCACGGTTGATCCGAGTTCGCAGGCTATGTCAATCCCCGCTTCAATGGCGCGAACAGCCTCGTCGCAGCTCATAGCCGGTCCCTTCGCCATATTCCTGGTCCCTGCAGCAATTCGCTTGGAAATTATTTTGCCCGAGGCGGCAAGGTCGCTCAAGTCTCCGGCAACACCCATATCCACTACAACGACCGATGCACCGGCCTGACGGGAAAGAGCGTTAACACCGGCTCCACCAGCGACAATGCCGTACACCATCTGGGGAGTTACTTCCTGGGGATAAGCGCTGACTCCCTCGGCAACCACACCATGATCACCGGCCATGGTTACTATGGTTTTTCTTTTCACCGGCGGGTTAAGGCTGCTGGTAATTCCGGCCAGATCTTCGGCCAGATCCATCAAACGGCCCAGCGCCCAGTGAGGCATTATCAGCTGCTCCAGTCTGGCCCTGGCCCGCTGACGGGCAGTGCTGTCCTGGCCGGTAATTTTTTGAATGGTTGATTCCAGTAGATTCATGTAAAGCATCCTCCTTATAAATTTAACCGTGAATATTGATCAGCATCAAGGTGACGGTATTTCTGGTAACAGAACTATACCCCTTGGAATGCAAAAGTGTCTTTCATACCTTTGTCCCAACCATCCCACAGGTATGCATCGACTTTTCCGTCGGCTATGACACGAAAAGCATACCGCACCTGCTCTTCGTAAAACTCACAAAATGCTCCGGTCTTATGCATGCAGCCATTCATTTCATGGGCTTCTGCCGGACAGGGCGATCCACAGAAGTGCCGGATCGCGCACCGGCGGCACGGTTCGATATCCTCAACTTTCCTGTCAGTGACCAGGTGGAACGGTTCGGTTTCCAGAACGGCCGGAATTTCATCTTCAAAAAGGTTCCCACCGCGGAAGCGATCAACACCGATGAATTCACTGCAGGGAAACATATCGCCGTTGGGAGCCAAGGCAAAGAAACAGCGTCCGCCTCCGCAGGGAGATATATAGCACATTAACCGACGGGCTGCCGGTGCAATGATAGCCAGCAAAATATTGGCAAAATTACCTACCGGCAATCTCCGACCGGTTTCATGGTAAAGCTCGTAGGTTCTGTCCAGAGCAGCCAGAAAATACTTGGCCGCCTGCTCATCCCCCGGCTTTACGCTGCGCGACGGTGGGAGTGTGCAGCGGAGAATGTTCATCAAACAGGTAGGCACCTCCTGCTCATGGAAGAAATCGACAAGTGAAGTCAGCTGCCGCATGTTGGCGCTGGAAACCGTACAGATGACACTCCAGCCTTCATACCCCTGAAGACGCTGCATGGCGGCAATTACCTGTTTGAACGTTCCCTTACCCTCCCAGTTTTTGCGGGTCTGATCGGCGATACGGGCAGTCGGCGCATCCAGGGAGATACCAATACTTACCTCTCGGCTCGTCAGGAAATCGACAGCCGAGTCGTCCAGCAATGTGGCATTGGTTTGAACGCCAAAGAGAAAGTCTTTTCCATAGGCCTCAATACCGGCAAAAACAGCATCGCGATTGAGCAGAGGTTCAGCTCCATGGAAGATGATCTGAGGCTTGACCTTTTTGGGCAACGTTGCATTGAAGTGCTGCTTGAGAATGCCGAGGGCATTGAGCAATTCTTTCTCCGGCATGTGTTTGCCCCCCCGCCGCATTTTCTCCGGAATATAGCAGTAAGTGCAGTTCATATTGCAGCGCTCGGTCGGGTTGAAGTAAACCGCCGAAGGCTTGAGTTCGAACCGCAGTCTATGCATTTCTTTGGCAAATTGCTTAGACTTTTTAGCGTAGCTACCGGACAGATCGCTTCCGGTAAGCACATCGGCGAGTTTCTCGTTTTTCACCAGAGACCAGAAGGCCGTATCCGGGTCAATCACGGCCGTATATTCCGGGTGACCAATGTCAATTGCTTGAAAAGTCGGACCGTTTCCCGTGTTTACAAAACGGCCCCGCGAAGGGGCCGCATTGTCCTTCCTACTGTTCTTCTTCATGGACGTCATTTACTTCTTAGCCTTTCTGTCCATCAGGATGTAATGGGAGAGCCCCGTCCCTTTAGCCTCACAACTCTTGCGATAAGCGATTACATCTTTTTTTACTTTCTCTTCCTTCATGTTCGTTCTCCTTTCTTGTTATTTTTTTTCACAAAAAAAGGGTTTCAACTGACGTTAGTCGTCAGTTGAAACCCTTTACCATCAGATTTCTTATTTTTTAGGTCCTTGCAGGTCTTCTGGCTTACGGGTCATCAGCTCTTCACTGCCTTCCCACTGGGCTTTACCCCAACAGTGACCGGCTATTCAGCCAGCGTAAAGAGCCTCACCGATTACAGCGGCGGGTCCACCACGGATTTGCACCGTGTTCCGGTATGCTTGAACCAATATGTGGTGCCTATTACTCTCGGAAAAAAATTATGTCAAGTTTTTTCTCTATGATTTTTCTTGATCTATGTCAGATGCTATTGTCGAAGCAGGAACATTGGTACTCCGCCTTTTTGGATTGCCGGTGCCGGGCCGGATATCCTTATGAAGGAAGCTTATGGTATTCCGGGGATTTTAGGTGAGCGCACCCTCGGTATGTTTGTTGGCTGCGGCGACTGCTGGCCGGTTGATGGTTCCGTTGCTTGCCTGTCTTTTTGATCACGCAGGTTCACGACCATCCTATCTTTGCCGCGCACTAAAACGATCGTTTCCGGATTCACCTCCTTTAAGGTGTACCCCCCGATCATCGTCCCCTGAACAACAGGCTTCTGCCGCTTTCCCCGTCCCGGCGTTGAGTACGGATTTTTTTTATCTTCGATGTAGGCAATCTTTTTCTCGGCGCTGATAATCGCACCATAAAAAACAATTTCCGGTCTGGCCACCTTCTCTTCTTCCGCTTTCGACAGAGGCATTCTTCTTTCCGGATGAAATAAATTCTTTTCAGTCACGATCACATAATCCAGAGTCGTCGGTGGATTTTCGGCGGGCATAACAGCTGCGACCTGCTTTACCGGCTCCGGTTTGACCTGGGGAATTTTAACTTTTACATCAGCATCGAGCAGCGGGTAAACCAGGGTGAAAAACAAGCCAGCTGACACCGCTGCAAGCAGCATATTCAGAATATTGATATTTTTTAATGCGTAAGATACTATTTTCATAAATTATCTACCTGCCAGCGCCGCCACTTTAAGTTTTACAATCAACTCCCGGGGATTGTTATAATTGCGTACACGCACATCCACTTCCTTGACAACCAGATGAGGGGTTTGGGTTTCAATAGTCATCAGGGTATCGGAAAGCGTTTTAATGTCCGGAAACACCGCGTCAACAGCAACATTGATTATCTTAAACTTATGTATTTCTTCCGTCTTTTCCACTCTTTCGCTGTTCACAACCCCTTCTCTTGCCGTTACGATGCCCTTAACGGTATTCTGCAAATTGGCGGAGGCGATGGCAATAGTCTGTCCTGCCATCATCTTGGCTTCTTCATTTTTCCTGGCCTGTTTGAGATCAACTATCTGCTTTTCCAGCAGAGGTTTCTGCCCCAGGAGTGCAACACATTTTTCCAATATTTTCATCTTGGTAGCGTGCTGTTCCTTCATCTCGTCAAGCTGCCGGTAGACATTGACAATACCATATTCGTAAATCAGGAAACCAGCCAGAATGATGATTACGGGGATGGAGAAAATGAGCAGTTTACTTTTCTTTATCATTTTTCATCCCTGCTTTTGCTTCTTTTTTAATGTTTTCATTTTTCAATTCCATCCTGATAATAAAACGGTCGCTGTTTTGTCGGGGATCGCGAAAAGTAGGTGATGCAAATTCAACTTTCTTAAAGTACTTAGCATTTTCCAGCTTGAGAATAATCTCTGTGGCGGATGTCGAATACCCCTCTATTTCCATGGTTTTATCCGTAATCCGGAGCCGTGTCAGCCAGGTTTTGGGCGGCAGTATTGTCGTCATATCCTTAATGATATTCATGGATAAATCGTTTTGTTTCTTAAAATCATCTATGGCTTGAATGTCACTCTTAATTGCAGTAATTTCATCCTTTAATGCTTCCACCTTTTTCAATGGGGGCTTCAGTGCTTGAATGCGCCGATCCATTTCGTCCAGTTTCTGCTGTTCGTAGCTAAGCGGCATAAGAAAATAATACGCGACCATAGCGGCAATAACCGCCAGAAGCACAACCGTCAAAGCCAACGGCGTACGATCCTGAACTTTATTGTTTTGATTCAGCAGGTTGATGCTATGTGGATTGCCGTAAAGTGCATCGAGTGCCCCACCCAACGCGACAGGTGACAAATCCTTTTTTTGTTTGGGTAAATTAAACTTGATATCCCTGTCAAGATTGGCGACCTTCATAGCCCCGAGTTTATCCCGCAATAAATTGAATTGTCTGTCGTCGGCGTCAACAACAATCTGCGGCCGTCGGCCATGCTGCGTCAGTTCTTCGCTCAGGATATTCGTTTGTCGAATGATGCCGTCAATGACTGTCTCGTCGCCTGGTTCCATACTCCCGGAAGCTGTTTGAAGAAGCAATGAATTGCCGATCGAACCGTACTCATAAGCGCCGTCCCGCAGCGATATAAAAACTGCATCCGTCTTCGGATAGGTATTTTGAATCAAACCTTTGATCGCAAAAGAACTGACAATCACTGTTGTTATTCTGAGATTTTTGTATTGCAGCGCTTCCAGGTATTGCTGAATCCGGTCGGCCCGGGCTGCCGCCAGTAAAATTTTCACGTTTTCAGGATCTTCTCCGAGGACGGAATAATTATAGCAGGCGCTATCCTTCGAAAGAGGCGTGAAGCGGTCTAATTCAAAGGATACTACCCGGGAAAGGTTTTCCTTGGCGGCCAGGGGCAATTTAACTGTCTGAACAATAGTCCAGGCTCGGGGCAGGCATAAAACAAAAGATGCCCGGAATAATTTCAATTCAGTAACGAAACCCGAAACAACGGTGGCAAGATATTCCGGACTGACGGATTGATTCTCTTCCAACGGATAATATCTGAAATGCCGGACAGTCGTCCACCAGAGCTTTTTCTCGCCGCAGACAAGATAAATGCCGTCGGTTTCGATGGAAATGCACACCACTTTAGCAAATGATAACCGCTTATCAGCCAGGCTCAGCGATAAAAACTTCCATATCGCCCTGCCGGTTTTTTCAGTTGCCTGATAAATATTATTAAGTTTATTTTGATAGTTGTTCATTCTTAGATATCTCTACATGTGCAGGATTTTGGTAATAAAGTATTTTATAGCGATCCGCGCCCTCAATGCCGACAACCGCCCTGAGTGCATGTCGACTGCCCGCCGGGGATTTGTAACCAATCGCTTCAATGGAATAAACATTTGAATCCACCGTTGTTACGAAAGGCGCAATCTTCGCATAATCCGCCGCCGTAAATATGGATTGCAAACCGGAACCGTCTCTCTTTGTATTGTCTGCTTCCCGGTAACTGATAATGCTCTCGATCATTTCATCCGTCATTGATGGAATTGCTTTGAGTACATCGACGGAAGCCGTATTGATGTTTATCTGTGCGGAAGAAGAATACAATGTCAGGTATTTTATCAGCCCCGGCTTTCCATCAGCGCCGTAAAGAATATCCCGCGTCACTCCCTGCACTAGAAGCAGCTCCTCCAGGTTATCAAGATTGGCGTTTTTTGCTTTATAGGGTTGAGGCAGACTCATGTAATAATCGTCTTCCGCACCGTGAAGCCGATGCAGATCATCCCCGTCTTTCCAGTCCAAAATGGAATCAACAATTACATCAGCCTTATTTTCTTCGACACCCAGGTTAACCAGAAGATTCTTCAGAATAACAGCCGTCGCATCGGTCAGCAGGTTAATATTGATTTTTCCCGTTTCATCCATAATGGCAAACTGATAATGTCCCTCCCCTGTCTGTCCATGATGAAATGCACCGTCTGTTGAATATACTTCCGCATTATCCAGGTTATTCTTATTATTTCTATAGGCGCTGCGATAAAATATTTCCAGAAGAGCCCTGTTCATGCCTGCTTCGGCCAGATACTTGTTTTCCAGTTGTTCCTTAAACGTAATGGTCGAAAATACTTCCGTCCGCACTGTTACGGAAAAAGCAAATGTTATGACAATCAGGAGCGTCATGACCCAGAGCACGATCATCAGGGCAATGCCTGTATCTCTTCTGATTATTTTTACCGTCAACTTTTTCAAATTACCATCAAACCCGATTTATTTGCCTTTCCCGTTAAATTCACGGGTTATTTTTCCACGGCAGACTGCTTTTCCGGCATGGCCGTTGCAGAGTTCGCCATGACGAATACATTAACCGTCAATGTTTTTTTGCTCGCGCCGTCAGCAAAACTAAGCCTGATCTTTCGCGGCAGTTTCTTTTCATCCTCCGGCCACTGGTCGACCCATTTGGCTTCTTCCAGTGAACTTTCCAAATAGTACTCAAATGTAATTGCATCGAAGTCTTTCGTTAATCTGGCTTCGTATCCGGCATTCGTACCCAATACCTGTTCTTCAACATGCAAAGCACTTTTGCCCTGATCATTGGTTTTAATCAAATACCGGACCAGGCAATTGCCGGCGACACCACGCCAGATGGAATAATTACTGGCAAACGCCAGGCTGTTTTTTTCACCGACAAACCGGCTTTTCTTTTCGCCCTGTTCATCATAGGAGCTCGCAAAAGCCGATTGAATCTGCGACTCCAACAGTGAAAAAACCGTTTTTTTCCGCTCCAGGTTTTCTATTTTTCTTTCACCCTTCGCTACTGTCTTATATGCCATGGACAGCGCACCGGTCATAAGGCCGACGATCACGGCCAGCAAGGCGATCGCAATCATCAGTTCCAGCAGAGTGAAACCTCGTTGATTCAATTTAAACTCCCCGCCGAACAACAGACTTTCACTGACTTTTCAAATTTTCCGTTTTGGAAACAAGCTTAGCCGTCTTCAGTGTCATTTGCTTCGATCTTTTATCTTTTACATATTGAGCGGCTACTGCTATTTCCAGGAATTTTACCGCTAAAGCGTCCGTACGTTCATTCAATGTTTCGGCGACGGTGATATCGTAAGAATAGCCCTCTTCGTCAACCTCATGCCAGGTCTTATCCTCGGACAAATTACTGTCGAGCACTGCGCGCATCTTCTCGCTGGCGCGGCTCAGCGTCTCGATCCGGTCGTCAGAGGCAGACAGATGGCGCAAATTGGCGGAAGAAAGTTGAATGACCGACACCACCACCAGACAGATCAAAACCATCGCCACCATGATCTCCAACAGGGTGAAGCCTCGCTGTGCACCGGACATAAAATTATTATTTACGGTAATCCTCATTCATCGCCTACAATCAAAGCCGTTCGAACAGGATCGGGTTTGATCTGAATACTTTTGTTATCCCTGGTGAGTCTGATCAAGCCCCACTGGCTGAAGCCGGTTGCATCATAGGATATGCTGTATTGCCCTTCCGTAATCAGCCTGGAGTTGATGTCGGATTCATAAATCGCCAGTTTTGTCTTTTCCGGTATCGTCTTCATCCGGCGTCCTTTAATGCCGTAGCTTCCGGTATCGAGATCAAAGAGCAATACCTGCTGTTTGTTTGTAGCGACAGCCAAATGTTTCGCGTACTTAAGCGCTGTAACAATTTCCCAGGCTGCTGCTTTCTGCTTGGCGCCGGACAGGGCATTGCCGAATAAGGCGGCGCTGATACCCAGAATCAGCGCCATCAATACCAGCACCACCAGTATTTCCATCAGGGTAAAACCCCTGTTCCCAAAAGCTCGATATCTTTTCATCAGTTGCACAGTCATATCTTTACATGTTAAAAGGGAATATCCGTGATGCTGAAGATAGCCATCAATAATGATATGACTATAAAACCGGTAACTAAAGCCATGCTCAGAATCAGCGCCGGCTCCAGGATACTGATGAAACGCTTAATGGAAATTTTTAAATTTTTCTCATAGGTATCGGCAATTTTAATGAGCATAACATCCAATTGTCCTGTTTCCTCACCGACCTTAATCATGGACATGGCCAGTTCAGGAAAAATATTAGCGTCGGAAAAAGGTTTGGAGACGCCCTTGCCTTCTTTTATTTGCTTCGTTACCTGATCAAGGGCTGAAGAAACAACAAAGTTGGCGATAATATCCTTGGCGTTTTTTACCGCCTGCAAAAGCGGCACACCGCTGCGCAACAGCGAACCCAGCGTCCGGCAAAACCTCGCCGTCTCCAACTTCAGGATAATGTCGCCCATCAATTTGATTTTCAGTTTGTCGCCGTTATAGCGGCCCTTGTCTGTTTTAAGGTAGGCTTTAATCACAAACCACAGGCTGACGATGGCCAGTAGAATGATCCACCAGAATGTCAGCAGAAAATTGCTGAACCAGACCAGCACCTGCGTCGAAGCGGGCAATTGCGTTCCCAAGTCGGTGAAGATTTGAGTAAATTTCGGCAAGACAACCGTCACCATGACAATAATGGACAAAATGCCGGTGATAACAAGAATCACCGGATAAATCATTGCGGAAAAGATGTGATTTTTTAATTCCTCCGAGGCTTCCAGAAATTCAATCAGCTTTTCGAGCACCATATCCATGGCGCCGCTCATTTCTCCCGCTTTAATCATATTTACATAAAGCGTGGAAAATAGTTTGGGGTACTTTTGCAGGGCATCGGAAAACGTCCCGCCCTCCCGAATGGATTTGAGGATATCAAAGATGATGTCCTTCATTTTTTTATTTTGGGTAATGCTGTGCAGGATATTCAAGCTGCGATCCAGCGGTAACCCAGAGCTCATCAGGGTATGCAATTCAGTGGTAAATAACTGCAGCTCGCTTTTTGCCGACCGGAAAGAAAATTGTTCCTTTCCAAATCCCTGTTTGACTTCCTGTATGCGCAGGGGAACAATGTTTTTATTCTTCAGCAGCAGTTCGACTTCACGCTCGCTGCGGGCATCAATCACCCCCTCTGATACTGTGCCGTCCATGTTAATCGACCGGTAGGAAAAACTGGGCATTATAGCTCCTGCGTTGCGCGGAATATTTCGTTGATTGTTGTGATTCCGGCTTTAACCTTGAGCAGACCGTCTTCCATGAGCGTACGCATGCCATTTTTTCTGGCTGTTTCGCGAATCTGCTGAACATCGGCATTTTTGATAATCAAATGATGAATGGAGGGATCAATAGTAAGAAGTTCATAAATACCGGAACGACCCAGAAAACCGGTATAAGCACATTTTTCACAGCCCCTGCCCCGGTAGAGGGTGACCTTTTCATCAGCAAAAAGCTCTTTCGCCCGCTCATCTTTAATTGCCTCTTTGTCAATCTCCCGGCAATCCGGACAAATCACACGAATAAGGCGCTGAGCCAGTATGCCGCGTATAGTTGCCGCCAAAAGGAAACTCTGCACTCCAATGTCGAGCAGACGGGTAATGGCCGTGGGAGCGTCATTTGTGTGCAGGGTGGAAAAAACAAGATGTCCGGTGAGCGACGATTGAATCGCAATTTCCGCAGTTTCCAGATCGCGTATTTCACCGATCATTATAATATCCGGGTCCTGCCGTACTATATGACGCAGAATACTGGGGAAATCCAAACCGATTTGCGGCATGACCTGTATTTGATTGATCCCTTTGAGGTGGTATTCAATCGGGTCTTCCACGGTGATAATTTTTTTGTCAGGGGAATTAATTTTATCTAAAGCACCGTACAATGTGGTCGTTTTACCGCTGCCCGTCGGACCGGTAACCAGAATAATGCCGTTGGGATTTTTGATGATCTTATTGAAAGTGACCAGTGAATCGGCGGGAAAACCCAACTGTTCCATTTCTATCGTAACGCCGCTCCTACCCAGGAGGCGCATCACTATACTTTCACCGTGGAGAATCGGGATACTGGATACACGCACGTCAATCTCCATCCCGCCGACCTTAAGCTTGATGCGCCCATCCTGTGGTAAACGTCTTTCCGCGATGTTCAGTTTCGCCATAATCTTAATGCGGGAAAAAATGGCGGCCTGCAGCTTTTTTGGGATAATCTCAACATCATGCAGAACACCGTCAATTCGGTAACGCACTTTGACCTCATCGTCAAACGGCTCAATGTGGATATCGCTCGCCCGGCTTTCAATCGCGCGCGTAATGATAACATTAACCAGTTTTATAATCGGCGCCTCAGACGCCAGATCCTGCAGGTGGCCAACGTCGTCCTCTTCTTCGTGGATGTAGTGGACTGAGGAATCATCATCAATGTTTTCAATAATCTTGTTGATGTCCTGCATTTCCTGACTGTAGAATTTTTCCAGATGATCGTCGATAGCCTGGCCTTCACTGGTATAAATTTCCAGGTTATGCGCAACGGCAACTTTAATCGCATCGATCACCGCCTGATTGTGCGGGTCGGCCATGACAATTCTTAAGGTATCCTGTTTCAATTCCAGCGGAACAATTTTGTTTTCCCGAATAAAGCGCGCGGAGAGTGTTTCCATTATAAAGGGAACATTGGGGAAATTTTCCGGATTAAGATAAGGAACATTTTGTTGCAAAATACTACCTCTTTTTTTAATGCTTCGTGTATTATCAGGGACAGATCGAAAATCATAGAAAACAGATCAAGTTATTTTTTTACCGCTTTTTCCTTTTGCTCATTTTTTTCCTGATGGATGCTTTGTTTTAATTCTTTACCGATATATTTATCTGTAATTTTGTCAGCATACTTATTGGTTACTTCGGCAACATCCTGCTGGTCTTTGACAATATAAGGTGTCAATAAAATGACGAGCTCTGTTCTGTTATTCTCCTTCGTTGTATTACCGAACAAATACCCCAGTATGGGTATTTTCAAAAGCCAGGGAATGCCTTCTCTGGCTTTCGAATCATCTTCCCTGATCAGCCCGCCGATGACAATGGTTTGGCCATTCTTCACAACCAGATTGGTCGTGGCTTCCGTCTTATTGAGAATAATCTGATCTTCGTTTGAATATAATTTAATCGTCGAATAAGTTGATACTTCCTGCGCTATCTGCAGACTAATCAAACCGCTGTCATTAATCTGGGGCTTTACTTTCAAAATAATGCCGATGTCTTTATACTGAATAGTTCGAACCGGCGACGTAGTAGTTGTTGAATTATATGTTTCCGATGTCACAATAGGCACCTGTTGGCCAACTTGAATTCTTGCTTCACTATTATCCGATACCATAATGTGCGGCGCAGCCATAAGCTTGGCCTTTGAGTCCGAAGCCAAAGCGTTGATTACCGCCTTCACCGTGGCACTCGAATCCACGCCGATTATATTCAAGCCGTCAGCCGTGGGAGCCGTGGGATTAACAACTAAATCAGAGGGATTAAATGATATATGAAGTTTATCTAGACCAAAAACCGAAAAATTAGTCTTGATAGACCAGGCCAGGCCCAAACTCATTTTATCCGTTAATTGAATGGAAGCGATGGTGCCTTCAATTAATACCTGTCTGGGAACTATATCCAGTTCACTGATGGTTTGCTTAATTATATCGAAATCTTCGCGCGTGCCTAAAACGACCACCGCATTTAATTTTTCATCAGCAAATATTTTAACGTCATCGGACAAAATTCCTTCAATACCGCTCTGACGGTTGCCGGCCACTACGGCTTTGGTGGATTGTGCCGAAGAAGATGCCGGTTCCGGGGACGACATACTGCTTTTGTCAGTTGCTTGTGATTTCGCCCCTAGATACAACTGCTGCAGCATGTTCGCAATGTCTTTTGCCTTGGCATTCTGTACGTGGTAGAGAAAAACTCTTATACCTCTTTTATCTTTCAATTCCGTGGGGACAATCCTGTAAAGTTCACTGTCTACGATTATCGAAGCCCCGTTCAACTTGAGAATTACTTCCATCAAGGGCAATACTTTTTCCATGGCGACGGGAGATACGGATCGAAAAGTCACTCTACCTTTGACACGGGAATCGATAATGTAATTTACTTTTAATATCTCACCAAAAACCGTTTGAATAACGGAATAAATATCAGCATCGTCAAAGTTCAGGCTGACTCTACCATATGAAGCGAAACCGGCCCTGTGTGGCGTAGCCGATTTAACAGGTTGTGGATCGGGTGGCATAACTGTACCGGATGGCAAGAGGGCTTTTGGAGGTGATGCAGGAACCGGTGCCGGTAATCCCGGTTTATTGGGTGAAATATTTTGTTTGGATGGCGTGTTCTGCGCCGGCGGTAAAGTTGTTGGGGAACTATTCAACTGTGTTGCTTGTTGACCGCTGTTAGGAATATTGTTGGCTATTCCGGTACTTTTACCACCACTGTTACCGGCTGCAACTGACGATGCCTTGGCACTATTATCAGTGGTTGTAAGAGTAGTACTGCCGGCAGCAGGCAGCTTAGCAGACGTTCCTGTATCCGGAAAACCGGCCACGGGCAATGACAGGCAAATAAAAAGTAAAAACAACCAAACTACTGTGATTTTTCCCATAATACTTTTTTTATTCCCAGCTTCCAATATCTTTATCCTCACCGTCGCCACCCTGCGCGCCATCGCGTCCATACGTGAAAAGATCATACTCGCCATGTGTACCCGGACATTGATAATGATAAGGATGTCCCCACGGATCATTGGGCAATCCTTTTTTCAAGTAGGGTCCATCCCATTTCTCAATGTTGGCATTGGTTACTAAAACATTGAGAGATTCCTGAGTTGTCGGATATCTCCCCACGTCCAGGCGAAACTGATCCAGCCCCTGCTCCAGAAGCTCAATTTGTGCCTTGGCCGTGGATTGCTTACCTTTCCCGAGTTTAGGAAATAATCTGGGAGCAACAAGCGCGGCAAGCATGGCAATCATAACCATCACCACAAGTATTTCAATTAATGTAAAACCTTTCGTGTTTTGGGATTTATTAGTTATGATTTTGAACATGAAAATCCTTTCAAAATTTATTTTAAAAAAATTTATGAGAATTGCGTGTACAAAGTACATCACAAAAATCATGTATTTATTTACAGTATACTATACTCTATTGCAAGATGGATTATAAGAACAAGTAATACTATTTCCTGTTTGTAATGCAGCATATATAAACATTAAATCGGATTAATATTAGGTTTATCCTGTGGTTATGGTTGCATTACATTTAGTATTTATTATTATATAAAATTATATTTGCAAACAATATGCCATGAGTTGCAGCTTGCAGCATTCTTTTACACGGAAGACGATCCCATTGTAAAAGATGATCTGGTTTTGAAAAGCTGGAAGATAAAATACCTAATTCCATTTCTAAATCAATGATGATATCGCGGCAGCTTGGAGGAGGCGACGAGGCGTGGTTCGACAAGCTCACCATGTGACCGACTATCAGCTTTAAGCCTGCCCTGAGCCTGCCGAAGGGCCAACAAAAATAGCGCTTTGATTTAGAATTGGTATAAAATGGTTTAACCTCCGAGATATGCTTCATTGACCTTCGGATTTCCCGTGAGTTCTTTTCCCGTGCCGGAAAGGACGATGCGGCCGGTTTCCAGGACATAGCCGCGTGAGGCTATGTGCAGGGACATGTTG
>JBDKUX010000032.1:0-8709 GCA_039679455.1 Smithella sp. | reverse complement strand
AAGATTTAGCGGAAAATTATGCCGAATATGGAATCATGATGAGAGTAGTTGTCGAAGAATGCTCTTTTTAAATTTTTCTGCCCGAAATACCGGATAATCAAGATCCCAAATCCGACAGACTGCTAGTAGTCGATGATGTGAAGGAACAGCAGGAGCTGGCTATGAACATGCTTGTGAAACTGGGATATCAGGTTAATACTGTTGCCGGAGGAGAAGAGGCGATAGAGTACCTAAAAAACAAAAAAGCCGACTTGATCGTTCTGGATATGATCATGGAGTCCGGGATTGATGGGATGGAGACCTACCAGAAAATACTGGAGATCAATCCTCGGCAAAAGGCGGTAATTGTCAGCGGTTTTTCAGAGACTGACCGGGTTACTAAGACGCTGGAAATGGGTGCCGGGGCTTTTGTTCGGAAACCGTATATTTTAGAGAAAATTGGTCTTGTGGTTAGAAAGGAACTGGATCGTAAATTATTTTAATAACTTTGCTGAAATCGAGCGGTTCGTAATATTTTTGCATACTTTTAAAATGGTAATTATTCTTTCTTATTATCAATAAGAGTTGTATTTCCTGTTGTTTTCTGGGACGGCATTGTAATAGAATATTACAAAAGTGATCCTGTTTTAGAATACTGGGACTTTTATCAAACCGGAGTTATAATGTTTTTTCTTCGCTTGCTGCTTGTGCTTGTTGCAGTATACGCATCAATGACGACATTTGCGTTTTGCAATGATTCAACTGATTTCCATGAATCTTCCTCCCAAGTGTGGAAAGTCGGGCAGCAGCGATGGACGATTCAAGAAGAGTATAATTATGGTAAGTGGTTAGAAGAAAATATTACGGAAGAATTTTTTATCCGCTATAAAATTCCTGTGGACTGTGCTGATGTTCCCTATGCCATCCGATGGATTTATGCACGCATCCACCATCTGCCGGCGGCTGCCAGGACGGTTGACAACCGGTTGATCGGACACTGGTCAAAAGACTGGGGCCGTTTACCGACCAGCACAACATGGGATAAGGATCGACGTTTTCGGGCGGCGTTAATGGCCATGCTGTCGTCAACATCGACGCGAACCCTGCCCTTTGATACGTATCCCATTCGTGTCGCAACAGACTCCGTGACGCCCGGAACCGTTTTTCTGCTCGCTGACGATCATGCGGGCATCGTCAGCCATATAGTAATGGATGGAAGTACTACCCATCCAGTCCAGACCTTTGAAGCCGGCTCGCCCGCAAGAGTTCAGAGACTGCATCTCAGAAATTTCATATTACCTAATCCGGGTGACGACTACATTTCCGGTTTGCGAAAGTTTCAGTGGCCGATAAGGACAGGAAACCGGTGGCATTATCTCCCCGTGAAGGAGCATCCTTTCTATTCCGAGGAACAGTATTCATCAGCTTTCACTCAAGGATATACAGACTATCTCGAAGCGGTGGCAAAGCGGATCGACCCGAAAGTCTATGATCCCAATGAAAAGACGGAAAAAATAATAAATACCCTCACTCGCCGGTTAAATCAAAGAATACCCGTCGTTCTCGACGGTAATAAAAAATGTCAGGAAATTCAATGTCCGGAAGGTTCACGCTTATGGGAAATTTACAGCACGCCCGTTCGGGATGAATTTATCGGTGTCATGCTTGACTATCTAGAAGAAATCATCAGGAAGAATCATTTGGACCGAAATGCTATTCTTGATAAAATGGCAAAGATTCGCCTGCAAATTTCTCCTGATCGGTTTGTTACTTTGCAGCATGTGTTTCAGAATTCCAAATGGATGTCTGCAGACCCCGAAGCCACCATTGAGGCCCGCTGGGGACTGGACAAATGCAGCATAATAGCCATCCATCTAAAGAATGCGCGGGAATCCATTTCTTTTATTCAACAGAAATACGGCAAGACTGATCCCCGTTTTGCCGAACGCTCCATCTGGACACAACAGAAAACCGTGGACGAAATGACCGATGAAAGCCGGAAAAACAATTGCGCAACGACTTCCCTTCAATAATTGACGACCTCTAAGATATATTTCCTGTTGTTTTCCGGAGCAGACTGTAATACAGGGCAATCGGTTGGCTGTTTCAGCCTGTTTGCTTAGTTCTATAGAAACGGATGTAATAATGTTTTCTTTTCGATTGATAGCTCTAATCATTGCAGCATACGCGTCCATGACTGTGTTTGCATTTTGTGATGATTTCCATGAGCCTGACTCTCAGGTGTGGAAAGTCGGTCAGCGGCAGTGGACTCTTCAAGAAGAGTATAATTATAGTAAGTGGGTGGAAACGAATATTACCGAAGATTTTTTTATTCGCCATAAAATCCGCGTGGACTGCGCCGACGTACCCTATGCATCCCGCTGGATTTATGCACGCATCAACCATCTGCCGGCGGCCGCCAGAACGGTCAACAATCGATTGATCGGACACTGGTCAAAAGACTGGAACCGTTTCCCGACCAATACAACATGGGAAAATGACAAGCGCTTTCGGGCGGCGTTAATGGCTGTGCTGTCGTCAACATCGACGCGAACCCTGCCCTTTGATTCCTACCCAATCCGCATCGCAACAGACTCCGTGACACCTGGAACCACGTTCCTTATCGCTGGAGACCATGCGGGTATCGTGAGCCGTGTCGTTATGGATGGAAGTACGGCCCATCCCGTTCAGACGGTTGAAGCCAATATGCCTACAAGGATCCAGAGACTGCAGCTCAGGAATTTCGCCTTCCCTGATCCCTGCGGTGATCGCATTTCCGGTTTTTTGAAATTCCGGTGGCCGATAAAGACAGGCAACCAGTGGCATTATCTGCCTGTAAAGGAGTATCCTTTCTATTCCATGGAACAGTACTCATCAACTTTTACCAAAGGATATGCCGACTATCTTGAAGCAATAGCAAAACGGATCGACCTGAAAGTCCATGACCCTGGTGAAAAGACAGAAAAAATAATTAATACTATCACTGGCCGGTTAAATGAAAGAATATCCGTAGTTCTCGACGGTAATAAAAAATGCCGGGAAAGTCAGTGTGCGGAAGGTTCAGACTTCTGGGAAGTTTACAGTACGCTCTGCCGGGATGAATTTATCGGTGTCATGCTTAGTCATCTGGAAGAAATCGTCAGAAAGAATAATTTAAACCGTGATGCTGTTCAAGCTAAAATGGCAAAGATTCGCCTGCAGATATCTCCCGAGCGGTTCGTTACTTTACAGCATGTGTTTCAGAATTTCAAATGGCTGTCATCAGACCCTGAAGCCACGATAGAGGCCCGCTGGGGGCTGGATAAATGCGGCATGATAGCCATCCATTTAAAGAGTGCACTGGAATCCATTTCCTTTATTCAACAGAAATACGGCAAAACTGATCCCCATGTTGCGGAACGTTACATTTGGACACAACAGAAAATCGTGGATGAAATGACCGGTGAAAGTCGGAAGAACAACTGTAGGATAAGTTTCCATCAATATTCCCGACTGGAAAGAATGTTGCGATAAGACGTCAAGGCCGGTATTTTTATACCTTGTTGATGTTTAAATGCCTGTGCTGCTGCACATATGAATCCGGCTCCATTTTGGGGAATCCGCAGCAAGTCAGCACCCCACCTCCAGTGGAAGAAAACACTATTCCGGAATAAGCCGGCAGGTGATTTTAATTATACTTGTTTGGAAGATGTCACATTTAAAGAGTTCTGAATTTTATGCCTCTCCTTCTCTGAAAGCAGACAACCGCCAGCACAATCTTCATCACATCTTCCGTCACACGGTTCAACGTGAATGGTTACGCTGGTATTCGGATACCTGATTTCAATATTTTTGGAAATTTCTTCCGTTATCGAATGAGAATCAACCACACTCATCTGCGGTTCCACCTTGATGTGAAAATCAATAAAACGGAAATGTCCGGCTTTGCGTGTGCGGAGGCGGTGATACCCGTGAAGACGGTTCCCATATTTCAAGATTTCGCTATGGATCCATTCTTCTTCTTCGGCTGGTAAATTGGCATCCAGTAAGTCGCCTGCGGATTGAATGATTAAATCATAAGCCGCTTTGATAATCAGCAGGGCCACGGCAATTGCTGTCACGGAATCAAGCCAGTAAAGATTAACGCCGGGGAGGAACAATTGACCACCCCATATTAAAACGAGGCCAATCATTACGCCGGCTGAAGTGTATACATCCGTCCGCAAATGCCAGGCGTCAGCCTGAAGGGCGATCGAATCCGTTTCACGTCCGATTTTAAAGAGCCTTTGAGATACCACGATGTTGACTGCACTGGAAGTAAGCATCACTCCTATGCCCCATCCCAGATTATCCAGTGGTTCCTGTTTGCTTATTTTCTGGAATGCCTCATATATAATCCATCCGGCGGCAGCAAAGATCAACAATGCTTCAATCGTTCCGGAAATATTTTCAATTTTACCGTGGCCGAAGGAATGATTTTTATCGGCCGGCCTACTCGAAGTCTTCACAGAAAAAAGAGCAATAATAGATGCCAGTAAATCAACTCCGGAGTGAATCGCTTCGGAAATGATAGACACGGAATTAATAAGCAAACCGACAATAAGTTTCATTGACACAAGGGCACTGTTGGAAAGCACCGACAATAGCGCCACTCGTTCTTTTTTCTTTTGGAGATTCGTCAACACGATTTCGCCTTTTAATCAAACAAATCATGCAGAAAACTTCTTCGTTTATGGTGCCCATGATGGTCATGTTTATCATAGTGGTGGTAGTCGTGATGTTTGTAATCTCTTTCATAATCATAACGATTCTCTAAGGCAACAGCAGTCGGTTTGGCACTGGCTTGCTGATCAGATCTTTCAATGATTTTATCGAGTTCGCCGCGATCAAGCCAGATTCCCCGGCATTTCGGACAATAATCTATTTCCACACCCTGTCTTTCGGATATAAGCAGTGCGACATTACAAACGGGACAATTCATTTTATTTCTCCTTTTAATCTTTTAATTGCTATTAAATATTCATAGACGACGGTTTATCCGCATCATCGGAAAAGCCTTTACATAATAAAGCCATGGGAAAATATTATGATTGACAAGGAGGCGCTTTGTTGGATTGGGGGTGAAGTGCAATGGAAAAATAAGTTACAAATAAAATTATGACGATTTTTTCATAATCAGGTAAACAAGTGAATAACTGAGGGAAGTGATTCACTGACAAATTATAGCTTCCGTCTAAATTTGCTTTCTTTACACCAATGGATAATGAGCTGCTTATTTTGCATAAGCTACAGGTATAACTGCGAAAATACTTGTCATGATGGTGAATTGCTGCAAGAAAAAGCGCACAGATAAAACAAAGGACAAAAAAGGATAAAATGTTCTTATATAATACTTTCATGCAATCAAATATTTCTGTTTACCTTGATTGTAGTGTTTGGTTACTTAGATGAAAAACATAAGATTGTCAAGAATCAATGAAATACATTACCTTGGCAAAAATACCCTGAGATTGGAAGATGTACATAAAAGCAAAACAAACCAATCATTATTAAAAAAACTCCGACAAATATGTCGAATTTAGTGTTATTTCCTGTTGTTTATTAATGGGTACTAAGCATAGGATATATTTAAATTTAGTACGGCGGATTCGACATATCTTGCCTTTCATAAGTCACCTTAATTAATTAAAAAAATATATTTATCTTATGGAATCAACATGTTGTACAAAACGACAAAGATTGGCATTAATCATGCTAGAATCGCGACTAGTACATGAAGAAATTAAATCAATAGCTGTAATATTACACCGATTAAAAATAATTTTGATTGAGCTTTATATCTTGGAAATGAAAAGGATTTTTTATGATTGAAAAATTTAGAATTGAAATTAGCCGGATATTTGTCGCTGCGATAATTATAGTAATAGCTCTTTCCGACAGCATGTGGGAAACTCGAGCTCCTTTTGTCTGTGCAATTTTGTTTATGATCGGCTGCATTCTGGTTGGCATTGCATCACTCGGGCGTTTATGGTGCTCACTTTATATTGCCGGGTATAAAACGGATTCTCTGGTTACGGAAGGGCCATATTCCCTGTGCAGGAACCCTCTCTATTTTTTTAGTCTTATCGGAGCTGTTGGAGTCGGTTTTGCTTCAGAAACTTTAACCTTGCCGGTTGTTCTTTTTCTTATATTTACGATTTATTATCCATTTGTTATAAAAAGCGAGGAAGCGGAACTGAGTAATCTTCATGATGCTAAATTTAAAACATATTTTCAGAACGTACCGCGATTTTTCCCAAAATTATCAAATTTTAAGGAGCCTGAGGAATACATTGTAAAACCGGCTGTCTTTAGAAAACACATATTTGACGCCCTCTGGTTTATCTGGCTAATTGGCATAATGGAAATTCTAGAGTCGCTGCATGAGTTGCACGTTTTGCCCACTATATTTAAATTTTATTAGGAAATCTTTTATTTTAAGATAAATCCATAAAAGAAAGGAGTCCCGTAATGGCTAAAGGTAAAGAATTAAAAAGTCCCATCTTTGTCGCTATCAACATGTCAAAAGTTGTCAACAGTCCTGAAAGCTTCGCTCAGATGCACCAGGTCGGGCCGCGGGTGTGTATCACCACGGCGAGCCACCCCGGATTTGTCGGCTTTCAGGCAAATTATCAGACCGGCGTTCTTCCCCTGGCCGGCCGTTACGGAGGGAGCGCAGTCGATATGTCGCAAACGCTCAACCCCCTTCGCAATTATCAATACACAATGTGGAAAAACTGGCAGGACCATGACGAATTTCACGAACAGCAGTTTGAGCGGGTATTTGAGCTTTGCGGACACTGCCTGTCCATGGTTGTCGAGGGTCCGTGGGAACCCGTTTACAGTGTCGTATATTCGAAAATGTCTCCCCTTCGTTCCATGGGAATGGTTACGGACTTGGCGGCAGACATAATGAATAAGAAAGATTTTATCAGGTTCGAAACTCCGATGCGGTGTGTTGCAGTTGCGGAACATACAGTCAAACCGGGGACTGAGGAGCAATTCGAAAAAGGGGCAATCGATACGATGGAAGCCCTTGCTAATTCGACGGGTTTTCTGGGTTATATGATTCTCAAGCAGATCGGAGTCTGCGCCATCGGAAGCTTCATGCTTGATCCGAAATCCATGGGTGAATCGCTCATGACGCTTGGAGCAAACCCTCCGAAAAATCCCAAGCCGCTCTTCAAGACTATGGATGCCTGTCCCAGCCCACCGGAATATCTTATCCACAGCGAATGGGAAGCGCCGGAAATGGCTCAACTCGGATTTGCAAAAGTGCTGGTAAATTATAATATCCGGAAAATTCATGATGAGGGTGTTATGCCCCATCTGATTCGCGGCCCCTACATCATGTTTTTCCAACCGATGATGGAAGAACCCGGCTGGAGATCTTATCTCAATCATTGAGTGGATTGTTGAACGCATCAATAATAAGCGGCAAGGAGGAGATGATTCCCGGTATGCACCGGGCAAGCTACAGCCAACAAAGTTAAGCAAGGAATGCAACTCGGCAAAAGCATGGAAGATGATTTGCCTATAGCAATGGATATATAAAAATATACTCTCCTTGCATATGGTTTTTTTTAGAATATCTATCTATCCTAAAAAAGAAAAAAGTAACACAAAGAAAGCTGAAAAAGCAGTTTTTGCCATTGTTCCCGATTATTAATCCTACAGGCATTGAAGCATGGAGCCGAGTATTAGATAAAATCCAATGCAATTAAAACTTAACAATTTTCTGCTATAATAAGGAGGCTGGGTAAATGAAAAAAAGAATACTACAAGTATCTGTTTTTTGCTTATTAGTAATGTTAACAATTACACTTACCGGTTTATACGCCGCTGCGAGCGTCATCATTAATGTTCCGGCAACTTCCGACTTGTGGCTGGCAGGCATGCCCAACGGGTCAACCGCGTCATCTGGTGATTCTGCGCCTGCTCAATCACCGGTGGAAGTTACAGGGCTTGTATTGACGCCCGGCGCGTCGCTCAAATTCGCCGCCACAGGATTGACCGACCATTGTACAGGTGGGGCGTGCGGTCTTGTTGGACCTGAAGGTGATTTAAGCGAAGGCGCCTACTCGCATTCTTCAGGTGCTGAAAATGGTATTTCTAGTTTAACGGCACTTATAGATTCATTGATTGGAGTATTTTTGGGACCGAACCAACCAAGCTTAAGTCCGGCACCCTCGGCTCTCAATTTCAGTACCGGCAATTCACGTGATTTTGATTCTTTATATCCAGCGCTTCAGCAGGCATTCTGGATTGGCGATGGTCTTAAGAATGACGGAGTAACGGCACAAACATTTGTTATTCCTAATGGTGCGACCCGTCTTTACCTCGGCACAATGGATGGTTACGGGTGGTATAACAACGTAGGTTCGTTCGATGTGACTGTCAGCAATGCAGGCCCAACTGTCCCGGTACCAGCTACCATGCTCCTTCTTGGCCCCGGTCTGGTCGGGCTGGCATGGATTAAGAGAAAGTTAAACAGTTAGCTCATAGCAAAGAGAACAAGAAAAGGCAGGGGCTGACGACTCTGCCTTTTCTTTTAGTCTGGAAAAGAATCATTGGATGTAGCAGTGTCTAGCAGTCTGTCGGATTTAAGACCGACACACGAAGCAAAAAATCAGTCGAAATTCAAATCAACATGCTGAATTTACAATATAATAGTCGATATTTATTGAGTTTTATGGTATTTAATCCATGTAG
>JBDKUX010000031.1:0-4026 GCA_039679455.1 Smithella sp. | reverse complement strand
AGATTTAGCGGAAAATTATGCCGAATATGGAATCATGATGAGAGTAGTTGTCGAAGAATGCTCTTTTTAAATTTTTCTGCCCGAAATACCGGATAATCAAGATCCCAAATCCGACAGACTGCTAGTGTAGGCGTTCAAAAAATCTTCTGAATCGTAACCTAATGCGACGGCGATTGCACATCCCCAACGGCAAAAATCTGCCATGCGCGGGAGGTATTTGATTTTTATCTCGGGATAGATCTTCATTGCCTTACTCAATGTATCGAATATGGCTCCGAGCAGGCGGGGCTTTTCATTCTCAAATTGTCTATTTAGCTCCGCGTCTTCCTTCCTTTGGTATGGATGTATAGAATCAAACCTAATGAGAATTGCCCTATCGAAAAGATCAGACTTCTGAATGCACATATTGATGGCTGTCAAAGCAGCACAGCGTCTGAATGCAAAGATAACATCTTCCTCATCGCTATAAAGTTTCCTCTTGCTCTGTGCTCCGCCTGTAATGGCAATAGATAGTATATCGCTCATCCAATCAGGGATATCTGATACGTTATCGAATACGCAAAAGTATTGGTGGTACAGAGTCTGAATAAGCTCTTTTTTATCATATGGTGGAATGCAAACATTCAGTTTAGACGGATCGATGAGTTTTTTTGCACATGACATTGCCCCGGTTTTTCCGCTTCCCTGTCCTCCTTGCGAATACAGAAGTGGATGGGGTATATGGGGTACAAAAAAGGAAACAAGACTAACCTCCAATAAAAGTTGATCTTGATCATTCGTTACATTCATAAAATTGAATATTTTATCAAGTTTTCCACCTCTTTGCGGTTCTACCTGGGGTAATTGATGAGTATAGCGTTTAAATAGTATTGGAGGACAATTGTTGATGACCCACCCTGAAGCTGTAGTTTTTATGACACGACCATCACCCATGTCATAATAAAATGCTCCTTTGTGGGCGGCCATCCTATTATGTAATTCGATCAATTTGCCGTCAAATATAGCCATTCCCTCGATTGCATTTAAAGCTTGTTTGATTGTTTCTGTCCCAACAGTCTTTCCTGTCGTTTTGTAAAGCTCACGAGTAATGAATTGACGAAAGGGTGTCCCCTTAATAAGGTAAGTTTCATTATTTATCCATGCATATGCCTCCTTCATGTAGTCATGAAAAAGGTAATACTGTTTGGCAATATTAATTAGGGCAACTGCCAGTGATGGGTGTGACCCATTGTCTGCTCCGGTTCTACTTTCTTCGGTGCTGTTGCTAAGGGGACTTAGAAATCTCTTAATTTTAGCTAATTTGAGGTCTTTAATTTTTTTAACAAATGATCTTGAGCCTAAAATCCTTTTCTTATTTTCTTTTAATGTCTTGACCCGCATATACATTTCTTCTGTCCGTTTCGGGTCATAAGCATCTGCAAAGACAAGGCGGAAGCATTGGTGAATCAAATTTATACTAAAGTTTCTTTCAAATAAATATGCCATGAAGGCAGCATCAATGTCTTCCCACCCAACCAAGCTTCCTTCCCTGTAAGCTTCTCCTACGCTCCAGGCTAAACATAGGGCAATATGCTGCTGATTTTTGGGGTCATATGGAAGCAGAAGTTCCGGCAGCTGCGATAATTTGTCGGGAGAAGTCCATCGCTCCCATGTGCGATTATTAGTTGGCGGCATGATGACGTAATTTTTTCCGGCAACACGGTAAGTAACTGGGATGCCACCGGCACAAAATTGCTCCGACGAGCCAGGAATATCTTTCTTATCGCAACGCAATGTATATTGTTTTCCGCGGTTTGTTTTTTGAATAGAACAATTTAATTGTCTTGCAAGATTATCTAATATGTTAATGACATCTGCTTTTTCCGAGTCAATAACAATGTATCCTTCCGGAACAAGCCAACCGATCCAAAAACCTTGTTTTTTGGCTTCTTCAATTTCGGGCAAAGATAAACCTTTATAATCTGGTGATGTAAACTTTGTTGTTACTGGCTGTTTTGCTGTTTTGTAATCTCCCTTCTTGTTATATTTTTGATTATAACCCTTCAGGAGGATTGCCTTAAATCCAAAGCTTAAATATTCAGATGGACCGGGCTCGTTATTTAAATTTTCCATTTTCATTACTGATTCTCCTACTTATTGATGGATAAACGACGGCGCCATTTTGGAAGGTCAAAAATGCACGGACAATCTAAATCAGCTATTATTTTGTAAATATCATCATGCATAATTGTTCTTTGCTCAATCAGCTTATCAGCCATGGTTTCAACTATATTCCAGACAGCGGGTATTCTCAGCATTTCAAGAGTCCATTTTTTTAAGACTTGAAAATTTTTGTTAGGTGGCATGAAAAGCTTAGTCTTAAATGCGGTATGAACGGCATTAGAATGATCTGTCATTGCATTTCGGTCAAAATATAAATTATTTTTTCCCCGGTAATATGAAAGGTATTGAAATCCTTCCGATAAACCTATAATTATTTCAGCTCCTGTACCGGCCAAATATTCAAGCATCAGCATTCTGCCATATCTACACTGAAAAGATGGGGGAAAAGATTCAAGCAAATCTATATTGAATGATCTTTCGTAATTTAAACTTCCGATTTTTCCTTGCTCCGGCATGATCGAAATGCTGACCATACGGGGCAACTCAAGCATCGTAAAACATCGCGCCGCAAAATGCCCAGCCACGTGATAGGCAGTCTTTCGAATAATATGTTGAAGCCCTGGCCAGTAATGTGGATTATTAAAATTAAATTCTGGAGATGCTTCCAGATTGGTCAACATAGCAGCTAAAAAATTTTTTTCTGTTCCTGTTAATTTGTTCATCGATTATTTCTCCTTTTTTCAAATATTTTTTATTGATCAAATAGCCTTATTGAGACAAAAAAAGCCGCCTCACGGTTTGTTTCGTGAGACGGCCATAAATTAAGGCTCTCTAGAGTTTAAGTCAATTAATGATTAGTCTTTTCAATAACTTATGTCTCCTAAATATTAGGAGACATCGAAAATTCAGGAGACAGTTTATACGTATTTAAGGGGATCTTCTCTTCTTTGTCTTTGTTTTTGCAAACGCCTGTATTCTCTATCACAGGCTTTGTTGTAACAGCGTTGACGTTTTGTATCTTCTGCAATGAAAAATTTATTACATATTGGACATTTTTTAAGTTTTCGTCTATCAGTCTTAATCAAAAAATTGATCAAGCTATAACCTGCCAGACTGAAAAGAAAATGAGTAAATCTTCTTCCAAGATCCCACTCTTCAGTACCAGGGTTAATAAATTTTGATATATCGATAAAATTGTCTTTTTTAACTTCACCATTAGATATTAATACCCTCGTGAATATATAATCCTGTGAAAGTTCCAGCAAAAGGTCTAAACAATCTGAAATAACTCTTCCAGCATCAAATGAAAAAAAATCTTTGAGCTCTTTCCCTGCGGCAATATCCGACATTTGAATTATAAAAGCTTGTTGAGCACATTCGAAGCATGTCTTCTTCTTTAATTCTTCATGTGAATAGCAAACAAACCGCCTGTATATACAATCTTTGCAATCATCTGGCTTATTAAATGATGGACCATAAATAGCATGAAGGGCTATAGGAATGAGATGACTTTGGATGAAAGTATCACCGTAATCGTAATAAGGGTTATCTTTTACAGATTCAAAAAAGCTCTCATTGTATATCCCATCCTGTGGTCGAGGTGGGGGCTTCAACTTATTAGGAATATCATTCGTCAAGAATATGATTAATCCAATTAAATCATTCATCAGCAAATTTGCCGGTTCTATGCAATTAACCTCGCGAATGTACGCGTAGGGAATAATTTCATCGAGTACTTTTCTAAGATTTTCAGGATTTTCACTAAACGAATTATTTGCGTAGGTAAGAAAAAAAATTTCTAGCAGTCTGTCGGATTTAAGACCGACACACGAAGCAAAAAATCAGTCGAAATTCAAATCAACATGCTGAATTTACAATATAATAGTCGATATTTATTGAGTTTTATGGTATTTAATCCATGTA
>JBDKUX010000030.1:0-58958 GCA_039679455.1 Smithella sp. | reverse complement strand
TGGAAAAAAGCAAGAGTGGTTCCCCGAGGCATTGACCGGGAAGTCACCGAAATGATGCACCGCACGCATATGGGAGTCGATAATAATTATGTTTCCATATTGCTGCAGGCGGTCCGCAGCAGTCTCGCCGACGGTTATGGCGGCTCCATGATCGGCACGGAATTATCGGATATAATCTTCGGTACTCCCACGCCGGGCATGTCGGAAATAAACCTGGGTGTGCTTAAAGAAGATCAGGTGAACATTCTGGTGCACGGGCACAGCCCCATCGTTTCGGAAATGATATATATCGCGGTGGAAGACAAGGAAATGCTTGCGCTCGCTAAATCGAAGGGTGCGACGGGCATTAATCTGGCAGGACTGTGCTGCTCGGGAAACGAGATGATGATGCGCAAGAAAATACCCATGGCCGGCAATCACCTGATGACGGAGCTGGTTATCGTAACCGGTGCAGTGGAAGCCATCATCGTCGATTACCAGTGCATCATGCCTTCCATGGGACAGATCTCGCAATGCTACCACACAAAAATGTACACGACATCCGACAAGGCAAAATTCAATTTCATGGAACACGTGGAATTCACCCCGGAGAACGCCAAAGAACAGGCATTCAAGATAGTAAGGGAAGCGATAGAAAACTTTGCCCGCCGGGACAAGAACAGGGTTTTAATTCCCGATGTTCCCGTAAAGAGTATGACGGGATTTTCCGTAGAAGCAATTGTCGGAGCATTAGGCGGGACCCTTACCCCCCTGATCGATGCGATCAAAGCCGGAAAGATTAAGGGCGCCGTAGGCGTTGTCGGCTGTAACAACCCGAAAATTAAACATGACTATGGGCACGTTGAACTGATTAAAGGATTAATCGCCAACGATATTTTGGTTTTGACGACGGGTTGCGTCAATGTTGCCGCGGGCAAGGCCGGGTTACAGGTTCCTGAGGCCAAGGCTCTGGCCGGTCCCGGACTAAAAGAAATCTGCGGCGCGCTCGGCATACCTCCTTCTTTGCATTTGGGATCCTGCGTGGATAATTCCCGGATCATGGTTATTGCCAGTGCCCTGGCTAATGCTATCGGTGTGGACATTGACCAACTGCCGCTCGCAGCGGCGGCGCCGGAATGGTATTCCGAAAAGGCCGTGGCTATCGCCTTCTACGCCATGGCCAGCGGCATATATACGGTATTGGGCATAATGCCACCCATAGGCGGCAGCAGGAAGGTCGTTGACCTTGCCACCTCCGGCTTGAATGATGTCTTCGGGGCATGTTTTGCCGTTGAACCGGACCCGGTTAAAGCCTGCGCTCTCATTACTGCTCACATTGCCGCAAAGAGAAAGGCTTTGGGGCTGGAAGTTTAATCACCCCTATGGGAAAGATATAAATCTGGGAAGGGTTGTTTAAGCTGGAAAATTATTAGGAGATTTGCACAACACCGTCGAGTTCGGTCAAAAGCTTGGCTACCCTACCCTTCCCTTCACTAGAGTATCTCTCAGGGCAAGTCGGTTTTCCTTGCTCATCCCTCCGTTGCCGTGTGGATAATACCCTTCTCGAAAAAGCGTTGAAGGAATCAGTCGCCGACAGCGCCCTTTTTACACGAGTGGAGCAGAGGAACGCGGACTATGTTCTGGATGTCTGGGTCGACGATGAAGAAAATTATGCACCTTGGTCGGGTATGGGGGAATACGGGGCCAGTTTTTTCTCGATCTGGCGGTTGACAAGAGCCCGCGATGTAAAGGTGCTCGTCTGTGAATTTGTCGACGGCCACGGTTTGATCAACACCTATGTATCAACGCCGCGGACGCACAGTCTGTTTGCGGCGCTGCAGAATCTGATTCAAAATGGCTTGCTGGTTCTTGCGGACACGTCGCAGGGACACCTTGCCGCGAGGCCGGTAGCGGGAATCCGGCCCAGCATGGGGTCGGCGGTGCCGGAAGGTTTAAGAATATGGGAAGATAAAGTCAGGAAAAACTGGTCGAATCTTCGCAGGGGTTTATCCATAAACGAGGTGGAAAACATAATCGGACCGGTAAGAGCAAGCGGTGCGTTGGACAGGATTTATAAAAAGTACAAAAGGGAAAATCCTGCTGATTTTACAACCACTTATTATGATAAAAATACGGGCGCCATTATCACGACTTACTCGCCGTACAAATGGGAAAAAAGTCCCAAATATAATAAACATTCTTATGCATATCACGATCCATATAATGGAATGGAGTATCATGTTACCCATCTATATGTTTTGATATTCAATTCCAGCGGATTGCATGAATGGAAACTTTGGTAATGTTTTAATACATAGGATGCTGTCCGAGAATAGCGAACCAACCATATCATATCAATTTATAAACAGATCAGAAAACGAATAGATATTGTAATAAAGTTCTACATGCAAATTGAGAAAAGAATTGGCGTTTTCAGAAATGCATTGCCACCTATGATTTGACCGACGAAAACGGTGACAAGATGAATCGTCCCGGGGTAACCGATAGCTGGATCACATGAAATGAGCCGGGGTAAGCTCATTGAAAAACCCGGAGTATTCCAAGGAAGAAGGAGTTTCGGAAACATGAATAAAAGAAGTCCGGTAAAAACAAGCCTGCATCCGGCACTTAGTTTCAGTGCGCCCGGTGTACCGGATTATTTCTCCGGCAACTCATTTTACAGGGTCAGAATCTGGTATCCTTTTTCGATATAAGAAGACATGGAAGGATGTCCGTTCATATCTCCCACAAGGGGAATTCCGGTGGTTTGATTGTATTCAAGCACTCCCATTTTCGCAGAACAGCCTTTGCAGATTGCGTCAATCAATTTCTTTTCTTTAGCCTTCTTGTATAAAGGATTGCCGGACTCCTCCATTTCTTTTACCAATGTTACCGCTTCGCCTTCGATCACAATTTTTGCGTCCATTCCTTTGCTGTCCATATCGAGGGCATTCAAGAGCACATGAACAAAGCACATGGGATTTCCTCTAAAAGCAAAAATGACATACTTATTCATTCCAATCTCTCCTTCCTCCGATTTTTTTAAAAAATGCTTTCTTTTGGGATAAGTATAGAGAATAGAAACCAGAACAGTCAAGGAGATTTCATCTGTGTAAATGCCCTTCAACAGATCTCCGGTAATAACAGCAAAAGCATTATAATCAGCTTTTTTGCACCTAAAATTCGGTGATTAAAGTTTATTGACCTGTGTAACCGTATTGCTTATACTTTTGCGGTAATCATGAAGGTGCAGATCGAACCAATAGAATATTTATTATAAGGAGGAAAGGATATGTTAAAGAATATCATCTTCGCTTTTTTTCTTTTTGTGCTTTCAACGGGGTTAGTAATAGCGAAAGAATCCGGCGGGAAGGAAAAAGCCTTGGATTACGGCAAGCAGCCATGGGTAGTCAACATCGAAGACCTGACGGAAGATAATAACAACTTCCGCACGACGAAGTGGACAGGAAAGAATCTTCAGATGACCGTCATGTCCATCAAGCCCCACGGCGAGATAGGTCTTGAAATGCACGACAAAGGCGATCAATTCATTCGTATAGAAAAAGGCAAGGCCCGCGTGGTCATGGGAAAATACAGGGATAAGATGACTTTTGACAAAAAGGTTTCGGATAACTGGGCGATTTTTATCCCCGAGGGCTTTTGGCACAACATTATTAACGAAGGAGACGAACCGCTGAAGGTTTATGTAATTTACGCTCCGCCGGCACATACAGCGGGAACAACGCACAGAACTTTTGAAGAAGCAGAAGCCGCGCATGACCATTAATTAATATGACATTGTACCGGTTAAATCATCAGCGCTGGTTCTGGTAATGCTGGAGCAGTTTGCCGGAGTCGCCTACATCGCTGTGGTCGTCTCGCGGTTGATCGTATTGACTGTAAGCCGTTTCCAGGGCAGAAATGAACCATAGTTTTTGTTGTTTTGTAACTGCACAAAAAATATGTTATCCACAAATTTCACATCTCTTTGAGCAGCTTGTTCTCAGGCAGTTTTTCAATTGTTTTGCCGAATGTCTCTACCGATGCCGAAAGAGCGATATATTCAGGAGTGTGTGCGAAAGGCATATTGTTCAGGCCTCTTTTTTCCATTGCATCGATGACGTACTGTATGGTCAGTAGGTTAATATCCCGTGCCGGTTGATATCCGTGTTCTCCGTTTTCTTCGATTTCGGCTGTCGAAAGAATATTGCTTTTGACCAGTTCAAAAAGAATTTCGTTAACAAAGCGGATGGGAATATCCAACTGATATGATATTTCATGCGCTGTCAAAGGTTTTTCTCCTTTGGTAAAGTTTTGAATCAGATGATGCGTTATCTGGAGAGAAAGCAGAGTCCTGAGTCGGTGGCTGGCCTGAAGGGCATCTGGTTCAAACTCATACGTATCCACGTTCTGGTAGGCAAAGGATAATTCCGCACCGTATAAGACAATCAGCCAGCTTAACTGGAGCCAGGCGAGGAAAAGAGGCAGCACTGCAAAACTCCCATAGATGGCGTTGTATTGGACGACTCCGATCTGAAAAGTTATATACACCCATTGAACAGCTTGAAATGTGGTGCCGGCAATGATCCCCGCAATCAAACCGGCGGTGAAGTTCACCTTATTATTCGGCATGAAAATGTAAAGAAAGGTAAAAAGAGCCCATAGGAGGGTGTAGGGCAGCAGCTTCAAACAGAACAATATTATGGGAGCGAGACTTCCCAGGATGGCGAACTTTTCAATGATCAGATTCACCTGTGTAGTGACGAAAACTGTTATGCCGCCGGAAAGGATGAGGATCACGGGGCAGACCAGCATTAGCGACAGATAATCACTGCACATCCGGCCGAAAGTGCGTTTTTCCCTGATTCCCCAGATATCATTGAAAGAGTATTCAATTTGTCCCAGCACCTTGAGCACAGCCCAGAAAAGAACAACCACACCGATTCCCGCGATCAGTCCGCCCTTGGTGTTGGCAAGAAGAGCATTGGAAAACTGGATAATGTTGGCTAGAATGTCTTCGTGACCAGCCAGCTTACTGCGTAATTGTTCTTCGAGTATTTTTTCGAAACCGAAACCTTTGGCGATTCCGAAAGCCATCGCCGCTACAGGGACAATCGATACCAGCGAGTAAAATGTCAACGCAGACGCACGCAGTTGACATTTGTCTTCGTCAAAACCACGAATGGAAAGGAGCAAAACCCTCACCAGATTAAGGAAAAAAGATTTTCCCGGAGAAAGTTTTGTTCGGCGAATTCTCCAGATATCCTGTTTGATGAAATCCGCCGCCTTTTGAATCAATTTCCCGTTTTTGCCCATGACGACTACCGCTGCCTTCTCTGTATATAACCGTTAAATTTTGGAAGCGAAAATGACGACCTAATTCCATTCCTGCGACTTGCTGTGACATCCATTATTATATAAAAAACTATAGGAAGAAGAGTATCTTATGTCAATGGGAAATGGGTGAACGAATCAACAAATTATTGGATACCGGATAATTTAAACCTGCCTGAATATTTATTGGTTGCCGGCTTATGGCATTAGTATTGCTTAAAATATAACAGGTCTTAAATATCAGCGTATATTTTTTATTTTAATGATAAATTCAACTAGATGATATTATTGATAAGTTCAGTATTTTATTTTAATCTGACATTGATAAATGTCATTGTTTTGACGTAATATAAAAAAGGAGTCAAATAATCTTATGGAAATAAAGTCCCCCAGCAATAGTGCAGAGAATATCCAAAAAACCCAGGTTCAAACTTCTGTTAAGAATGCGTCAAAAACATTTTCGGATGAATTAAAGTCAACTCTGCGGCAGGAGTCTTCAAAAACAGCTCCGGTACACGATAAGCCTTTTGAGTATATTGTTCAGAAAGGTGATAACCTCTGGAATATAGGGAGGATAATATTTCGGGTTGATCCCTATCAGATAGCCCGGGACAACGGTATTTCTAATCCCAATATGCTTAAGATCGGCCAAAAACTAATAATAAATCCTTCCACAAATCCTTCCACATCCCAAGACATTCAGCCAAAGATAAGCGAGAAAGTAACCGCCAGCTGGTATGGTGCGGAACATCATAATAAGGTGACAGCCAGTGGACAACGCTTTAATATGCATCAAAACACTCTGGCCCATAAAACATTGCCCATGGGAACCAAGGTAAGGCTGGTTAATCCTGATAACGGCAAAGCTGCAGAAGGAATTGTCAACGACCGTGGACCTTACATTAAAGGCAGGGATGTGGATGTTTCCTATGCCATGGCTAAACAGCTTGGCATCATCCAAAAAGGAGTTGCAAAGCTAGTTATGGAAAAAATATAGATACTTTAGTCTGTTGCTTCGCATTTGGTATTAAAGCCCGGCCTCTCATTTTACAGAGTCAATATCTGATATCCTTTTTCGATATAAGAAGACATGGAGGTTAAGGTTCTCGTCATAAAAGTTTAGGTAGCAGACCTAAGAATATTTTCTCATACCACAGAATACATAATGACTTAGATTAGATGGCAATTGTCAATGAACATTAAAGGGATGTTGCCCGATTGTTTATCTCTTTGGAGCGGCCATTGGAAACGTTTTTGCAATGATTCTTAGCGAAGCGAACATCAGTAAATTCAACTGCCTGAGTCGAAGAGAAGTGTTGAGGTCACCTTTCGTGAACCTCAGAATTCATCAAAAACACTTCCGGCGAGGAATAAAGAGATTCAGGCAACAGCCCGTAAAGACGCTACACCATTCCTTCTTTTTTTTTCTAACCTTGATGCCTATATCTCTATAATATAGAAAAATAAATTTATCGATGTATGGTTTATTTACCGCCATAGCCATAGATTAAACGCTAGTATTTTCATGTTTTGAAACAATTTATAAAGCAGGCTCTTATTATCATTTATACATAGGGTTTGAAATGAAAATTTTAGCGCTCAAGCTACCTTTTTTCTGCCGCCTAACGGATTAGGCGGCATTGGTTTTTAATATCTTCGTCAGTAAAATTGCCAAAGGTTTTGTCTTTAACTGGCGAGTTTGTCATTACCTGCAAACTGGTAATTCATATGCCAGAAGGAAAGGAGAAATGCCATGAACCGGTCTTCAATTCTACGTTGGGGAATTATTGCGTGTATTTTGTTTTTCCTGGGAATTTTAAGTTCCGTGTCTTATGCGACCCAGACCACTTCTGCCAAGGAAGAACTAACTTTTACATTAAAAACACCTGTCGGTGACATTAAGGATCTGCACCTCGAATTTTCAAACTCAAGTCAGTTTGACTTTCTGGATGTTAAATGCAAAGAATTTTCCAATATAAACAAAGAACATCCAAAAGACAATAATGGCAACCCCGATCCTACCAAAGGGGTTGTCAATCTTTCCGGGGCGAAGTTGGGCAAAGAGACTGCAGTTACCGTCACGGTTAAAATAGATTCCAACGAGAACGATTTTAATTGGGGAAAGGCTTACTGGACGATCGATGGAGGTGAAATTGGTATAAAATTGAATAAAAATGATTTCAAGGTTGTGCCTGTTGGAGATCCACAAAATCAGTTCACCGTTACCAATGAAAGTGATGATTACGTGACCTATCAGAACTTGTGTTATCTCAACGACACAGCGGAAATTCCATCTTTGACTCCTATTGGTTCAACCGCAGGCTTTACACCTTTTGTAAGCACACTGACAATATCGCCTCACTCAACTTCCCCGTCATATCTGTTTGATGAAATGATTCCCGGGAACTTCCTCTATATTGAAGGTTCTGTATTTGCAAGTGACGCACTGGGCAATCCTCTCAATTCAGATGATGTTATTGATTTTCGCTTTGGACATCAATCCCCGGTACCATTACCGGGAAGCCTAATCTTACTTGGCAGTTGTTTAGGCATACTCGTAGGTATGCTCAAGCGAATACACAGCTAATAAGCAAAATTACAATTAAAGTTAATCTGAAATCGCGTAATCACAGCTCCCGGTAAAATAAAAATCTTCTTTGACCGGGAGCTGTGAAATTCTTGTATGTATATTTTAATAATAACTCCCTGTATCTATACCTAATGATATAGCAAAATAAATTTCTCGATATATGGTGTTTTTATAACCATAGACATAAATAAAAGTTTTAGAGCGAAAAGCATGATAAGCTCCAAATAGCTCCCGAATTAGTTACTAATACAACCATTTTTTCATCTCAAAATTATAAGAAGTCAGTGAAAAAAGTCTGCCTGTTTTTTTCTGCGCACTTAAGATTAGGAGGACACCATGAGCGATCCTGTTCCCGCCGTAATCTTTTTTGATTTGGGTGATACACTTAAAGATGGTCAAGGGAAGCGTTATGAAGATGCACTGGATACACTGCAGCTGCTTCATGAGCGCGGTTATCGGCTAGGCCTTATCTCCGACCAGCCCACGGGCACTACTGTGAGCCAGGTAGCTGCAACGTTAACCAGCCTGGCGTTGATTACTTACATAGAAGAGTCGCTGATCACCATTTCCACTGAAATACCGGGCAATGTGGGTAAGCCCGACAAACCAATCTTTGATCTCGCTTTGCAAAAGGCTCAGCATGGCTCAGCAAGCGCTCAAAGCATTTTCGTCACAGAAACACTCAGCCACATTCAGGCGGCACGCAATTACGGGTGGCGTGCCATTCTGAAGCGTAATACGGGCGCCTGCCAGCCGGGTGATGGCGAATGCGTCACGAGCTTGATTGATCTGCTGAATCTGCTTCCGGAAACGGCAGGCGTTGCCGGCACCAATTTTCATCTTGCACCACCGGCAAAGCTTGTTGACGGCTTATGGGCGGTCCCCATCGACATCCAAAACATCGATGCTTCGCTGATTTTTGATGCTTCGACGTCATCAGGTACGGGCGATGCGACATTGGAATTTAAAATGGGACGTTATGCAGGCTGTCCCATTTTTGACCTTCGGCAGAATATTACTGCCGCCTGGCTCGATGGAGCCGCTTTGCCGGTCGCTAAACTCGCACAGCACAGCTTTGGCGGAGGCACTAACGCCGAGTTGCGCATTGTGGAATCGTCGCTGGCGGCTGGTTCTACGCATAACCTGCAAATGACTTATCAGATCGGCATCCCTCAGGCGTCAATGGCAGGCTCATATCTTCCGGCAATTCAGTGGAGCGCCGGCCCCAGACTGGCGTTCAACTTCGGCTTCACGGATCTGGGCCCGGGACGTTACCTGGAATCGTGGGTGCCGGCGAATCTGATCTTCGATCAGTTTGAGCTGGAAATCGTATTGCGCTTACTCAATACTTCGGTCACCCATACTGTCATTACAAACGGCGCCGTTACATCGCTTGGCATGAATCACTGGAAAGTAAATTGGCCTGGACGCTCTACGGCCTTTTCACCGCTTCTGGAACTGCGCGCCCAGGATACACTGGCAAGTGCAACAGGTACGGTAACCTTACCCGTTTCGGGCCGGACAGTTTCCATAGAAGCCTGGAATCTTCCCAATAATCCTCAGAGCCCTTCCAGCGGCGCTGATCTTCCTCTGGAAGTAGATCACATAAAAACTTTCCTCACAAACAACGAAAACTCGAATGGCTCCTACCCGCATGGCAATCGCTTTGTCGCTTTCCTGCATCGCGGCGGCATGGAATACGATGGAGGCACAACGGCTACAACAGATTCTTTGCAGCATGAAACTTTTCACAGTTGGTGGGGGCGCGGCGTCAAGCCTGCCAGTCAGCCGGATGCCTGGTTTGACGAGGCCTGGACCGTCTATAATGACGAAGGGGCTACGGGATCTCAGGCCTTCAATTTTTCCGATCCCGCCGTAACCCTGTGTTCGCGCAATCCCTGGATTCGCAGCACTGCCCAGGGTGCGTATGATCTCGGCAATCGTTTCTGGAAAGGCATTGCTTCGTTAATAGGTGTGAATAACTTAAAGACGCTGATGAGCGATTTCTGCAAGCTGCAGCTTCGCCAACCGGTGACCACGGCGGACATAGAACAATTCCTCATCTGCCGTACAGGGAATACACAGCTGGTGGATGCATTTCACCGCTTTGTTTATGGATTCGCCAATCCGGCGTCAACGCCGGACGTCTGGCTCCGTGACGATCCGGGGCACACGGGGCCGGACGCATGGCCCGGGGCTTTCTGGAATTCGCCGGACATCTGGGTTCGCAACAAGGATGACGGCGGAACTACGCATCAACCACCGGAATACGGTCAATCCAACTGGTTCTATGCCCGAGTTCGCAACCGGGGAACGGCAACAGTCCGCCACTTTGTTGTAACGTTCAATGTAAAGCAGTACGCCGGGACCGAATTCCTCTATCCCAATGATTTCCTGCCCTGCGTCGCCGCCGCTTCCGGCTTCGATCTGGCGCCGGGCGCTTCCGTGATACTCAAGGCCCGATGGCCGCGAAGCCTGGTGCCTCCCCCAAGTACGCATGCATGCCTGCTGGCCACTGTGCTGACTAAAGGTGATCAGCCAATTGCCGGCCGTCATGTGTGGGAAAGCAACAATCTGGCGCAAAAGAATCTCACCATTGTCGACCTGAAGCCCAACACCTGGTTTGTGCTGCCCTTCGTCGTATCGAATCTGCGGTCCGTGGTGAGCAGGCGCTTCAATATGGAACTGATCAGACCCAAAGCATATCTTAAGCTGGAAGCAGGTCTGATGCACAGCTCGCCAGAAGTGTTCAAACGTATCTCAGAGCTGGAAATCATCCCCTTCGAAGCCGGTCCTTCTGCAATGGGCAAGATTAGAACGAAAGATCTGGACTGTGCCGGTCAAACCCTGATCCTGTACGAACATAGAGAAGAACCGGCGCAACTGCTTACTTCCGAGCGGCCTGAATTATTGAAGAAACAACTTCCACAGGGCGTGGAAGTAAAATTCTCCGAAGGTGCTGCGGCCAGAATACCAATCTCGGTGCGCCCTCAAGAGCAGTTGACCTTTGGCCTGAGGCTGAAAGTACCGCCCAACGCACGCAAAGGAGACGTAATTCATACAGACCTTGTTCAGCGCGATGCAAGAAGCAGGCGAATCCTGGGTGGTATCGCTGTGCAGATCAACGTCGTTTAACAGTCTGTGTTTATGTGCGGAAGCTAAGGTATTTTGCCCGGAGCTCACTACAAATAAAGGAGAACCCGAACATGCCCGATGACAAAGAACTTGTTCCACTGGAAGGCGAAGTAGTTGCCGGCGACACCGACCTGGAGAAATTGTTTGAAAATATGTCCGAGGTGATACAGAAGTCATTGATGGGTTTTGTGACCCAGAACATTCGAGATGTAGACATGACGGCCCGCACTGCGGATGCGCTGTATAACCAGGGAAAAGCACTTGCCTCACCGGACGAACTACTCGTTTTAGATATGCTGAGGCATGCGGTTATCCTGTATACCCCTTTAACACGGGCCGTGGTATTCCAAATGGAAGGGCGTTTTGCTTACGCCCTAGATGAGACCGCGAAAGGGCTGGTCATCTCCAATGAAGCAATCGCCATCATCCGGCAATATGCACAGCTTCCGGCCGCGGATGAGGAATTGATCGACGCCTACAGTCCCATCTTCAGCATTTTTCCAATTCTTTTCAGTGGTATGGATGCCTGCATCAGAGCTGATATCGTTGGATACCGGGGGGATATTCGTTGTTACAAAGAGCTGCTCCGGACAGCGGTTCAGAATTATCGTCAGGTAGAAAAGCTTCCGTCCAGCCTCAACCCAATGTTTCTGACGCTCGTCAACATGTACTCAACTATAGCGGATCGCCTGGAAACTCGTGCTCAATTCTTCTTCTCAGACCAGGAGCAACGCTACCTGATCCCCACCGGGAATAAGATATTCATCATTCATGGTCAGGATGAAGCGAAATGGCGTGAACTGCGCGACCTTCTGGAGGATCAGCTTCATCTGAAAACAACGGTGCTCGAAGATGAGCCGGGGGCGGGTGAAACACTGATTAGAAAATTTGAGAAGTCTGCTGATGATTCCTGTTACGCTTTTGCGATACTGACCCCGGACGACTTCGTGCAAAAGAAAGGCAAGAGTTACTTTCAGGCGCGGCCGAACGTTCTCCTGGAACTGGGGTGGTTTTACGGACGCTATGGTCGTGACCGCGTCTGTATCATCAAGAAAGCCAAGACGGAGATGCCGTCGGATCTCGCGGGAATCCTGAGCATAGACTTCCACGATAATGTCTCGGAAGGACTTATGAAGATCCAGGCTGAACTGCAGAAAGTCGGTATCATACCCGGATGAGTCGAAGATGAGTTTTGAAATAATCTTTCGGAAGCCTCAGAATTCATCAAAAACGTTTCCGGCGAGGGACAAAGAGATTTGGGCGACACTCCGTCAAGTTCTGAACTACTGTAATATAATTTCGAATATACCCGGCCAGAATTTTCCGGTGACAAAGATTCTGTCGTTGTCCTTATCGAAGGCGATTCCGTTTAAAACATCTCTTCTTTCCGCTTGCGGGAGCAACGCCTGCAACCGGCCTAAATCAATCCAGCCCAATACTTTTCCTGTCCGCGGCGAAATACGGACAATAACATCCGTCATAAAAACATTAGCCCAGATTTCGCCCCGGACAAATTCCATTTCATTGAGATTATTCACCGGCATTTTTCCATCCCGGACTTCGATCTTACGGATAGCCCGGAATGTTCCTGGATGTATAAAATTAATTACAGGAGTTCCGTTGCTGAGAATTAAAGATTTTCCGTCGGTAGTTAAGCCCCATCCTTCGCCCTGATAGGAGAATCTTCCTCTTTTTTCCAAGCTGGATAAATCGTAGACAAAACCGGTTTGATTGAGCCAGGTCAACTGATATACTTTGTTGCCAAGAATCGTCATGCCTTCGCCAAAGTACTCTTTTCCGAGTTCAACTCTTTTTATTACTTTTCCTGAATTCAATTCGATTTTTTTTAAAGCCGATTTGCCGTTGAGGCCGGTGGATTCATACAGGTATCCACGATGATAAACAAGCCCCTGGGTGAAAGATTCCGGATCATGGGGGAAAATGTTGATGACTTTAATTTTTGATACCGGCGCTTTCGTATTTTTTAAAAGAAGAAATGACGCTGTTTTCTGATCTTCGGCATTTGCCTGCCCCCGACTTGCACAGGATAAAATAACCAGCAATATCAGAAGAAAAGAACGGAAATAGCACATCTAAAAATCACTAAAACCGATTTCCCGGGCATATTCAAATTGTCGCCTCCAGGGTATGCCGGGATGGGCATGATCGATATGAGCGGCGCCTACTAAAGAAACAGATTCCGCATCGGCCAATACCGGATGGTAAGCGCTGAGAAATCCGATGTCCTCGGCAATTTTAGGATGATTTCCCGGCAGGCAGTCACATTCCGTAACAACATTGATCAAGGCGTTGACAGTCACTGTTTTGTTCTGAATTATTTTCCAGATTGCGGCGGCGGTTTCGACCAGTTTTTCCTGGAATACATTAATATCGGTATCCCATATTATTTTTATTGCCGATACGGGGCACAGGGCAATGCATTGGGCACAGCCGATGCATTTTCCCAGATCATAAGTGGGATATTTATTATTGATTATTGCGGCAGCACCGGTCGGGCAGACATCAACACATTCTCCGCATCTCACACAAGATTCCTTGATGAGTTCCGGTTTGGCATCCGCGTGCATGCGCTGTTTTTGTGCTCGCGACGCAAACCCCATGGACATGTTCTTGATCGAGCCGCCGAATGCCGCTTCCATATGGCCTTTAAAATGAGAGAAAATCACAAAACCATCGGCATCCTCAACAACCTTCCCCGTTTGTACCGTTTTAAAATGCTTAAAACCGGCAGCGAGATCAACAACATCTTTTGCATTCAAGCCGTCGCCGATTTTTACGGGACACCCCAAATATTTTTCCGTGAAGCCATGCTGTGCCGCCGTGTTAATAGATTCCCAGCCGTTGCGGCGACCACCGGAATACAAAACCGTCGTATCGACAACAAACGGTTTTATCCCGTCGGACTGAAGCCATCGGACAATTTCCCTGGCATATACCGGCGGCAGAAAATTCTCGTTACCCTTTTCACCCCAGTGCAGTTTGATTCCTACGCTGTCGCCACTTTTAAACGGCTTTTTTGTTTTATCCAAAACAGTTTTTAACGCCGCAAGCCTTGATTCTTCCGTACCGGAGCATTTCTGAAATTGAATTGATTTTTTCATTTTTCAAATAACCTCCTTCCCAGTTTGGCATCGACAGCTCGTAGATATACCGGAACAAATGCAGCCGGATCGAGCAATTCATTTTGTTGATATTTTTCACGCCCTAAAATACCGACAGTACAAGCCCGGATATGCTGATGCTGAATCGAGGCAATTTTTGCTGATTTTGCTTTTTGTGTAAGGAGCTCACGGTATTTTATTGCACCTTCGCCAACAAATATTATTTTTTGATCAATATCCGGCAAAATATCCCGGGGATCAACAACGATCTCCGGGGATATCTGATTCAGCAGTCCATCGTCGCTATATATATAAGAAGCAGTATAAACCTGACCACGGCCGGCATCCATTACGGGACAAATCAAGGTATCACTGCCGGTTACATTTAACGCCAGAGCAGCCAGAGATGACACTCCCGTTGCAGGCTTACCGGTGGCCAGCAATATGCCTTTCAGTGTGCTGACTCCTACCCGCAGCCCTGTAAATGATCCCGGCCCCAAAGTGCAGGCAAACAGATCAATGTTTTCGATTTTTAATTTTAATTGTTTTAAGGCTTCATCGATTGCGGGAAGCAGTGTTTCCGAATGATTCAAACCGGAATTTATGAGAACATCGTACAGAATCGTATCATCCTGCATTACTGCTACGGAAACGGTCTTAAAAGAAGTATCAAAAGCGAGAGTATGCATACTATTTGAAATACTTAAATATCTCATTAATTACCGGCAGGTTCATCCGCTCGATATCAATCATAATTACAAAAAACATCAGTAGCGCTAAAATGGCAAATCCGATCTGCTGGGCGATTTCCTTCACTCTTATACTGATTTCCCGGCGCATTACCATTTCTATGGCGTAAAACATTATATGCCCCCCATCAAGAATTGGAATAGGGAAAAGGTTGATCACACCGAGATTGATGGACAGCCGCGCCATAAAAAGGATGAAAGGAATAATACCTTCCTTTACCTGGGCGCCTGCTACCTGCGCAATAAAAATCGGACCGCCCAAAGTGCGCGGCGAAATCGTGCCTTCCACCATTTTAACAACGGCAAGAACGGTAAGTTTGCTGATTTCCCAGGTTTTTTCAAAAGCTGCAATGATTGAATCCCAGGGATTCTTTCTCTCTATAACTGTTTTCCCGGAGGGAGAAACTCCAATAAGGTAAGTGGCTACTTCTTCGCCGAACACATTTTGGGATTTGGATGCCTTCGGTTTGATTAAAAAACGTTTTTTTTCAGCTTTTCTTTCAACGATGATTTCCGTTTCCCTGCCTTTTCCTTCGGCTATTACAGGGCGTAATTCCTCCCAGCGTTTAATAGTTTTACCATCAATGGAAATTATTTTATCGCCGCTTAACAGCCCGGCCTGATGTGCGGCTGATTCTTTTTGCACTTCGCCGATTTCAGTCGTCATACTCGGCACACCGTACATGAAAATAAAGATGAAAATAACCAGAGCCAGTAGAAAGTTAAAAAAAGGTCCGGCAAAGACGATCAACATCTTTTTCCAGTTCGCCTGCTTTAAAAACGATCTTTTCTCATCTTCCGGCGGCAGCATTTCATCTCCCGCTTCACCCAACAGTTTGACAAAACCGCCCAAGGGAATCCAGGACAGTGCATATTCCGTCTCCCCGATTTTTTTACCGATTATTTTCGGGCCGAAACCAAGTGAAAATTTGACTACGCCAACACCACAGGCCCTGGCGGCGAGAAAATGCCCTAATTCATGAATAAAAATTAAGACTCCAAGTAGTACGATTACGGATATTAAACTTATCAAGATACAGCCCTTTCAATTATTTCTTTTGTTTGCACCCTCGCCCATTCGTCGGCCTGCAGTATTTCTTCCAGAGCCGGTTTCTTTACAACCGCATGCATGTTGAGAACTTTATCAATTATTACAGGTAAATCAACAAATTTAATTTTCATCTGGAGAAATGCATCCACAACCATCTCATTGGCCGCATTTAATACGGCAGGCATTGTGCCACCGCAGGCACCGGCTTCATAAGCCAGCCGGATGCAGGGAAACTTCTTCAGGTCCGGTTGATGAAATTCCAGATTTTTTATTTTTACAAGATCCAAAGGCGACAAAGTATTTTTTATTCTTTCAGGATAATTCAAAGCATAAGCAATCGGTGTTCGCATATCCGGAATGCCCATTTGGGCCAGAAGGGAGCCGTCGACAAATTCCACCATGGAATGCACAACACTTTGCGGATGAATCAGGATATCAATTTGATCCATTTCCAGATCAAAAAGCCACTTCGCCTCGATAACTTCCAATCCTTTATTCATCATGGAGGCGGAATCGATGGTGATTTTTTTCCCCATTTTCCATCTGGGATGCTGGAGCGCCTGGCTGACGGTTACTTTTTTCAGCTCGCTTGTTTTGTATCTAAAAAAGGGGCCGCCGGAGGCCGTTAATATAACTTTTTTAATATCATTATGTATTTGTCCCTGCAAACATTGAAAAATGGCGCTGTGCTCACTGTCTACCGGCAGGATGTTGATTTCCTTTTCCTTCGCTTTTTCAGTTACAATATTTCCGGCCATAACCATTGTTTCTTTATTGGCTAGAGCGATATCCTTTCCGGCGTCAATTGCCGCCAGGGTGGGCAGTAAACCGGCGGCTCCCGAGATAGCCGACAAAACAATGTCGGCGCTTTTCCATGAAGCAACTTCCGCCAATCCTTCTCGGCCGGCGACTACTTTTGTTCCGATCTCCGGAGCAAGTCTGCGGCGCAGTTCATCAGCGCTGGCAACATCGCTTACGGAAACTATTTCCGGCCGGAATCTTTCGATTTGCTTATGCAGCAGTTTGATATTTTTGCCTGCTGCCAGTGCCACAATCCGGAAATAACCGGGATTTTCCCCTGCAACATCCAGTGCGCTGACTCCGATTGAACCGGTTGATCCTAAAACAGTTATCTTTTTCATTCAGCCAATCACATAAATTCGATAATAATAGACGAAAGGAACAATAAAAAGAATGCAATCCAATCTATCCAACAGGCCGCCGTGACCCGGCAACAGTGAACTTGCATCCTTCAATCCATAATTTCTTTTGATTGCGGATTCGCTGAGATCCCCCAGCTGACCGATAACGCTGCCTGTAAAGGCAAGAATGCCTATTTTTAATAAAGACACACCGGGAAAGCTGTAATAACTGAAAATCAGACAAGCTGCGGTACTTCCCAGAATTAATCCTATTGTACCTTCCACCGTCTTTCCCGGGCTGATTATGGGGCTTAATTTATGTCTGCCGAAATACTTGCCAATGTAAAGTGCCGTTATGTCCCCGGCAAATGCCAGTACTAAGACAAACAAAATCCATAAAACCCCTTTATCCGAACTTCTGAGCAAAATGAAGTAAGATAACAAAAAAGGAATGTACATTACACCAAGAACAACTTTGGCTACCGTCATTACATCAAATAAGGTTTCTTTAACTGAAGCAAGAAATAAAATAAATGTAAGTATTATGCAGAAAGCCAGGACAGGTACAACAAACTGACTTCCGCCCAAAAACATGACGAATGGTATTATGACGGCAAAAAATATTCCTTCTACCTTTTCTTTAAGAAAACCCTTCCCCAAAACAATATTGTTGTATTCCCACATGCCGCCGACTGCAACCAGGACGATTAATGCCGCCAGGGTAAAGGGGGACGCAAATACAATAACCACCAGGATTAAAGCGGTTAATATAAAACCTGTAATCCATCTTTTTGCTAATGTACCTGCCATGGTCTATCCCTTATTCAAAACGAATCTGTTACTTCGCAACGGTCCCTAACTGTTCACTGGTCAGACCGAAACGTCTTTCCCTCTTTTGATAACCGGCTATTGCCTGCAAAAGATCTTCCTTTTGAAAATCAGGCCAAAGGACGTCCGTAAAATAAAGCTCTGTGTAAGCAAGCTGCCAAAGCAAAAAATTGCTGATCCGGTACTCTCCGCTGGTGCGGATCAGCAAATCGGGATCAGGCATAGACGATGTCTCGAGATATCCGCCAAACATATCCTTGTTAATGTCATCAATTTTTAGTTTTTTCTTGTTTATATCCTGTGACAATTTTTTTACGGCAATGATTATTTCATCTCTACCGCCATAGCTTAAAGCCAAATTTAAAACCATCTGATCATTGTTTGCCGTGAGCGCTTTTGTCTCCAGAAGTTTTTCTTTTACATTTTTACTTAAATTGTCTATTTTGCCGATCGTCGTGAGTTTTATTTTCTGTTTTTGCAATTCCAGCAATTCACTTGTTAAATACTCTTCCAGAAGCGACATCAATGCCGAGACTTCTTCTTCCGGCCTTCCCAGGTTTTCTGTGGATAAAGCAAATAAAGTAAGATATTTTATACCGATTTCACGGCATGTTCTCACAACCGTTCTGACAGCTTGAGCGCCTTTTCTATGGCCGCGAATTCTCCCCATAGCATGTTTTTTTGCCCAACGGCCATTGCCGTCCATAATAATAGCAATGTGTTCAGGCAAATTGTCCATGTCAATTTTCATCTAAAAAATGAACTCCAATCCGGTATTGATAAAGAACAAGAGATAGCAACCCTTGTTCTTTATCAATCATCAAACACAAATGGGGAGCTCTAGGCTCCCCATTTGTATAATAACATAATACATCTACCTCTATATTTCCATTATTTCTTTTTCTTTTGCTGCGAGAACTTTATCTAACTTCTGGATATTGCCATCCGTCAATTTCTGGACTTCTTCCTGCGCCGTAAATAGTTGATCTTCCGCAATTTTGTTGTTCTTTTTCGCTTCTTTTAATTCTTCGTTGGCATCCCTGCGGATATTGCGCAGCTTTACTTTTGCTTCTTCCGCCATTTTCTTTACAACTTTGACCAGTTCCTTACGGCGTTCTTCAGTTAGTGGTGGAATAGCAAGCCGGATAATTTTCCCGTCATTAGAAGGCATTAGACCTAAATCCGACTTTTGAATTGCTTTTTCGATGGCGCCAATTGCCGTCGCGTCCCAGGGAGCAATAACAATTAAACGGCTCTCCGGAACGGAAAGTGTTGCCACCTGAGCAATAGGTGTTGGAGTTCCGTAATAATCGACCTTAATTCCATCCAGCAAAGAGACGGAAGCTCTTCCTGTGCGAACCCGGCTGAATGATTTATCCAGAGCGGATATTGTTTTTTCCATATCACCTTGCAGCTTTTGAAAAATCTGATCTTTCATATTATTCTCCTACGTAAGTACCAATTTTTTCACCGCAAATTGCACGTCTGATATTGCCCTTTTTTTGCATATTAAAAACAATGATTGGCAGATTGTTATCCCGGCAAAGCGATATTGCTGTTGCATCCATTACTTTAAGATTTTTTGACAATACTTCAATATAACTTATCTTTTTATACATAACCGCATCTTTGTTCTTCACCGGGTCACTATCGTATACACCATCAACCTTAGTGGCTTTCATGATGACATCCGCGTTAATTTCCATTGCCCGGAGAGATGCGGCCGTATCGGTTGTAAAATAGGGATTGCCGGTACCACCGGCAAAGATTACGATCCTGCCTTTTTCTAAATGGCGGATTGCCCTGCGTTGAATAAACGGTTCGGCAATTTCGCGCATTTCTATGGATGATTGCACACGTGTAGGAATGCCGCGTCTTTCCAAAGCGCTTTGCAACGCCAGACTGTTAATAACCGTCGCCAGCATTCCCATGTAATCCGCGGATGTTCGATCCATTCCTTTGGAACTGGCCTCCAGGCCGCGAAAAATATTCCCGCCGCCGATAACAATGGCTATCTGGATTTTAAGATCAGCGACGGATTTTATCTCCTCGGCAATAAAATCAGCCACTTCAGGATCTACCCCGGAAGATTGTTTTCCCAAAAGGGCTTCCCCGCTTAATTTTAATAGAATCTTTTGATAAACGGTTTTCTTTTTAGCTACCATTTATTTCTTAATTTCCTCGCCCAGCTGGAATCTGGCGAACCGCCGGATAATGATATTTTCACCGGTATTGGCAATCAAGTTACTGATCAGGGTTCCTACTGTAATATCGGTATTTTTAATGAATTTTTGCTCGGTAAGACAGACATCTTCATAATACTTTTTCAGTTTGCCTTCGATTATCTTATCCCAGATCTTCTCCGGTTTTTTCTCCTCCCGCAACTGACTGCGGTAAATATCTTTTTCTCTTTCCAACGCATCTTCCGGAATCTCATCCGGACGCACATAAAGCGGATTCGATGCTGCTACATGCATGGCTATGTCTCTGGCTGTCGCCTGAAAAGCATCTGTTTTCGCCACAAAATCAGTCTCACAGTTGAGCTCAACCATTACACCGATACGGCCTCCCATGTGAATATATGAGGCAATGGTTCCATCTTTTGCCGCTTTGGAAGATCTCTTTGTTGCTGCGGATAGCCCCTTCTTTCTTAAGAAATCAATAGCTTTTTCGAAATCACCGTCTGATGCTGCCAATGCTTCCTTGCAATCCATCATTCCGGCACCGGTTTTTGTTCTCAATTCTTTAACCATTGCTGAAGATATTTCCAATTTTCTTACCTCCTGAAAACTATTAAGACCACGTGTATTTTATATGAAAGTATTTTTTATTCTTATCTCAATCTGCAGACTCTTTTTCCATTTCTATACTCTCCGGAACGTCTGTTTCAGCTAGATTGTTTTCTATTGTTTCCTGCATTTCTTTATTAGATTCGGCAGTTAATCTCTCTTCAAAACGTTTCTTCCCTTCATTAACCGCATCGGCAAATCGTGAAGCAAACAGTTTTATGGCTCTGATGGCGTCATCGTTTCCGGGAATTATGTAATCGATATCATCCGGATCGCAATTAGTATCGACAATGCTGACGATGGGAATCGCCAGTTTCTTCGCTTCCTGAACAGCAATATGTTCACGATTGGGATCGACGATAAAAATAGCCGACGGAAGGGATTTCATATTTTTAATCCCACCTAATACGTCTACTAATTTTTCTTTTTCCTTTTGCAATTTGGTGATTTCTTTTTTGGGAAAAGCTTTAACTGAATCATCTTCGAACATTTTGGCCAGTGTATTTAACCTGTCAATGCTCTTTTTAATTGTAACAAAATTAGTCAACATGCCACCCAGCCAGCGTTGATTCACATAGGGCATGCCGCAGCGGGTAGCTTCTTCTCTGATAGCTTCCTGTGACTGCTTCTTGGTTCCGACAAAGAGAATTTCCTTGCCCTCGGTTATTGTATCGATGACAAAATTATAGGCAGTTTGAAACATGCCCACTGTTTGCTGAAGATCGATGATGTAAATGTTGTTTCTCGCCCCAAAAATATAGGGTTTCATTTTGGGGTTCCATTTGTTGGTCTGATGCCCGAAATGGACACCTGCTTCCAGTAACAGTTTCATTGAAATTACTGACATACTTTTCTCCTTAAATTTGTTTTTTCCTCCATCCCCATCAACTTGCCCGGCACACTTAATAATTTAAGCAACATGCCTGCAATCCGGGGACGTGCGAAGTTGGGCGGCACTTAACATAAATAAACTAATTATTCAAGTTTAAACAATGTTTATTAATTTGTTTCATATATAACTTTCAAGTTGTGTAATCGGCGTTAATTTTCACATAATCATAGGAAAGGTCGGATGTGTAAACGCAATACGACTTATCACCGCCGCCAAGTTGTACATGCACATCAATCCGGTCTTTTTGAAATATTCCCTTCAGTTTATTCAAACTGATGTTGGCTGGAGTATCCTGGGAAAATACTTGCAACCCGCCAACCGACAGACTGACTTTTTCTTTTTCCAACGGAATACCCGAAGATCCGAGGGCGGCGATTATTCTTCCCCAGTTGGGATCTTCGCCAAAAAATGCCGTTTTGACAAGATTGGAATTGGCAATAGAATATGCCGCCTTTCTGGCATCAGATCTTGTCTTGGCACCTTCCACCATGATAGAAATGAATTTCGTTGCTCCTTCACCATCTTTAACTACCGCTTGGGCGAGCTCCATTAAAACGTCAGACAGCATGTCTCGGAATCGCTGCAAACGCGCCTGCGCCTTTTCGAGCGGATTATTTCCGGCCAGACCGTTAGCCATAATGATGGCTGTATCATTGGTGCTCATGCAGCCATCGATACTTATCGTGTTGAAGGTGGAATCTATTGCCTGATGAAACACGGTGTTTAACGCCTTGGCGTCTATCAGTGCATCCGTCATCACATAGGTCAGCAGAGTTGCCATATTAGGCTCAATCATTCCCGCACCTTTGGCAATACCGCAAACGGTAACATCCCTGGCGCCGACAATTCCCCTGCGGATGGCAATTTTAGGATATTTATCCGTGGTCATCATTGCTTCTTCCGCGTCAACGATTCCATTTTCGTTTAAGCCCTTTACCAGCTTACTTATTCCGCTTTCGATTTTTTTAACGGGCAATCTTTTTCCAATGACACCAGTGGAAGAAACCAGAATATGTTCTTCTTTTATTTTCAATTCTTTATTTAAGGCAGCGGATACTGCCAGGGCGTCCTGATAACCTTCTTTTCCCGTAGCTGCATTGGCACAGCCGCTATTGGTTATAATCGCCTGGGCAATACCTTTTTTAACACGCTCCATATCAATCAAAACCGGCGCCGCTTTGAATGTGTTCTTGGTAAATACAGCCGCGACCTTTGCGGGAACAGTGGAATAAATCAAACCAATGTCTTTCTTTTGATCGTCTTTTATTCCTACAGAAATTCCATTAGCTAAAAATCCGGGGACACTTATCTTTACTTTTTCATTTACCATAATGCCTGCTCCTTTTAATATCGCTTAAGCACCACAGCATTTTTTATATTTTTTCCCGCTGCCACAGGGACAAGGATCATTACGACCAACTTTTTTCCCTTCCCTCTTCAAAGTCTGCACTTCCGGCACATCTTCTCCACGACTCAGTATATAATCCTGCTTTTGCTTGTGTCGAATTTCTTCAACTTCCTCTTCCCGCTGAATTTGTACCAAACATAACTTTTCTAAAGTATCACTTTTCATCTGGGAGATCATTTCCATGAACATCTCATAACCTTCACGTTGATATTCACGAACAGGATCTTTCTGACCATATCCTCGTAAACCGATGCCTTCTTTTAAGTGATCCATGGACAACAAATGCTCTTTCCAATGGGAATCGATCGATTGCAGCATGATTACTTTCATCAAGTAATCCATCAGTTCTTTACCAAAATTTTGTTCTTTATCGTGTAAAAGCCCTTGAACTTTTTGTGCAATCAATTCACGCATTGAATCTATGGCTGCCGCATCCGTAGAATTTGCTATGTTCAATTTCAAGTTGAACTGTTTGAGTATGGCTTCATCAAGTCCTTTCAGATTCCATTCTTCATAATGCTTTTTCTCATCCACATACTCAAAGAGCAGTTCATCGGTTATTTCGTCAAGCATTTCTTCAATATCTTTCCATAAGCTATCTCCACCCAATACTTTTTTGCGCTGCTCGTATATCACTTTGCGCTGTTTGTTCATGACATCGTCATATTCCAGGAGATGTTTACGAATATCAAAATTCTGCCCTTCCACGCGTTTTTGTGCATTTTCTATCGCGCGTGAAATATACTTATGTTCAATCGGCTCATTTTCTTCAATTCCGACGCGATCCATAACCGACGATATTTTATCCGCGCCGAAAATTCTCAATAAGTCGTCTTCCAGGGACAGATAAAACCGCGAGGAGCCTTTGTCGCCCTGTCGGCCGGCCCGACCGCGCAACTGATTATCAATACGGCGGCTTTCATGGCGTTCGGTGCCTAAAATGTGCAGACCTCCCAGCTCCGCCACTCCGTCACCCAGTTTAATATCCGTACCACGGCCGGCCATGTTTGTTGATATGGTCACCATACCCGCCTGGCCCGCCTGAGCAACTATTTCCGCTTCTTTTTCATGATTCTTGGCGTTGAGAACAAAATGCTTAATACCGGCACGGGTGAGATATTTGCTCAGTAATTCCGATTTCTCAATGGAAATTGTCCCTATCAGTACAGGACGTTTCTCTTTATTTAAAGCTTTAACTTCTTCAATAACGGCATTAATTTTTTCCCGTTCTGTTTTATAAATCAAATCATTTTCGTCGTTGCGGATCATCGGCATATTTGTCGGAACAACAACTACATCCAAATTGTATATCTTCTTGAATTCGGTCGCTTCCGTATCGGCAGTTCCCGTCATGCCGGCAAGTTTCTTATACATCCGGAAGTAATTTTGAAAAGTGATGGAAGCCAATGTCTGATTTTCCCTCTCAATTTTTACCTTTTCCTTGGCTTCCAGCGCCTGATGTAGACCATCACTGTAACGCCTTCCCGGCATTACCCTTCCCGTGAACTCATCAACAATTATAACCTCTCCGTCTTTCACAAGATAATCGACATCCCGCCGGAACAACGTATGCGCTTTCAGCGCCTGATTGACATGGTGAACAATTTCGATATTGCGCGGTTCATAAAGATTTTTTACATTCAAAAAATTTTCCACATGGGCTACGCCTTCTTCCGTTAAAACAACGGTGCGGCTTTTTTCGTCAATTACATAATCCTGTTCTTTTTTTAATCGTGGGATGATCTGGTTGATTTTATAGTATTTATCGGTTGATTCTTCCGATGCACCGGAAATAATCAGAGGCGTGCGGGCCTCGTCAATCAAAATGCTGTCTACTTCGTCAACGATTGCGTAATTAAATTCCCGCTGGACATAGTCTTCCAGGCTGAATTTCATGTTGTCGCGTAAATAATCAAAGCCGAATTCGTTATTCGTACCATAGGTTATATCGGCGGCATAGGCTTCTCTTCTTTCGTCATCATCCAATCCGTGAACTATAACACCTACGCTTAATCCCAGGAAATCATAAATCGGGCCCATCCATTCCGCATCTCTTTTGGCCAGATAATCATTAACAGTAACAACATGGCTACCTTTTCCTTCCAGTGCGTTAAGATATAAAGGCATTGTAGCAGCCAGCGTTTTGCCCTCGCCTGTTTTCATTTCGGCAATTTTGCCTTCGTGTAAAACGATGCCGCCGATCACCTGCACATCAAACGGACGCATTAAAAGAGTCCGACGTGACGCTTCTCTGGCCACGGCAAATGCTTCCGGGAGAATGTCATCGAGGCCGGCCCCTGCACTTATTTTTTCTCTAAAATATGGCGTTTTGGCACGAAGCTCGGCATCACTCAATGTTGTCATTTTGGGTTCATAACTGTTAATTTCATTTAAAAGAAGCGATAAGCGCTTTAATTCCCGATCGTTTTTTGTCCCAATAATTTTTTTTAATAACTTTTCCAGCATTAACTCACCTTAAAAAAAAACCGGTAATGTTACCGGTGAATTTAACATCTTAACAAGTATTACTAAAAGTATTTGGTTACAGGTAAGATTCTTGTTTCTGCAAACATTATCTTATAGTTTGCCTTCCTGTAAAATATTTATTTCAGATATCTTCTGGGATTAACCGGTACTTTATTTATGTAAACAGCATAATGAAGATGAGGGCCCGTACTGCGGCCGGTATCTCCGACATAGCCGATCAGCTGACCTCTTTTAACCCGGGTTCCCTGCGCAACTGCAATATTGGCTAAATGCGAATATGTTGTAGTGAAACCATGACCGTGGTCTATTTTAACCATATTGCCGTCCATAGCATAGTATCCGGCTTCCATCACAAACCCTTCAGCCGTTGCTATGACCGCATTACCCATGATGGTCGCAATATCCAAACCTTTGTGGAACTCTATTCCGGAACCAAAAGGTGATACTCTTGTACCGAACTCCGAAGTTGCCCAACCGTTAACCGGCCAGATTAAAGGGGTAGAGGCGATCATTGACTTTTTCTCTTGAAGAAAATTCAATAACTCGGCAAAACTTTTTTCCCTGATGCTGGCGGCGTCATTTAACTTGCCGACACTTTTATTGATGTCCGTAATTATTTTTTTATGATCCTGAGTGAACAAGTCTTTTATTCTTGTGTTTTCACTGCTTGATCCGCCGATACCGAGAGGTATTACTTTGTCCTCCTGCGTCTGATAATTGGCCAATATCCTTATTTTCTTATCATACTGATTCAGCTCTTCCATTCGATCGGCAAATTCATTAACTTTCGCCGCAAGATAGCGAATTTGTAAAGATTGTTCCTTCGTTTGCGCTCTGAGCCTGGTCATTTCATCTGTATCCCTGTTAATACCGGTATAGTTATACACTGTATAAAGCACCAGAAGAACGGCGAAAACCGAAATGATAAATAGGCCACGCAGTAATGATCGAGACAGAAATATTTTTTTCACGGTATTTTCCTCCGTGGAATGATCATCAATTTAAAAAAATTTTCCGGCATTATTGCGTTCTTTCCTATCCGACGTCATTTTAACAGCAACTTAGTTTTCTAAGTTAGCATAAAAAAACCCAAGAAGTCAAGAACTACCTAATTAAATTAAGGCTATTACATTTTGGAAAGCAGACTTAAAACAGATTCTTCCCATTACCACCACATTATTACAGCAGTAATGGGAAGCAGAAATTATTGATAGCCTTGTAAAAAAGGCTGGATGCTGTGTTGCGCTTCATCCCTCCCCGAGTCAAGCACGGGGCAGGCTATGAAGCGTACCCTAAGTACGCTTCATTCCTAGGTATTCGCGCGTCTTGCCTGTGACTTTTTTTTGCGAGGTCGTCTGAAGATTGTGAGCTTTGTGACTTTTTACGAGTCCATCAAGACTTTGTAATTGTCATTAAGGAGTCGCCGATATCAACCTTGTCACCCGGTGAAACTATAACTTCGGTGACTTTTCCGTTTATTTCAGAAATTACGTTTGTCAGCATCTTCATTGCTTCCAGAACTATTAAAACCTGCCCCGCCGATACTTCATTTCCTTCAGAAACCGGTATTTCATTTACTGTTCCCGACAGTTGAGCGCGTATATCGCCTGCTTTGGCCAGATCGGCAAGTTCCTTGACGGAAATAGATACTTTTTTCTTCAACTGAGCGGAGGAACCTGTCCTGCCTTCACCTTCCTGTTCCATTTCCGTATAGATTGGCTCCGTATGATGATCGACGACAAAATAAGTTACAGCATCGCCGCTCTTTGTTTTCCGCTGCGGTCCTATTTCAATTGAATGCGCTTTCCCGTACGCATCCGTAATTTCGAATTTTTCCCCTAAGTTGAAGCCGCCTTTCTTAAACCATACATAGGGGGGCAAAACCCATGTTTTCCCGTATTTGCTTTCAAACTTGAAAAAGTTGACGGCATCATTGGGATGCTGCAGATATAATACAAGTTCGTCCTCGGAAGCCTGCCTCCCCAGACGACGCTCCAAAATCTTTTTTTCTACATCCAGATCAACATTCTCAATTTTCTGATAGCAGTAATTGCAATCCACATAATCTTTCCAATCCGCTCCGAACACTGCTTTGTAAATCTCATCGGACGGTTTATAAAACGGAAGCTCTCCATACCTGCCCAACATCAAATTTTTTAAATCATCACTGGCATCTTTGTATCGTACACCTTTCAAGACATTATTCACTGCCGTTGTCCAGAGTATTTGTGAACCGGGGGTGACACTCCACCAGTTGCCCAATTCTACCTGCACACGGGGTAATTCTTTCTGCAGGATCTCCGGCATGCGGGATAAAAAACCGCCCTTGACGGCTTGCTCAAAACTGGATCCGGTTGCCCCGCCGGGAAGCTTATGCACCTGCACCGTAGGATCAAAACCAAGAAATTGTGATTCAAAATCACGATAATGTTCTCTTTCCGGACGTAAAATATTGGATGCATCTACGACTGCCTGCCTGTCTAAGCCCACGGCTCTGTATCCGTATTCGGCCAGGGAATCCACCACTGTAATAATCGGCGGCGGACCAAAGAAACCCGTAAAGGCGTGGTCGGAGGCATCAACGATCTTCGCTCCGTTGATAACGGCTTCGATTATTCTTCCCACATCATTGCCGTCGGAGTTATGGCCATGGTAATGAATGAGCAAATCCGGATACTTGTTCAAAATCGCCTTAACCAGCTGGCCGATCCGGCGGGGCGTTCCCAGGCCGCCGTGATTCTTAATGCAAAGGATTATGTCTTCCCCGGTAACATCTAAGATTTCACCGACTTTTTTTACATAATATTCGTCGGTGTGCTCCGGACCGGTGGAAAAACAGATGGAAGGTTCCAAAATGCAACCTGCTCTTTTGACTTCCTCAAAAACCGCCAGCATGTTGGGTATATGATTCAAAAAATCAAATACCCGCCAGACATGAACATAACGGGCGAAACTCTGCACGGTCAGGCGAATGACATTTTCCGGATAAGGCCGGTAGCCGAACAAATTAATACCACGGCAAAGATTTTGAAATAATGTGTCCGGCATATTTTCCGCCAAAACCTGCAACTTTTCCAGCGGGTTCATTTGCTTGCGCAACATATCTACATGCACGGATGCTCCTCCAGATATTTCCAGGGAGAAGAAGCCGGATGTATTGCGTTCCCTGGCCACAAGAAGTTGCGTGTGGGGCATGATTCGATTTTTAAAATCGGACTGAGAAAGGTCTCTTTCCGTGTTGGTGACATAGTAACCTTCGTTGCGTTTGAGTTTATCAATGATGTATTTTGCGCCCTTTTCTCTTAGTTCACGGGGAGTAACTCTTTCGTCAAATACATTTTGTGATGCTTTTTCCATAAAATACTAAACCCTGCTTTCTTAAAAATAAATCAATATGCATAAGGATTCATTGCCCGGGCATGAATCTCCGCAATTAATTTTGTCAGTTTCGCTACTTCCCGCTCCTGTTCCGGATAATCAAATAACTGTTGATGAGTTTCGAGGTAGCTTGTATCAAATTTCCCTGCCTGGAAATCCGGTTCATCACAAATAGCGAGGTAGAAGGGAATCGTTGTTTTCGGCCCGACAATCAGGAAGTTATTCAGCGACCGCTTCAGTCTCTGGATAGTCTGTTCCCAGTTATAACCGCGCACAGTCATCTTAACCATTAATGAATCATAGTCGGTGGGAATACGGTAACCCTGATAAACAACACCGTCCAGTCTGACTCCCGGCCCCCCCGGTGAGTGATATACTTCCAGGGTTTTGCCTCCCTCGGGCATAAAATTATTTTTCGGATCCTCGGCATTGATTCTGACCTGGACTGCTTTGCCCAGCATGTGCACGCGCTCCGCCGGAATATCCAAAACATTTCCTTCGGCGATCCTGATTTGCTGACGGACGATATCGACTCCCGTCAGTTCCTCCGTCACGGTATGCTCAACCTGCAGGCGTGTATTCATTTCCATGAACCAGAATTCATCGGTTTTGGAATCAACCAGGAACTCGACTGTTCCCGCATTTACGTACCCAGCCTGCTTTGCGCCTTTAATAGCGGCATCGTACATGGCTTCAAGGACGTTCGGCGGCAAATCGGCCGGCGCTATTTCCAGCAATTTCTGATGACGGCGCTGAATTGAACAGTCTCGCGACCCCAGGTGAATTACATTTGCATGATAGTCGGCAAGGATTTGTATTTCAATATGACGGGGAGATTCAATACATTTTTCGATGTAAATCCTATCATCGTTGAAGGCGGTGCGCGTTTCGGCCCGCACCAGCGGCAGTTGGATCTTCAGTTCTTCCCAGTTCGCGATTTTGCGGATCCCCCTGCCTCCGCCGCCGGCGGCCGCCTTAAGCATCAGCGGATAACCGTATTTTTCAGCAAATTCCTTCGCCTGTAATGCTCCGGCCTCTCCCGGAGCAAGATCACCCGTACCGGGAATCGTGGGCACGCCCGCTTTTTCCATAATACCCCGGGCAACGACTTTATTGCCCATGTCTCGAATCACCTGCGGCGGAGGACCGATAAAAATTATACCTGCTTTTTCACAAGCTTCCGAAAAATCGGCATTTTCCGAGAGGAAGCCATAACCGGGATGAATGGCGTCGGCTCCGCTTTTACGGGCAGCCCAGATTATCCTATCAATATCGAGATATTCTTTACGGGGTCGGTCTCCGATCATTATTGCATCATCAGCAGATCGAATATGATTTGATTCTGAATCCGGCTTTTCATAAACGGCGATTGCCTCCAGACCAAGCTCTTTCACCGTCCTGATTATACGCAAAGCAATTTCACCTCTGTTGGCAATCAGTATCTTCTTAATATTTCTTAGTTTTACAGACATGACTTCCTTCCTTAAAATAAACTAATAAATCCGAAAAATATCACCCATCATTTTACATGCAGATATGCCGTGAGAGACAACGCATGTCAAGATAATTTGGAATGATTTCACTGAAAACAGCTTGGGACATGAGCGAGAGAGGCTGTCACCAGTTTCTCGTTTTATTGAAGAATATTTTATACTGTTATTATGACTAAGAGTCAATTGTTTTATTGCCTTTTTTATCCTCTTTTACTTGCATCAATCCGTATTTTCATATTTAATACTTTAGCCATTCAATTATATCAGCGGCAAAGGAATCAAACTATCCTGTGAAAAAAAAGAAACTCCTGATAATTACAAACTTATATATCATTTTTTTTGCGTTTTTTTTATCGACCGCCTCCTGCACGCCTTTCATCCGGAAGAATGATCATGAATTCATCGTCAATTCTCTGAAGATCAACGATTCTTCACAGGCTTTAATAGTAACTAATAATTGTTCCCAATCTCCCTTTGTCAACGTTTTTCTGTTGAAAAAAAACGACGGTAAATGGGAATACGTTGAGAAATCAATGAACGGAGTAATCGGTAAAAACGGCTTTGCCGCCCCTGATGAAAAACGGGAGGGAGACGGCAAATCTCCTTCCGGCATTTTCGCTCTCAAAACGGCCTTCGGCTACGGCGAAGCCATGCGGACAAAAATGCCCTACCGGCAGGCGCTGGCGGATGATTTGTGGATCGATGACGTCAATGCCGATGATTACAACCGCTGGGTTAAAAAAGATCAAACAAAAGCGGTGTCCTACGAAAAAATGAAGCGGGACGACGATCTTTATAAATACGGATTTGTTATTGAGTACAACACCGCTCCCGTCGTTAAAGGGCATGGCAGCGCAATCTTTTTCCACGTCTGGCGCGGGGGAAATATACCCACAGAAGGCTGCGTCGCAGTTTCCGAAGACAACATCATCAAAATTCTCGACTGGCTTGATCCGCAGGCAAGGCCTCTGATCATTATGGGAACGAAAAATACAGTAGAAAGGTTGATTCCATGAAATCAAAGCTTGTATTTCTTTTTTTTCTTTTTCTTGCCGTTTCGACTTTGCAATCCGCTGGCGCCTGTACTGCCTGCGCAAGGATGCCGGAAGGCTTTGTCGACATCAAAAGCGTAATCCCGGATGTTGACCTTGATATCCGTTATTTCGGTCCGCATAATTTTTTAGGAGAGCAGGTAAAAGGCTATAACGCTGGCAAATGCATCCTTACAAAAGAAGCCGCGACCGCACTAGCGAAAGTGCAGAAGGAGCTCGCCCAATTTTCTCTTTCTTTAAAGATTTACGATTGTTATCGCCCGCAACGGGCCGTGGATCATTTCGTTAAATGGGCAACGGAAATTGAAAACACCAAAACAAAAAAGGAATTCTATCCTACAGTCGACAAGAGAAATCTGTTCAAAGACGGCTACATCGACAGCAAATCAGGGCACAGCCGCGGCAGTACGATCGATTTGACAATTGTTCCTGTACCCGTACCCAAACAGGCGGATTATATTCCGGGACAGGAATTATCAGCCTGTTACCTGCCAGCAAATGCGCGTTTCCAGGATAACAGCATTGACATGGGAACCGGTTTCGATTGTTTCTCGGAACTGTCCCATACCGAAAATAAAAGCATCGGCCTCCAGCAAAGACTCAACAGAATGCTTCTGAAATCGCTGATGACGAAATACGGGTTCAGGAATTTTGAGAAGGAATGGTGGCACTATACGCTTATTAATGAACACTATCCGAATACTTATTTCGATTTCGTGATTGAATGAATCAGATGAAAATAAAACTGCCGTCCTTTCTTCGTTCTTATGGATTTTCGATAATTCTGATCGCATCCATCATTATTGGATCAGTTCTGGGAATTATCTACAAAAAAGACGCCATGGTCTTCAAACCGTTCGGCGATATCTTCCTCAATCTGCTTTTCACGGCGATTGTTCCTCTGGTTTTCTTTTCTGTTTCTTCCGCCGTCGCTTCCATGACGGATATCCGGCGTCTGGGCAAAATCATGTCGGCGATGATGCTGGTCTTTATTATTACGGGACTGATCGCTTCCATCGTTATGATTATCGGGGTTCAGCTCTATCCGCCATCCGCAGGAGTAAGCTTCAGCTCACCAGCAGCGGCGAATATCGAACACTTTCGAACTTCTGAACAGATTGTGAAAGCTTTTGCCGTCGCAGACTTCCCGGAACTTATTTCCAAGAAAAACATGCTCGCGTTGATTATTTTCTCCATCCTGATGGGGCTGGCAACTTCCTCTATCGGTGAGCGGGGGAAAAAATTCGCTGACTTTTTAAACTCTGCGAGTGATGTCATGATGAAGCTGATCTCCTTCATTATGTATTATGCGCCTGTAGGTCTTTGCGCTTATTTTGCCTACCTGGTCGGTGTTTTCGGTCCGGAATTACTCGGCTCTTACATGAGGGCGATGATTTTGTATTATCCCACCGCCATTTTATATTTCTTTATCGCCTTCACCATTTACGCATTTATTGCCGGAAAAAGAAAGGGCGTACGCCGATTCTGGAGCAATATCATCCCTCCAGCGTTGACCGCTCTGGCCACTGGAAGCAGTATGGCGTCAATCCCCGCCAATCTGGCCGCCGCCAATAAAACAGGTGTACCCAAAGATATCAGCGAAGTAGTTATTCCCATCGGGGCTACAATTCATATGGAGGGCTCCTGTCTTGCCGCGATTTTGAAGATAGCATTTTTATTCGGATTATTTCACATGGATTTCACGGGAACGGGAACAATTCTCACCGCTTTGGGAATTGCTCTTCTGACCGGCGTTGTTGTGAGCGGCATCCCGGGCGGCGGCACAATTGGCGAATTGTTAATCATATCCTTGTACGGTTTCCCGCCGGAGGCATTTCCCGTCATCACCATGATCGGCACTCTTGTTGACGCCCCGGCTACGATGCTCAACGCCACCGGAGACAACGTCGCCTCGATGTTGGTTGCCAGAATGCTTGGCAGTCGAGACTGGATGAAATCTTCTTGAATCGCACAATTTTGTTTCATTATTTATTAAAAATCCGCAGTTTTATTTGCAAATTTCATATACAATTTTATTGACAAAAAAGAATGCGTTGTGATAGCAAATCAGCCTAATAATTCGTCTTATAATTATCATATTCAGCATTCGAAAAATATCGGTTATGTTTTTCTAAAAGGAGCACCTTTTGAAGCTACGCGACGTAAAAGAAATCCTTGATGCAGAAGTAATTGTCGGTGAAGAAATGCTGGATATGGAGGTAGCCACTGCTTTTGGGGCTGATTTAATGAGTGATGTCCTGGCGTTTGCTAAACCCGGCAGTTTATTGCTCACCGGCCTCACCAATGACCAGGTCGTAAGAACTGCCGATATCATTGAAATTGCAGCTATTATCATAGTACGTGGGAAAAAGCCGAATGTTGAAGCTGTTAAATTAGCTAAAGAATTACAAATACCCATTTTGGCAACTAAACATATTCTCTTTGACGCGGCGGGGCTGCTTTACACAAAGGGCATGGTTGGCAGCCTAGAAAAAAGATAAAAGTGGAAGCAACAGAAGACATACCATATCAGCGTAGTTTTTATGTAGAAGGCGGCAATTTTAGTTACGCCGGGATTGTATCAACAAGTATAAAGTCCATCTTAAAACAAATGGATTTTCCGAATGACATAGTGAGGAAAACCGCTCTTGTTTCTTATGAATCGGAAATTAATATCGTTTCCTACGCCAGAAAGGGAGTAATAAAACTAACAGTACTTTCTGACATCATTCAGATAGAGGCGGTTGATGAAGGCCCCGGAATACCTAATATTGAACTGGCCATGCAGGAGGGTTATTCCACAGCTGACAACAAAATAAGAGAAATGGGTTTCGGCGCCGGCATGGGACTCTGTAATATCAAAAGCTATTCTGATCACTTTGATCTTATTTCGGAAGTCGGCAAAGGAACTTCCTTAAAGATGGTAATTAAGATACATTAAAAGTTCCTAAGGGTTCTATTGTGAATACTGAAGCGATAATTAAAGCTTTAAATTTAAAGGTAAGGTCTGCGGAAGATAACCTTAAAAAAAATATTTCTGGAGGTTACACAGGAGACTTATTAAGCGATGTTATGGCCAATTCACACGAAGGAGATATCTGGATAACCAGACAAGTGCACCAGAATATTGTTGCTGTCGCCAGTCTTAAAGATCTCGCAGGAATTATCTTGGTCAATTCCTGTGAGCCTGCAAAAGATACTTTGGAAAAAGCCGCCCAGGAAAATATTCCCATTATGATTTCTGATTTAAGTGCATTTGAATTGTCAGCAAAGGTTTATAATCTTCTGGCTGAAAAAGATTGAATTTCGATTGCGGCTATAACAAAAATAAATTTCCGGTCACTTTTTCCGGCAAAAGACGATGCTTAAGACTTTTAATTGTGATTTTCATATTCACACCTGCCTCTCACCTTGTGCCGACCTGGATATGCATCCCCAAGCTTTAGTGGAAAAAATACTGGAGGCTAAGCTTGATCTTGTGGCCATTTGCGATCACAATTCCTCGGAAAATGCGGCATTCGTAATGAATGCGGCCCGGGGCAAGAATTTAAATATCCTGCCGGGGATGGAGGTTACAACAACAGAAGAAGTACATATACTTGCAATTTTTGATTCTCTCGATAACTTGGCCGGACTGCAAGAAATCGTTTATAATCATCTTGCCGGAGAAAATGATGAAGAACGTTTTGGCGTCCAGGCTATCGTTAATGAGTTTGGCGAAGTAGAAGATCTGAATAATAAATTATTGATCGGGGCGACTGATTTATCTCTGGATAAATTAATCAGCCACATTCATGAGTTTAACGGGTTGGCCATAGCTGCGCATATAGACAGGGAAAGCTTCAGCGTTTTGAGTCAGCTGGGCTTTATCGACGAAAATGTGGAATTTGACGCACTGGAAGTAACTCCGGCAACTGGAATCGAGAAAGCAAGAATAAAATATCCGGAATTGAGCAATTATTCATTCATAACTTCCTCGGATGCTCATTTCATAAAAGATATCGGCAAGGCGGCAACTAAAATTATTTTGCAGGAGGTATCTGTTGCCGAATTAAAAATGGCTTTTGCCCGACAAAACGGCCGCTGTGTTCGGGAGTAAAAATGCTTGAACTGGCGCAGAATATTCTCGATATTGCGGAAAATTCCATCCGGGCCGGCGCAAAACTGATCGTTATTTCCGTCATTGAGGATTCCGCGAAGAATTTACTGACCATTGAAATCAGCGACGACGGTTGCGGAATGAAAGGAGAAGATATAACCAGGGCTCTGGATCCATTTTATACGACAAAAGATGTGCGGCGTGTTGGTTTGGGGCTGCCTCTCTTAACGGATGCCGCCCAGATGTCCGGCGGCCAACTGGATTTGCAGTCGGAAGCCGGTAAAGGAACAAAAGTAAAAGCTACTTTTCGACTGAACCATATAGACAGGCAGCCACTGGGAAACATATCGTCTACATTAATCAGTCTTATCGTTGCGAATTCAGACATTGATTTTATTTACGACCACTGGCATAATGACCGGCAATTCAAATTGGATACGCGCCTAATACGTAATGAAATTGAGGATATACCTATTTATCATCCCGAGATTATCAAGTACATCCGGGATGTCATTGAGGAAGGACTTCGCGAAATAAAAATAGAAGCCTAAATGAAATATATTGAGGAGGGATTGGATGAAAGCGGAAGACAATGAACTTTTGAAAGAGTTTACACCCGAACAGGTAAACAAGCTCAATGAAATTATTGCAAAGTATAAGGGAAAACCAGGTGGATTAATCCCTGTGCTGGAAGAAGCTCAGGTTTCTTTGGAATATCTGCCGATTTCCGTGCAAAAAAAGATTGCCGAAGGGTTAAATCTGCCTTTGAGTCGTGTTTATGGAGTAGTTACTTTTTACTCTTTCTTTACCATGACCCCGCGCGGCAAACATACCGTACGTATTTGCCTGGGAACAGCCTGTTACGTTCGCGGTGGTAAAGCATTAGCCGACACGTTAAAGAAAGAATTTGGCATTGAGGAGGGTGAAACTACCCCGGACAGAATGTTCACCCTGGAAAGCGTACGCTGCCTGGGCGCCTGCGGTTTGGGACCGGTAATTGTTGTCGACGAAAATGTTCATGGACGGGTTAAACCTGCCAAAGTCAAAGAAGTATTGAGTCAATACAATTAATTTCTTTACGAGTCAGAATAATTGAAGGAGGAACCGCCGATGGCGAAGTTGACTATAGATGATCTTAAAAAGATAAAGGAAAAAGTTCATGCAGACATGTCTCTGAGGGACGGCGAGCGCAGAGTAAAAATTACCGTGCATATGGGAACCTGTGGCATTGCTTCGGGAGCCAGAGAAGTTATGGACACAGTGCTTCAGGAAATAGATGAAGCCAAAGTTAACGATGTTTTTGTGACAACATCGGGCTGCATGGGTCTTTGCAGCCGCGAACCGCTGGTTACAGTAGAAATACTAAATCAGGAACCGATTAAATACGAATATGTGAATCCCACCAAAATGAGACAGATATTCAAACGGCACATTTTGGAGGGAGAAATTCAAATGCCTTTCGTTCTGGCCAGAGGCGCTGAAGTAATAAAGTAAAGTTATTGCCCATCATGCCCATTAAACAACAGGGCATGATCATTTCTTAAGGAGGATGTTGACTAAATGAAAGTTTTTCGTTCACACTTACTACTTTGTGGAGGCACCGGCTGTCAATCTTCCGGCAGTCTTAATGTAAAAAAGGCATTGTTAGAGGAACTCGACAAAAGAAGCCTTGCCGGTGAAATTAAAGTTGTGGAAACCGGTTGTAATGGATTTTGCGCCCTGGGCCCCATCATGGTCGTTTATCCTGAAGGCATCATATATGTTTCAATTCAAGCTACTGACATCCCCGAACTGGTGGAAGAACACCTGGTCAAGGGAAGAATTTTAGAACGTCTTTTATACCGGGTACCGGATACTAATGAAACTATTCCGACAATGCAGGACATCCCTTTCTTCGCCCTCCAGGAATTGCGCGTATTGAGGAACCGCGGTTTAATTGATCCTGAAAAACTGGAAGAATATATCGCCCGTGACGGCTACGCCGGTATGGCTAAAGCATTAACCGAAATGACTCCGGAACAGATCGTTCAGGAAATGCTGGATTCCGGTCTGCGCGGACGCGGTGGTGCAGGATTCCCCACCGGTATGAAATGGAAGTTTGCCGCCCAGTCTAAAAACGATATAAAATACGTCTTGTGCAATGCCGACGAAGGCGACCCCGGCGCGTTCATGGACAGAAGCGTATTGGAAGCCGATCCCCATGCTGTTCTCGAAGGAATGGTGATTGCAGCCAAAGCTATCGGCTCTCATCAGGGATACATATACTGCCGCGCTGAATATCCCCTGGCAATTCATCGTTTAACCATAGCTATCGCCCAGGCTAAAGAAGCAGGGCTGCTCGGCGACAATATATTAGGTACGGGCTTTGATTTCCATCTGGAAATCTATCAGGGCGCCGGCGCATTTGTCTGCGGCGAAGAAACAGCATTGATGACGTCCATTGAAGGCAAACGAGGCATGCCGCGTCCCCGGCCTCCCTTCCCCGCTGTCGCCGGTCTGTGGCAGAAGCCCAGCATTCTGAATAACGTGGAAACTCTGGCCAATGTCGGTCAGATTATATTACGCGGCGCCCAGTGGTATTCATCCATCGGCACCGACAAGAGCAAAGGAACAAAAGTTTTCGCCCTGACCGGAGATGTAAGCAATGTAGGTCTGGTAGAAGTTCCCATGGGAACCACATTAGGCACGATAGTTTATGATATCGGCGGCGGCATTCCCAAAGGAAAGAAATTCAAAGCCGCTCAGCTGGGCGGTCCCTCCGGCGGTATGATTCCTGTGCAGCATCTCAATGCGTCTGTTGACTATGAAAAGGTTGCCGAATTGGGCGCCATCATGGGTTCCGGCGGTTTGATCGTAATGAACGAAGACAAGTGCGCTGTGGATATGGCGCGTTTCTTCATGGATTTCTGCCAGGATGAATCCTGCGGTAAATGTACCCCCTGCCGTGAAGGCACCAAGCGCATGCTGGACATTTTGACCAATATTACACAGGGCAAGGGAAAAGAAGGAGACATCGAGCTTCTGGAAGAAATGGCCGAAGTCATTAAAAATGCGGCCTTGTGCGGACTGGGACAAACTGCTCCCAATCCTGTTTTGAGCACGCTTCGCTACTTCCGCCATGAATATGAAGACCATATTCGTAATCATCGCTGTTCAGCAGCCGTTTGTACCGCACTTTTCAAGTCACCCTGCCAGCATACCTGCCCGGTGGAGATGGATATTCCTTCTTACATTGCCCTCATCAGAGCGGGCAGATTTGAAGATGCCTATAAAGTTCTGCTGCAGACCAATCCTTTCCCGTCAGTCTGCGGCCGGGTATGCGATCACAAGTGTCAGTCCAAGTGCCGCCGCGGCAATCTGGATGAGCCGCTGGCGATTAAATTCCTGAAGCGCTTCATTACCGACAACGCACCACGGCCCAAGATTGAACCGGTAGCCGTAACCAGAAAAGAAAAGATCGCCGTAGTCGGTGCAGGTCCTTCCGGACTTACTGCCGCCCGCGACCTTGCATTACGCGGTTACAAAGTAACAGTTTTTGAAGAACTCAATTTTGCCGGTGGTATGCTTCGCTGGGGTATCCCGGCCTATCGTCTGCCCCGCAATATTCTGGAAGGGGAAATTGATGATATCAAGGCTCTGGGAGTGGAAATCAAATTAAACACAAGAGTGGGCCGCGATATAACATTTGCCCAGTTGGAAAAAGATTTCGATAATATTTATCTGGCTGTCGGCGCCCACAAGAGTCAGAGAATGAAGGTGTCCGGTGAAGATTTGAAGAATGTTTTCGGAGGCGTCGAGTTCCTGCGTGACTTCAACGCTGATGAAGAGAAATGGCTTAAAGGTGAAAAATCGTTAGGTAAGAAAGTAGCCGTTATCGGTGGTGGAAATTCGGCCATTGACGCTGCGCGTGTTGCGCTCCGTCTGGGCACGGAAGTGACCATCCTTTATCGTCGTTTAAGACAGGATATGCCTGCAGCGGAAGAAGAAATTGTTGCTGCCGAGCACGAAGGAATTAAAATTGAATATCTTGTTGCTCCGTTGAAAATCAACGCCGCCGGCGATAAGGTCGGTTCCATTACCTGTCAGCGAATGACTCTGGGTGACTTTGACTCCAGCGGCCGCAAGAGACCTATTCCTATCGAAGGATCCGAGTTTACACTGGAGGTTGATGCAGTTATTGCAGCCGTCGGTCAGGTATCGGATATGAGCTTTGCCGAAGGACAAAGCATTGGTGTTAACAAGTGGGATAATTTCACTGTCGGCAACGTTTATAAAACACGGACACCGAATGAAAAATACTTCGCCGGTGGCGACGCCGTAACCGGTCCCGATACTGTCATTGCCGCTATTGCCGCCGGTCACCAGGCCGCCGACGATATCGATGCAGCTATTCGTGCGGCAAACGGCGAACCTGCTTACGAAAAACCGGCTGAGCAAATAATAGATGTACCGCTGGTAATTGATGAAGAATCAATAGAAACACCTCAGATGGTCATGCCGGAAATGGAAGCCGCATTAAGGAAAGCCGGTTTTGCCGAAGTGGAATTAGGATTCAGCGCTGAAGACGCTATTAAGGAAGCTTGCCGCTGCCTGCGTTGCGATGCTGCCGTTTAATATTTAAATTAGGAGAATATTTCTATGTCAACTGTTAAAGTGACTATTGATAATCGTGAAATTGAAGTCGAGGAAGGTATAACCATTCTGGAAGCTGCCAAACAAAATGGAATTATAATACCTACCCTTTGCGCCTGGACGGAAGCGAAACATACTCCCGGTGCCTGTCGTGTTTGCATGACGGAAGTTGAAGGCCAGCGCAGTTTGATCGCAGCCTGTGTTTTCCCGGTAAGCAAAGGTATGGTCATTCATACAAATTCAGAAAAAGTCCGTCAGGCCAGAAAAATGGTGGTGGAGCTGCTGCTCGCCAATCATCCTCAGGAATGTAATTTCTGCATCAGAAACGGGAACTGCGAACTGCAGAAAGTAGCTGAATTTGTGGGCTTAAGAGAAGTTCGTTTCGATTACACACAATTCCCCAAAGAAGGTGTGATCGATCACTCCAGCCCTTCTATTGTAAGAGACAGCCGCAAGTGCATCGAATGCCATCGCTGCGTGACGGTTTGCGAACAGATTCAGACTGTGAGTGTGTTAACTCCGGCTAATCGCGGCAGTAAAGTTAAAGTTGTCCCCGCTTTTGACCTGCCGCTTATCGAATCCAATTGTGTTGCCTGCGGCCAGTGCATCATGGCCTGTCCGGTAGGAGCATTATATGAAAAGGACGATATTAATGCTGTCTGGAAGGCTCTGAATGATCCGACCAAACATGTTATTGTTCAGGAAGCTCCGGCGATTCGCGCGGCGCTCGGCGAAGAATTCGGTATGCCTGCCGGTTCTCTGGTTACCGGAAAGATGATAGCAGCTCTGCGGAGGCTTGGTTTTGATAAAGTCTTCGATACAAACTTCACTGCAGACTTAACGATCATGGAAGAAGGAAGCGAACTGCTGAAGAGAGTGAAAGAAGGCGGCAAACTGCCGATGATAACTTCGTGCAGCCCCGGCTGGATTAAATTCTGCGAACATTTTTACCCTGAATTAGTGGATCATCTTTCCACCTGTAAATCTCCACAGCAGATGTTCGGAGCGCTCGCTAAAACCTACTATGCTCAAACAGCAGGTATTGATCCCAAAGACATCGTTTCCGTTTCGATTATGCCGTGTACGGCGAAAAAATTTGAATGCCAGCGTCCCGAAATGAACAGCAGCGGTTACCAGGATGTAGATTATGTATTAACTACGCGCGAACTGGCCCGCATGATTAAAGAAGGTGGAATTGATTTTGTCAATCTGGCTGATGAAGATTACGACGCTCCGATGGGCGAGTACACCGGCGCTGCTACAATCTTCGGGGCAACCGGCGGTGTTATGGAAGCTGCATTGCGTACGGCTTATTATCTTGTTACCGACGAGAATCTCCCGAGCCTCGATATTACTCCTGTACGCGGATTGGAAGGAGTGAAGGAAGCAACGGTTAAGGTCGGAGCGCTGGGTGACGTCAAATTTGCAGTTGCTCACGGGTTAGGCAATGCCCGCAAGCTCATGGATAAGATTCGTGAGGGCAGCGCCGATTACGCTTTCATCGAAATCATGTGCTGTCCGGGAGGCTGCATTGCCGGCGGCGGCGAACCGATCCCGACCAATAACGAAATAAGGACACTGCGTTCTGCCGCCCTCTATCGTGATGACGGACAAGTGCAGAAATCACGCCAGTCACACGAGAATGTTTCCGTTAAAAACCTTTACGACAAGTTTTTAAAGGAACCTTTGGGGCATAAATCTCATGAACTCCTGCATACCAAATACAAGCAGAGAGGAACTGAACTGCCTCAGAAGAAAGATAGTTAAAGTTTCTCATTAAAATGAGAGATCATCAAAAGAGGTTTGTTTCGCCAGAGCAAACCTCTTTTTTTTCCATTTAACAAAACAAGTGGTTTCAACCCCTTGTTCTACAAAAGTGAACCGCCTTTATGCCGGACATGAGGACCGAACATGATTTTCTGGGCACACTGGATGTGCCCGCTGACGCCTATTGGGGTATTCATACACAGAGAGCTGTTGCCAATTTCCCTATCAGCGGCCTCAAAGTCAATCCCTGTCTTATTAAAAGTATTGCCCTGATTAAGAAAGCCTGCTGTCTGGCCAATTATGAAACCGACTATCTTAATATTGAAAAATCTGAAGCGATTATCAGGGCCTGTGACGAAATTTTCGAAGGGCGGCTTGCCAATCAATTCCCCGTTGATGCCTTGCAGGGAGGTGCGGGAACATCGACAAATATGAATCTCAACGAAGTTATCGCCAACCGGGCAATAGAACTTCTGGGCGGTAAAAAAGGCGACTATTCTTTAATTCAACCCCTTGACGACGTAAACCTCCATCAATCCACAAATGACGTTTATCCTACTGCGATTAAAGTTGCCGGGATATACCGGTTGCGCGATTTGGCAAAATCCATCGCTGACCTGCAGGGCGCTTTTCAGGAAAAGGAAAAAGAGTTTGGCAGTACCATTAAAATCGGCAGAACGGAATTGCAGGAAGCCGTTCCCATTACTTTGGGGGCGGAATTTTCAGCATTTGCTGAAGCAATTTCGCGTGATCGCTGGCGGACCTTCAAATGCGAGGAGCGTCTGCGCGTGGTCAACCTGGGAGGTACTGCTGTCGGCACCGGCCTTACCGCACCGAGGAATTATATTTTTCTGGTCGTCGAAAAATTAAGAGAAGTGACCGGACTGGGATTGTCCCGTGCAGAAAACCTGCTGGGAGAAACAGCCAATGCCGATTCCTTTGTGGAAGTTTCCGGAATTCTCAAGGCCCATGCCGTCAATTTGCAGAAAATCGCCAACGACTTGCGCTTAATGAACCTGCTGGGAGAAATCAAACTTCCCCGTTTGCAGGCAGGTTCATCAATTATGCCTGGAAAAGTAAATCCCGTTTTGCTGGAAGCAGCAATACAGACCGGCATTAAAGTCATAGCCAATGATGGCATCATAAATGATACCGCCGCCCGAGGGACATTCCAGATCAATGAATTCCTGCCACTTCTGGCTCATGCCCTCCTGGAATCGCTCGATTTGCTGATTAATATCAATAAAATTATTGCCGCTCATGTGCGCGGTATAACGGCGGACAGCGATAATTGCCGGGTGTATTTTGAACACAGTCCGATGATTATTACCGCTCTCCTGCCTGTAACCGGTTATGAACGGGCAACCAAGTTAATAGCGGAATTCAATCAAACCGGCATTAAAAATATGCGAAACTTTTTAGAAGAGAAACTGGGAAAATCAGTTGTGGAAAAAATATTTTCTTCTGCCAGTTTAACTGCTTTAGGACACAGAGAATATGGAAAAGACACCCAAAAGTAATAGACTGCACATAGCTCTCATGGGACGAACCAATGTCGGTAAATCCAGCCTGCTTAACCTCATGGCCGGACAAGACATTGCGATCACATCTCCCATAGCCGGGACAACAACCGATATTGTCGAAAAGGCCATGGAGCTTTTACCGCTGGGACCGGTTCTTTTTCTCGACACCGCCGGTCTTGATGACACCTCGCAGCTTGCCGACGCCCGTCTGGAAAAAACAGGAAAAATTTTTGACCGGGCCGATGTTATTTTTCTCCTTACGGAACCCGACATTTGGAGCGAGTTTGAGGAAACGGTTCTCACGGAGGCAAAAAAAAGAAAAATACCCATGCTGGCCATTATCAATAAAATTGATTTAAAATCGCCCTCGGCGGATTACCTGGAAGCACTGCAGCAAAAAACAGGGCGTGCAATCACCGTTTCCTGCGCGGACTCGGCCAGCCGCAATAAATTCCTGAACGATTTAAAACAGCGCATAACTGAAATAATACCTGTTGATTTTATTGCCGCACCGCCGCTCATCGGCGATTTACTGCCGCCCGGTTCGCTGGCTGTTCTCGTTGTTCCCATAGATTTACAGGCACCTAAAGGCCGGCTTATTCTGCCCCAGGTACAGACAATCCGCGATGCCCTGGATAATGACGCAGCGGCGCTGGTTGTCAAGGAACGGGAATTATCCGCGGCGCTCGCCAACCTGAAAAGTCTACCCGCAATCGTCGTAACCGATTCTCAGGCCGTTCTTAAAGTAACCGCCGATGTTCCAAAAGATATTCCCGTCACCACCTTCTCCATATTATTTGCCAGGCAGAAAGCGGACCTGGCCGCCATGGCGCGCGGCGCTGCGGTTATAGATCGCTTGCAGCCTGGAGACAAAGTCTTAATCGCCGAAGCCTGTTCGCACCATGCTCTGGAAGATGACATCGGCCGCGTGAAAATTCCACGCTGGCTAAAGCAATATCTTGGGTTTGATGTACAGATTGATATTTTTGCAGGCCGGGATTATCCGGACAACCTCGATCAATACAAACTGATTATTCACTGCGGCGCATGCATGCTGACGCGCCGGGAAATGCTGAGCCGTTTGCGCAAGGCCCGGGAAGCCGGTGTGGGAATTACCAATTATGGAGTCGCCATCTCTTTTCTGCAGGGCGTGATCAAGCGCAGCCTGGCCCCCTTCCCTTCAGCTCTCCATGCCTTGGAAAAGACATTGAAGGAAAAATAATTATCACAGATGGAGTTTTTGCCGGAAGTCAAATTCCTGAGAAAATGTTATCTACTTATTTCCGTAATTTTTTGCAGTCGTTCATTTAAAAATAGCTGAACTATAACCTCACATGTGATAAAAGCAACAATGAGAAGTTATTCCTGATAGAGGAAAAGGCAATTCTTAATCGTTATGACCGGCAAGAATGTAACAACAACTAGGAAAATTGTTCCAGATTTCGAAATCTTGGATCGTAAACCATGCACCGCTTTATGCAGGATTAAAGGAGATATTGTCCTTTTTGGCGGATTTGCCGGATATCATCAAAATATTATCGAAGAAGATCTACCCTGGCCGCAGATTATGGTTCATGGAGGCATGAATTCATATGAAGACAGGCTACTAAATCCTTTCGACTTTATATTTCTTTGCAGTTTATTTAAAGGCGGTGGTTTTGATCTTGGCGATATGTCCGTTAAGAAGAAGATCGCCCTGTGCGGTACGGAAACAGAATTAGACCGCATCGTTAAATTAATAAATTTTACTTTTCAGGGGCCGGAAAAGACCTTTTTTAAAAGTATTGCAGTTGAACCCAACTGGTTCAATCAGTACCTGAAAGAAAAAAAGTATTTTTCCCTCAAGGATAAAAAAGGAAAGCTGATCCCCCTGGAACAAATGCTGTCATGTTATCAACTGGGAAATATTTTGCCGAACAAATGGTCCGTGGAAAGAACAAGAAATATGTTCTTTACCATTCGTGACCTGGAAACCGGTTACTGCCAGGAATTGGACATTTCGCCAAATGAAAAAGAGACGATAAAACCGGTCTGGGAAGTTCCTCCCAACTACGGTGGATTTCCCGCCGCCCTTGCCTTCTCCCTTCAGGTGCTGGGATACGGATCGCCTTTCCAATCAAAAGGTCCGACCACCTGCATGGTTCTTCGCTTAAACGGTCTTGCCGTATTGATTGACTGCTGCCCCTTCTGGGATTTGCTCGCCCTCAAAACGGGGATCAGCGTCGTCGAGATCGACGCATTAATTCTTACTCACTGTCATGAAGACCACATGGGAGGTTTGCTGAAGCTCATCCGCAGGGGAAGAAAAATTCGCATATATACTGCCAGAGATATTTACCAAATGACGCTGGATATTCTATCTTGGCAGCTCGATGTACCCCAGGATACGATCCAACAATACTTTGAGTTTCACCCCATACCGATAGAAAAATGGACAACCATTTACGGCATTGACTTTTTCTTTCAATACACGTCCCATCCCATACCTTGCATCGCCGTCAAAGTCCGGAAAAAACAGCGCAGTGATGTACTGCCTACCGAGGTTCAAATAACTTCCGACACCGTGGGTATGTCCTGCGCCCGTAACATGCTGGACGAGGGAGTTATTTCCGACCAAAGATATAGCCAAATCATGAGCGTCTTTGAAGGCGATGTGACGATTGCCGACGGCGGAGAGGCCGGCCTGCATCCGGCGCTGCAGGATTTTATGGGACACGATGTCCGGGCAACTTTTTTGGGCCACCGGCAAAATGAAGCGGCCGATGTTCCACTTCATTTCTCCTTCGTGGAGCCTTACCATCTGTTTCCGTTTGAAAACCTCAGCATTGCATCAATTATCAGCCGGGCAATAGACAGTTTCCTGAAACCTTTCCCCGACATTGACGTAGGTCGCTGGGCGCAGATACTGAGGGAAGCGGCAATTTACCGTCCCATAGCAACGGGACAGCTGATTCTACAGGAAAAAATGGAAGCATCTGAATTCCTGTTTATTGTCGGTTTTGGTCTTTTTTCGGTTATCAGCAATAACCAGGAAGTCGCCGTTTTGCATTCGGGCGACTTTTTCGGGGAAAATGTTTTTATCTCCGGCCATAATAAGAGGTCGGCCCACGTAAAGGCATTAACCTATGGAATTATTGTCGGACTCAATGCCAATGTAATCAATGAATTTTTAAATGACAATCCGGATGTTAAGAAACGTTTTTATGATCTGGCGGAAGCAAGAGAACTGCTGAGCCGTACCCTGTTATTCGGACAACTGGACGTAACGGAAAAGACAAACCTTGCCCTGTCTCTTAACAGGTTCTCTTTGCAATCAGGGGATTATTTAATAAGAAAAGGAGAAACTGAAAATTGCGGGTATGTATTGTCTCATGGAATCCTGGAAATTCCCGGCACAGATATTGTCTTTACTCCTCCCTCCATGGTCGGTGAATTTACCGCTGCTGGTTTTACTGAAGAGCGAACCGCTGATATCAGGGCTATGGAAGACTGTACGACAGTATATAAAATAACTCGCAATGATCTCCAAAGGCTGATGCAGTCCAGCCCCGATATCGAAACCAAGATAAAAGAACTGGCCCGCTCGCGGGGACTCAAAGTATAAAGCTAACCGATTGGAGTTGACAAAGCCATGCATTTGTGTCAGTAGTCACTTGCAACTTCAAAATATTTCTACCTGAGAGAGAGGATATTTCTGATCTTGAGGGAAGTCTGAAATCTTTAACACATAAATTTTGATTAAAGGTTTGATTCTTCCAGGATCAAACCTTTTTTGTTGTCCGGATAACAACCGGTTCCTGTATGACAGGGAAAAGGAGAGGTAACATGGACAAGCGCATCGGAACCATTACGATTATTATCACCAACAGGGCCGTTCAGTCGGAAAATGTCAACAGGATTCTCAGTGAATTCGGCGATATAATTATCGCCCGGATGGGCATTCCCCACGCGCCCAAGAATCTCAACATTATCGCTCTTATTGTTCATGCCTCCACAGATGAAATAGGCGCTCTGACCGGCAAGCTCGGAACATTAGCGGGAGTGCAGGTCAAATCAGCTCTGACCAAAGCGTAAGGAGTATCAAGATGATTAAAGATTTTATTGATGACGCGAAAATTGAAGCTACACTGGATAACGCTAGGAACCCCGATCCCCACAGGGTCCGGGAGATTATAGATAAGTCGTTGGAGCTCAAAGGTCTTTCCCCCGAAGATGCTGCCGTATTGCTGCAAACAGAGGATGATGAACTTATCGGCATGATCTTTCAGGCGGCGCACAAAATCAAAGAAGATATTTACGGCAACCGCCTTGTTTTGTTTGCACCGCTTTACATCGCCAATTTCTGCTCCAATAACTGCCTGTACTGCGGTTTTCGCCGCGACAACAAGGAACTCAACCGCGTCGCCCTGACAATGGAGCAAATCGCCAAAGAAGTACAGGTACTGGAACGTGAAGGCCATAAAAGGCTGCTCATGCTTTGTGGCGAGCACCCTACCCGCTCCAGTCTGGAATATTTTATGGAAGCCATTGAAACTGCTTACAGTGTTAAAACGGAAAAAGGTGGCGAGATCAGGCGTATCAATGTGGAAATCGCCCCGCTGAAAGCCGATGAATACAAGCTATTGAAGCAGACAGCCATCGGCACGGTTGTCTTGTTTCAGGAAACATACCATCATGAGACTTATAAAATAATGCACCCCAGCGGCCCCAAGAAGGACTTCGCGTGGCGCCTCACAGCGATGCATCGCGCCCAGGAAGGCGGCGTCGACGATGTGGGCATCGGCGCTCTTTTCGGACTTTATGACTATAAATATGAAGTTATGGGACTGCTTTTGCATGCCCGGCAGCTGGAAAAAGACTGCGGCGTCGGCCCGCACACCATTTCCATACCACGGCTGGAGCCTGCCTTCAATGCCCCGGCGGCAATCAAACCGCCGCATCCGGTAAGCGATCATGATTTCAAAAAGCTTGTCGCCATTATCCGCATGGCTGTTCCCTATACAGGCATGATTTTAAGTACCAGGGAAAATGCCGCGATGCGTTCCGAAGCCTTTGCCCTGGGAGTTTCTCAAATCAGCGCCGGATCGCGCACCAATCCCGGAGGGTATCAGGAAGACTCCAGCGACGCCTTCCGCGCCGCCCAGTTCAACCTGGGAGATACCCGCACGCTGGACGAAGTTATTCTGGACATTACCGAACGCGGCCACATTCCCAGCTTCTGTACAGCCTGCTACCGACTTGGACGCACCGGCAAAGATTTTATGGATCTGGCTAAACCAGGCCTGATTCAAAAATTCTGTCAGACCAATGCCCTTTTTACTTTTAAGGAATACCTGCTCGATTACGCCAGTCCTCAAACACGCACCGCCGGTGAAAAACTGATCCAGCAGATGCTTGATAAAAATTTCAAACCGCAAAGAAGAAAATCAGTTATGAGCAAACTTAAGCAAATCGAAGACGGAAAACGCGATGTATATATCTAAATACAGTGCCCATATTGATGACCTGATCGCCAAAGCAAAATCGGAAAACGCCTTAAGCCGCAAGGATATTGTCGAACTTCTCAAAATGCCCGGCGAATATTCGTTTGATCTTTTCGCCGCCGCCAACGCCGTCAGAAAAGAACAGGTTGGTGATGAAATTTTCCTGCGCGGCATCATTGAATTTTCCAATTACTGTGAACGCAATTGCCTCTATTGCGGCCTGCGGTGCAGCAACCGGAAGCTCAGCCGCTACAGAATGACCGAAGATGAAATTGTCGCTGCAGCACAGCAAATAAAAGACATGCAAATTCCTACGGTGGTGCTCCAATCGGGCGAGGATTCATTTTATACAACGGAAATTATCTGTAAACTTCTTGAACGCATCAGAGCCAAAACCGGCCTTATCATAACTTTATCCATCGGCGAAAGAAGTTCTGACGATTATCAGTCTTTTTATGATTCGGGAGCACATCGTTATCTTTTAAAACATGAAACGGCGTCAGCCGATATTTTCAAATATCTGCGTCCCGGCTGCACATTGGAAAATCGTTTACAATGCCTGTGGACACTGAAGAAACTTGGTTTCGAAACCGGAACGGGAAACATGGTGGGCCTGCCCGGTCAAACACCGGAGATTTTGGCTGATGATCTTCTTTTAATGAAAGAGCTGGATGCCGATATGCTGGGAATCGGACCTTTCATCGCCCATCCCGACACACCTCTTGCCGGCCTGGAAAACGATGCTTTGGAACTTACACTGCGGGTCATAGCACTTGCTCGTCTGATTACCCGCAACACGAATATTCCGGCTACAACCGCCCTGGGAACGCTTCATTCCCGGGGAAGGCTTCAGGCCCTGCTGGCCGGCGCCAACGTTGTTATGCCTGATTTTACGCCGGAGATTTATAAAGACCGTTACGACATTTATCCGGGAAGAACTGACGTGGGGTCGGCCGCGGAAATTATGGCCGGACTGCAGAAGGATTTTATTTCTATCGGCAGGACGATCTCATACTCGGCCGGTTACCGGAAGGTAAAATTAGATTCATGATTTCATTAGACAAATTACGCGCACAACCACCTTGTCTTCATCCGCTGATATAAAGCCAGCACAAGATCGCGGATATTTTTTCTCTTTAAAGCCGCATCCGGCAGTTGAATACTATAACGGGAGGCCATGGTCCGGAGCACCTTGTTCGCCTGATCGCTGACTACAGGATCAACCCCGAAGCAGAGAAGTTCAATTTTATTCAATAAAGCTGCTTCCTCTCCATCTTTCGCCGTAGTCAGAGCACGATCAATTAAATTTTCGACATCAAACTGTACGACGGAACGCAATACAACACGATCTCCGCCGTCATAGCGTCCCATTAACGAATCAAACTGCTGCAATATCCAGCCGTCAATATCGCCCATGTAACCTGCCGCTATACCGGCGACCATTATGACAAAATGCTTTTCATTCCAGTCGCCGCACTGCTTGATAAGGTCGCGGACTATTTGCCTCTCCTCTTCTGTAATGGTGATATTTTTCGCATATCCGTCCCGCTCGTCGGAAATTATCTGAGCCAGCAGTAAAAGAAGCATCGCTCCGCCCAGCGTCCTCTTCGCCGGTTGAATGGCTCCCTGGGCTTTTTTAAGTATCTCTGGAAATTTGGAACGAATTGTTTCAGTGACCGGATCCCCTATGCTTCCCCACCGATAGGCCTGATGCAGATAAAAACCAAAAAGGCCGCTGCTGCGGATAGTCAATACACCGGTCAACTTATCCACATCTTCCGGTGTTTGAATGCTTAAATTTTGCACTACATTGCGCGGCAAATCCGATACAATCCCTTCAATGATTAAACGCCATTCTTCGGGTTTCAGACTGGCCCAGTTCAGAAGATATCCCGTCACGGCCTCGGCCTCCAGGCATTCCACAGGATCGGCAACGATTTCATATATCTTTACACGGTTAAATACGAAAATATCAATCATCAGCTTGGCGATATATGCGCTGACCATTTCATAACGTTCATCATGATCAAGTCCTAACGTCCAGATATAAACAATCAGGCTCTTATTTACCTTCGTCAGAACCTTTAAGAGCATTTTGTAATCGTTTCTAAAGACTTTGGGTGCGTTGATCAAATCGTACAGAAGCGTTTTCAACAAATGCCATTCGCCGACATCCACAACATACCTGTTGCCCAGGCGGCCTGTCCGCAAAAACTCAGCCAATTGCAGATGATCAATATTGTCATTGCGCAATACTTCAATCAATTTGCTGTAGTTAATATTATTCTTCATCAAAGAAGTGTTCATGCTCCGGACTGCATTCCACATCTGCTCAAAATAAACGCCCGTTTTTTTCCCGTAACGGGCTTCGTTCAGAACTCTCAACCTTTCCACAAATGTTTCTTTGGCGGAGTAGTTCATCAGCATATTAAAATCATCGATGCATTCCAGGTTATTCTTGCCGAGCATGCCCTCCGACCAGATACGGCACTGCTCTTCGTCGCTCAGCAGGGGCAAGCCATAGAACTCCCTCACACTTTGCTGTTCCGCAGCGTCGTCCAGACTCAGATAGCGATTCCAGGTCTTCATCATGGCCAAATAGATATTCTCCTTCTTATCATCCCGCTCCGATGATTGCAGGATGGCGCGCATGATTGCATATCCAAGGCTTATATAAAGCACCGGCCTCCATTGGGTCTGATTCATCAAAGGATGAATATTAATTATGATGTCCTGGCCGTTGTATGTTACTATTCTCACTCCTGATTTATTACTGGCTGTGATTTTATAATGCTGCGTCCATGGATAATCCACGTAGCGGAAAGCATAATTTTTGACAACCTTATGGATAAAGCACGTGGTTTCTTCCAGAAATTCGCGGGGGATAAAAGAAGCATTGAGGGCTTCGGAAACATCTATCTGCAAACGATATCTGTCGTTGGTCACTGTTATTCTTTCCAGCCATATTCTTGTCGGGCGAATATTATAAATATTAGGTTTGTTGAAGACATCCAGAGAAGCCAATAAAAGTTCAGGTTGAGATTTATAACTGTCTAAAACAATGCTCCTCAACTCATTTTTTGCCACTCTGGGGTGTTTCATGGCCAAAGCCACATAATGAAAAACCGCACCGGCAAATATATCCAAAATCTCGGGATGAACCAGGGGAAGAATTTTTATCTGATAAAAATACGGAATGAACAAATTCCAATGGGCATCAATAATAATATCTTTACCGTTCTGCGTAACTTTTAAAAGCGCGGCGCGTTTGCCGATAATGTTGAAAGTAATATTTGATCCCGTCAATTCCGGCCACATTGGCTCCAGCAAAGTCTTTAACCGCGGATTATCCAGCAAAATTACTCTATCAGATATTAACTGATTTTTATTGAGAATTATCTGCTGTTGATCCGGGGTTAACAGGATAAAATCATCTTCGTTTTCCTTTTTGCCAAATGATGAATCAGGCAAATCGACGTTCCCCGCAACTGCCGGATAAATGACAACTTTTATATTTTTTTCACAAACAGCAGAAGCGTATTGTTTAAGAACAATCGAATCCCCCATGAAACCTCCGGATGAGAAACATCTACTTTCTTGTATCTGCTTAATTTAATTTGACGAGACTTAACATTCTAGCACGAAAATATAGGGATATTCCTTTTCCATGTCAATTATTTATTTTTAAAATGTCAAATACAGATAAACTGTGCTGATATAGGAACAGCTCCGTTCAGCATAAGAAAATTTGACAACAATTTCGTTTTTTGCAATAAACTTAAGATGATCGAAAATCCGGGAGATATCACGGGCGTCTTTTATTGCATTGCAGGAAGTCAATTATTAAAAGGAGATATCTTTATGAATAATGTTTTTTGGCAAAAGAAACTATCAGCGGCATGTGGAACTGGTGCGATTACGAAAAAAATTTTGATTTTTACCATGCTTGTTCTTTTTGTTCTGGTCTCTCCATCTTTCGCCAAGGATCAAAAATATAAGAAATCGAGCACAGGAAAGTTTGATTCTTACGTTCTTGCGCTAAGCTGGCAGCCTGCCTTCTGTGAAACAAAACCCGATAAAAAGGAGTGCAAAGCCCAAACCCCGGACAGATATGATGCCACGAATCTCGCCCTTCACGGTTTATGGCCGAACAAGAACACTGACATAAACCATACCTTTGGATTCTGCGGCGTCAAAAAATCCATAAAAAAACTGGATAACGCAAATAAATGGTGCAAAATGCCCTCCCTGAATCTGACGAACGAAACAAAAAAAGATCTGATCCAATCTATGCCCGGCGTTGCATCGTGCCTGGAACGTCATGAATGGTATAAACATGGGACATGCTCGGGGATGGGTGCCGACAAATATTTTGCCACCGCCAACCATCTTGCGGCCAGCTTTGCAGGCTCTTCCATGGGCCAGTACATATCCGCCAATGTGGGCAGTATTGTCGATGCAGATGATCTTTTCAAAGAATTCGAAAAAGATTTCGGTGAGGGCAGCCGCAATTCACTCAAATTGCATTGTGCAAAAACGGATGGAGTAAACATGCTGGTGGAAGTCCGGGTTTATCTTGCCAATCCCATTCCCGCAGGAGGAGGAGCAATGAAGGATATGCTTGTTTCTCCTCCTGCGCATGAGACGGGCAACTGTCCGCAGACATTCTTTATCGATGAGGCCGGTTTATCCGGCATATTGAATGAGTAAAGGGATGGAAATTTACCCTATCCTTTAATCGCAACAGCCTCAATTTCCAAAGGAGCTCCTTTAGGCAAGTCGCTGACTTCAACTGTGGAGCGTGCCGGTGGTTCCTGTGCAAAAAATCCGGCATAAATCTCATTAACCACGGGAAAATCGGACATTTTTTTTAAAAAAATTGTTGTCTTGACTACATTAGACAAAGTCAATCCCATCTCTCCCAGCAGAGACTGTATATTGACAAGCACCTGCCGCGTGGCATCATTAATATCACTGATAATTTCACCGGTTGCAGGATTGACGGGTATCTGGCCGGATAAAAAAATAAAGCCGTTGGCTTCGACAGCGGAAGAATAAGGTCCGATTGCAGGTATCTTGCTGGATACAAATGCTTTTTTGCTCATACTAACTTAACTTTCCTTTCTATCTACACGAAAATGTAATCAGACTATCTGAAGCATTCTTTCGATTGATAGCCTCGCTTTATCCATAACATCCTGCGGCACGGTAATTTCATGAACCATATCCGTCAACGACCAGAGAACCTTTTCCAGATTGATGCGCTTCATATTTGGACAGATCGCCTTGTCGGATGCCGGATAAAAGTTTTTCCCAGGATTTTCCTTTTGCATCCGGTAGATTATACCGATTTCCGTACCTATGATAAACTCGCTCTCCGCCGATTCCTTCACATATCTGCACATACCCTCGGTAGAGGTGACTATATCGGCAAGAGCCGTTAGTTCAGGGCTGCATTCCGGGTGAACAATTACCTTAGCTTGCGGATGCTGCTGCTTCGCTCGCAAAATATGTTCCGGCAAAATGCCGGCATGGGTTGGGCAATAACCATTCCACAGTATGAATTTACGTCCAACTTTTGAAGATACGTACTGGGCCAAATATTTATCGGGAACAAAGATAATTTCCTCATGTTGAGTTAAAATGTGCCTTACCATTTTTTCGGCGTTGGCCGAAGTACAGCAATAATCACACTCAGCTTTTACCGCTGCCGATGTATTCACGTAGCACAAAGCAACAGCTCCCGGATGCTCCGCCTTCAGAGCTTTCAGGCTTTCCGCATCGATCATGTCCGCCATTGGACAGCCGGCATTTTTATCCGGCAACAAAACTTTCTTCTGCGGTGATAATATCTTTGCCGTCTCCGCCATAAAATGAACACCGCAAAACACTATCACATCCGCATCCGTTTTTGCCGCCTGAATGCTCAAGCCCAAAGAATCACCCAGAAAGTCGGCGATGTCATGTACTTCCGGCAGCTGATAATTGTGGACAAGAATAACCGCATTCTTCTCTTTTTTTAATTTTTTAATTTTATCAATAATATCCATAAGCGGCCCTCGATTAGTTCTTTATATTTTTTATAGTCTTCTTAGTATTTATTTTGTTATTGCTTTCTTTCTTCTTTTTAGCAAGTTCGTAAAGTGTAACGCTTTTCAGCGTCTCCCGAATATTATCGCCTAAAACTTTCCAGACATCTCGGGTAGGACAGACGGCGGAGCGATCGCAAAATGCCGGCTGCTTGACACAACGAACAAGGCATGTTTCCCCTTCCAGGGCCTCCACAACATCGCATAGTGTTATTTCCTGCGGATCCCTGGCCAACGAATATCCGCCATGGGCTCCACGCAGCGAATTAATCAGGCCGGCAGCGCGCAGGGGAATTACGATCAGGCTAAGATATTTTCCCGATATTCCTTCACTTTCAGCAATATCTTTCAATAAAAGCGAATGAGCTCCATATTCACAGGCTAGTGCCGTCATAAAACGGACTCCGTATCTTGATCTCGTGGATAACTTCATTTATTTAAACCTTAATACTTTAGTTAATAAATTTATGATATATAATAAATAAATGCAAACATTTCTACCCTACCCCGACTTCAAAAAATCATTGCAAGCGCTTGATTCCCGGCGCCTCGGGAAGCAGAGAGTAGAGGCTTATCAAATCATTCGGGCCATCAAATACGGGGGCGGCTGGAGGCATCATCCGGCAGTCAAAATGTGGCGCGGACACATTAATGCTTTAAAGCTTTATTACAATTTGTCACTGGAAGAATGGGTCAGGCGCGGATACAAAAACCGGATGGGAAAAATGCCGATTCACGGTAAAATTGTTTATCCCGCCTGGTTCGGCAAAAATGATTTTCACGCCGCCCACCGTTCCAATTTATTGCGTAAAGATTCCATCTATTACAGCAAATTTGGCTGGCTGGAGCCGCCGGATTTGCCATACAAATGGGGCTTGAAATAAATATTGAACAGGGGGGGGGCTTGCCACACTTCAGAGGTGGTTGCAACCCCTTGTTCTGAGCTATTCGGAAATTCCTTTAGCGAAAACTTTTTTCACGGCTTGTTTTTTATACCTTTTTTCTCCGAAAATCAGATCCTGCTTTTCGATAAACACCTCCGTATCGGGAGGGACGGAATGCGTTAGCCAGACATTGCCGCCGATAACTGAACGGGCTCCAACCACTGTTTCACCGCCGAGAATAGTGGCATTGGCATAGATGATAACATCATCTTCCAGCGTCGGATGACGTTTTTTGTTTCTCAAGCGCTTGCACTCTGCTTTACTTAAAGAGAGTGCACCCAGGGTAACACCCTGATAGATACGAACACGTTTGCCGATAGACGCCGTTTCACCAATAACTGCACCCGTACCATGATCGATAAAAAAGCTTTCTCCGATATCAGCGCCCGGATGAATGTCAATACCGGTATGTCTGTGAGCATATTCAGTCATTATCCGAGGTATTAACGGTACATTCATGCTATGCAGCTTATGGGCTATCCGATAAACTGTTATTGCCACAAGACCGGGATAACTGAATATTATTTCATCGTAACCTTTTGCCGCCGGGTCTCCCTCGTAAGCTGCGATAATATCCTTTGCCATCATCTTCCGTAATTCCGGCAAACAATGAAGAAATTTTATGGTAATCTCATGCCCCAGTTCCTCACACTTCACGCAAGGAAGGTTGTGGCGCAAACAATCGTGACGTATCGCCAGAATTATCTGTTCGGATAGCACTTCAAACAATCCTGTCACTTCCTGGCCTAAATAATATTCCACATTATTTTCATCCAGTCTGGTCTTGATAAAAAATCCCGGATAAAGGATACGGCTTGCCCGTCGCAAAACATCGATGATGGCATCCCGATAGGGTATCGGTTCAGCACTGACATGATCAAAACAACCTTTTTTATTACAGGTAGAAACTAATTTATCCACGATACCGGGAATATCTTTCCGGGAGTGTTTAACCGATTCTATATTTTCTTTGCATTGCTTTCTCTCTGATGGAGGTTTCATTAATGCTCTGCTCCTTTATTGAGTTTTCTTCCAGAAAGGCGACATTCCGCGCAACCGCTCAATAATTGAGGGCATTTTATCTATAATAAAATCTACCTCTTCCTCCGTATTGTAAATGCTCAGGCTGAAGCGGATGGAACCGTGCGCCATTGTGAAGGGCACACCCATCGCCCTCAATACATGCGACGGCTGCAATGAACCGGATGTACAGGCCGATCCCGAAGAGGCGCAAATACCCAGTTCATTCATTAGCAGCAGAATTGCTTCACCTTCGACGAATTCGAAACTTATATTGGTAGTATTGGGCAACCGTTTAGTCGTATCGCCATTGACACGGCTTTGAGGAATCCTGCTTATAAGTTCTCGCTCCAGTTTATCACGCAGGCCTTTGACGTATGTATTTTCTTTTTCCATGTTTTGGGCCGCCAGTTCAGAGGCTTTTCCCAGACCGACAATGCTTGGCGAATTCTCGGTTCCGCCCCGGCGTCCTCTCTCCTGATGACCGCCGATCAGAAACGGCGAAAACTTGGTCCCCTTGCGAACGTAAAGCACACCGATTCCTTTAGGCGCATGCAGCTTGTGTCCCGATATGGAAAGCATGTCGATGGCGTTGTTTTTTAGATTAATGGGAATTTTTCCGGCAGCCTGGACGGCATCCGTATGAAAAAGAATGCTTCGCTCATGAGCCATTTCGGCGGCCTTTTCCACCGGGAATATTACCCCGGTTTCGTTGTTGCCCCACATCAGGCTGACGATAGCCGTATCAGGGGTCAGGCTTTTTTCCAGACTTTCCAAATCAAGCAAGCAGCTTTTATCCACCGGCAGTTCAGTTATCCGGTATCCCTGCGTCGCCAAATGAGCACATAACGCACGTATGGCCGGATGCTCCACACGACTGGTTATAATATGTTTCTTTTCGGGCTGGGTTGCCAGCGCTGAATGGATTGCCGTATTATCGCTTTCCGACCCGCAGCTCGTAAATATTATTTCATCGGGATCGGCGCCGATCAACGCTGCGACCTGTTCGCGGGCTGCCCGGATTCTCTGTCCCACCTGGCCGCCGAAAGTATGCATACTGGAAGGATTGCCGTATAAATCACGGAAATAAGGAAGCATCGCATCCAGCACTTCTGCGGCAACCTGAGTGGTGGCGTTATTATCGAAATAGACAGTTTTCATTTGGCTTCCTCCTCAACCGTAATATCCGGCGAAACAAGTTCTCTGAGCCTGTATTCCACAAAATTTTTCAAGGTAATATCCGCGGCCTTGCATGTTGCACAGGCGCCGCGTGTCGCCACGATAACCCGATTGCCGACAACATCGATCAGATCAATGTCGCCGCCGTCGTTTCTCAATGAAGGCCGAATTTCACGGTCGATCGTTTCTTCAATCAGCCGGATTTTCTGCAAATTGGTAAGTTTCGGTTTTTTCGGCGTTACCGTTTCACTTCTCACACTGTCAATGATCTGCTGGATGGCTTCCTGACAATTGCCGCAGCCGCCGCCCGCTTTGGTGTAGTTTGTCACCTCCTCCACCGTTGACAGATTATTCTCCCGGATTGCCCGTTCAATATCTTTGTCAGTAACCCCAAAACACTCGCATATAATTTTTGCCCCCGCTTCCAGGACCGGAGCGCCTTTGTAATTTTCGATTGCCCTTACCAGAGCCTGCTTGCCCATGACGGAGCAGTGCATTTTTTCCTGAGGCAGACCTCCCAGATAATCAGCGATATCCTGGTTGGACACCTTCAGCGCTTCTTCCAGAGTCATCCCCTTGATTATTTCAGTTAATGCCGAAGATGACGCAATAGCGCTGGCGCAGCCGAATGTTTTAAATTTGGCTTCTTTGATTCTCTTATTCTCATCGAGTTTGAATGTAAGCTTCAAGGCGTCGCCGCAGGCCAGAGAACCAACTTCCGCTTCTCCATCCGGATTTTCAACTTCACCGACATTATGCGGATTGAGAAAGTGTTCTTTTACTTTATCCGTAT
>JBDKUX010000029.1:0-41977 GCA_039679455.1 Smithella sp. | reverse complement strand
ACATGGATTAAATACCATAAAACTCAATAAATATCGACTATTATATTGTAAATTCAGCATGTTGATTTGAATTTCGACTGATTTTTTGCTTCGTGTGTCGGTCTTAAATCCGACAGACTGCTAGGAGCCTGTCGGACTTAACCTTTGCATAAGCTGGCATAATCAGTTAATCTGACTTGACAGAGTACAATCGTTTGCTATCTATGCAGCATCCATTTCATTTTTTGAAATCCGGGGACATCATACCTGTTTTTTGTTTGTATCTTTTCGTATTCTTTCCACCTTTTTCGGTTTGAAGAGGTGTCCATGTGTCTTCTCCATATCTTTCATAAAAAATTGTGCTGTCAGGCGGCTGGCCCGTATCTCATGAATATTACAGAGATTGTCGCGTCGCTTCGCTCCTCGCAAAGACACGAGGGGTAGTTTTTCAAAGGCCTCTATCTGGCAGGCACAGTTTGTGCATTTATACGAAAAACCATTTTTTTGCGTATTATGGGAATTTCATGAAAAAAGACAGTGTCATATGTTTTCGTGTAAACAGGGATTTACATGAATCTCTCGTCCAAATCGCCAATGCGGACCGGCGCTCTTTATCGTCAATGATTGAAATGATTCTAAACAATTACCTGTCTGATAAGAAGACATTCCCCGGTATGGAGATGCGTCGGCATCCGCGAAAGCCTGTTGCTTTCCCAACTGTTATTAGTCGGCAGGATTTTGAACAACGCAGCAAAGGCTCAATTGCGGATATTTCTCTTGGCGGTGCCAGAATTTTAATCCCCAAAGATTTTGCGCAGAATGCCGCTATTAATTCTAAGGGTTCAAAATTTAATATTATTTTCGATTTACCCACAGAGAGTAAACCTGTAGATATTACCTGTGAATCAACGAGGGTGATTGAGAACGGCGACAACATTATTGTCGGAGCCTCCTTTGTTGATGCCGAGTTTAACAACTATAAGTCTCTCCAGACCTACCTGATGTAACGGCCTCGTAAAAAGGCCGGATGCGCGTCATCCCTCCCCTTGTCAGAGACTGTGTCATAACAGCAATTATTACCATTACATGTCCTCCGCCGGCGGAGGTGTCACGCAGTGACGGAGGTGGAGCAAGGGCTTTCGTCATGTAACTGATCAATATGACGTCTATAAAAAAACATCCACCCCCTGTACCCCCGCTGGCGGGGGACATCATGCGCAAAAGTAAAGTTACGAGAAAGTATGCCTTTAACTATCAGCGGTGTCGGAATTGTTTACATAATGCATATCAGGTGTATTACAATGCAATATCAATACATTATCCCTTAATAAATCAAATATGTCGGCAATAAGTTAATGTTTTCCGCCTCCGGCTGTCGTATTTTTTTACAAATCCAATATTCAGCCTGACAGCCTCGTCAACCTCCCCGGGGTTAGCAAAGATAAAATCATTATTGAAATTAAGATCATCTTCAATACCGTTTCACCGCACGGCAGCTTTTTTATACTCGGCATATGATATGCATAACAATGTAATACAAAACCAAGATGCATTTTAAAAATAAAAGAAACTACAATTATAACATGTACTTAAAATTGAGGTGAGGACATGAAAATATTGATCCACAACGAACGGGCGGATGTCCTGGATTTTCTCAGTGAGCATATAATCAATCACGGCTACAAAGCAGGCATCGCAGCAAATGCGACCGAAATCATGGATATGTTATCAAGCGAGCAATATAATGTCGTCTTGACCAACGGCGGAATTAAGGGACTCGATCCGGACCAGTGTTCCCGGTTAAAGTCTTCCCTCGTTTTTATCATTGGCATTACGGATAAAAAGAAATTTGATGAAAGCCCGGCCTTAAACATAGACATGCATTTGCAAAGCCCCTTTGAGGCTTCAATGCTTTGGCAAGCCCTTAAGCCTGCCGCAGCAACAATTAATCGAGATTCAATGTCATTGACTTAAGCGCTACGGCCCCCCTCTTTTCTAAAGAAGGGTTGGGGGAGATTTTACAAAGTGTAATAAAAATCACCCTGTATCCCCCTTTACAAAAGGGGGGATTTGGAAGGTAAATTTCTTAAGTCAACGACATTGCCTTTAAATTTGTTTTGACAGCACTCCATTTTTCTCCTATAGTTTAATAAAGTATAAATTCTTAATATATTCGAAGTTATTGCTTTCAACAAACAGGAATGATCATCAGCTTATATGGATAACAGAGTAAAGCACATACTGGTTGTCGACGATGAGGAAAGCATCCGTGAACTTCTGTCGGAATGTCTTAATAATTGCGGCTATGAGGTGACTTGCGCCGCCAATGGTCAGGAAGCTTTAAGTTACTATAAGTCGGGCCGCTTTGATGTCGTCATCTCCGATTTGATCATGAGCCCTGTCGACGGCATGGAACTGCTGGGCGAAATAAAGAAATTCGATCCCGATGCTGTATTCATTATGATTACAGGCTACCCCTCCATAGAAACAGCCCTGGAGGCGGTTAAGAAGGGGGCAAAAGATTACATCACCAAACCGTTTAACATTGATGACATCCGGCTGAAGATCGAAAGAGTGATTCTAGAAAGATCTCTCAGGGGCAAGCTGAAAAATGTTCAGGGACTTGCCTGGGCCCTCGTCATTTCCATTCCCATCTGGCTCATCTTAGGCATAGTGCTGGCAAAGATGCTGAAATAGAACCATACAGAATAGCCTGACATCAAGTTGCATTTTTTTGCCAAACTTTGTCGCCTGCAGCTTATCTGGCGCATCCGACATTCGCCGGATTCACCAGGCATCCGGCCTTTTTGCGAGGCCGTTATGATTTATTATAAAAATGAATGCTGTAAATAGAGCCTTACGAGCACAAGGTTTTGCTCGGCGTATGTATCCGTTTGTTCATGATCCACTCTGGTGTACCTATAGGATGCTTCCATATAGATGTCCTTGGTGAAGTCATAGCGCAAACCCGCGCTGCCTGTGGCGGTTCTGTCGTCGATTTCTTCTCTGGAATACTGCCCGGCATCCGACTTGTTCCAATAGTAACCGCCCTGCAGGAATCCGGAAAACTCCTGGGTAAAGCGCCGCTGGTAATTTAGCATCACCGCTGTCCGATCCGTTGAGCTGTTGAGGCCGATGGCAGGGAGAACATCCTTGGATACAGTAAGGTTGCCTGTATTGTAATCATCTTTATAGGAAAGTGCCAGTTGTCCGGTAAATCCCCATTCATCGCTGTAAGTTGTGTGGGTGAAATTGGCACCCGCGTCGCACAGTATGCTCCATTTTGGGCTGATATCCCTGCTGAAGCCTATTGTGCCTTTATAACTGTCGCTGGTGCTGTCAGTGTAGTGATAATTGGAGTAGCCGAAGTTCAGGCGCCCCTTAGTTGTTTCTGACAACACACGGTTCAAACTGAGACTTGCCGTGTGCCCCCACGAATCGTCGTTTTCCTGCTGGTCATAATTTACGTTGTCGTAATTGTAAGAAAGAACTGCCGTCGTCAGACTCCCCAGGAGATAGTCGATGGAACCTCCCGCGGTCGCTCTATCCTGCCTGCCGGACGGCTGAACCAGACCGGTGGTATCTATATCACGATCCACCGAATAAGTTATGGAGTATCCTCCCTGAATTCCCAGCCCCAGTCTGTCTGTTACTTTATAATGGAGGTTGCCGTTATAGAATTGATCCCACTTATTATTTTCATCTCGTTTCGCGTAGTAGTTGCCGTCCAGCCGCCCCGAAAGCGTCATGTCCAGCCGCTCGGTACGGGTTGACAGCAGCAGGCCGGGTGAAACAGTGGTAATCCAGTCGTGCTCAGGGTTGTCATTCTTGTCCGAGAGATAGATATTATCATTGTACTTCTCTGTAATTGCTATTGATGGAACTACCCGGTACTCATTTGCCGCCCTGGCGAAGCGGGAAGGGATGATTATAGATGCAATTACGAAAAAGCAAATAATTACAGAATACGGAGAAAACTTTTTAACTTTATATAAGTAGTTCATGTAAAGACAACTCTACCTCCCTCTGTTTAATTTTTTATGAATGGCCGCCTGCAGGGCAGCTTATATTTTAATATAAATGATGACCGCCTCACTTCAATTCCTTAAGCGCCGCTCGGGCTTTATCAGCCTCGGGGAAAGCACCGCCCATATTCAAAGATTGTGTGAGCTCCTTTTGGGCCAGACTGCGATTACCGCTCTTATAATAGGCCATGCCCAAATGGTATCGTATCGACGGGCTGTTCGGAATCTTTTCAGCCGCCTCCTTCAGATAGGAAACAGCCCTTTGGGGAATATTTTTCTTATAATAAATCCAGCCCAGTGTGTCTGAGATGTGCGGGTCGTCGGGAGACTGTTCCTTTGCTTTCTGAGCTATTGTCAGAGCCATATCTATATTGCCTCCCTGGTCGGCGTAAATGTAGGCAAGGTTGTTTGCCGCCGGTAAAAAATTCGGATTAATCTTCAGAACTTTTTCATAGTGCTCCTGAGCTTTGCTGTAATTTCTTTCATTTTCATAAATCATTCCCAATCCCATATGGGCGAGAAGGGCGTTAGGATTCTTAGCCAGTGTGGCATTATATTGTGCTTTTGCTTTTTCCATGAATTGATGCCGCAGGTAGAAATCGGCCAGGGAAGTGTAAACAGCCGGTTGATTGGGGGCAAGTTCTATAGCTTTTTTAAGGTTGATTTCGGCATTGGCCAGATCCTTATTTGCTTCATAAAGACGGGCCATAAGCGTATAAATTGCCGGACTGTTCGGAGCGAGACTCATCTGGCGCTGCACCCTGTCCATGGCTTTCTTCAAATCTTTCTTGCCCATATAAATAGCTACGATCAGTTGCAGAGGTTCCATATAACCCGGTTGCAGGGATAGTGCTTTTTCGAATTGCGCCAGGGCCTCGCTTTCCTTCTTTTGAGCTAAAAGAATGCGCCCCATCTGGTTATATCCAAGGGGATTGTTCGGAGCAATTTTGATAAGTTCCTCAAAGACCCGTGTTGCCTCGGGAATGTTGCGTCTGAGTCTATATGCTTCCCCCAGGTAAATACGGGCCTGGACGTTGTTTGGATTATCTTTAAGATAAGCATTAAGATCATCAATAGCCTGGGCGGCATTTCCTTCCCGAAGTTGTGTTTCCGCCAGAAGGAGCCTGGGCTGTCCCCACCTGGGGTTCAGTTTAATAGCCTCGCCCAGGGCGGCCTTTGCCTGCAGGGCATTTCTGTTGCCCAGATGAGCCATGGCAATCAGGTATTGGGCCATGGCGGCTTTGGGGTTGTCTTTGGCATATGTATTGAAAAGATTTAAAGCCTGATCGAATTCATTCCTCGACAAGAAAATTCTTCCTTTTAGCAGCATGCCTTCCTGGCTTTTCGGGTTGATTTTCAGGATGTTTTCCGTCAGCTTCATGCCTTCGTCAAATTTTCTTTCACTGATATAAAAATCGGCCAGACGAACAAGGGCTTCGATATCTTTTGAATTCTTCTCGACGGCTTCCTTGAACACGGCTTCGGCCTTCTCTTTTTTCCCTGAAGCCAGGTAGAAATTTCCCAAATGAATCCTCAGTGATGAATTTTTAGGAGCTGTCTCAATACCCTTAAGAAATTGTTTTTCAGCATCGTCCGGTCTTTTGGTGACAGCGTAGAAGTTTCCCAGTGCCATAAATGTTGCGGCGTCTTTTGGAGCGATTTTCGTCGCCTCTTTATATTCCTGCTCTGCAAGTTCCCGTTTTCCTGTGCGCAGATAGAATTCGGCCAGTGTAAATCGTGCTCTCAGGCTTTTGCCATCGGTCGCCACGGCGGCCTTCAGCATGTTTTCCACCTGGGGCAAATCCTTCTTCAAAAGAAAAAGATTGGCCAGATGTAAACAGGCGTCCAGTTTCCGATCTCCTTCCAGGGCTTTTTTGCCTTCTTCGATGGCTTGATCAAGATTTTTTTCCGTCAGGTGAATATTGCTGAGGAGCAGGTGGGCTGAGGAATTTTTGGCATCTTTGGCCAGAATCAGATTGGCCTGTTCCAGCGCCTTTTTACGATCTCCACTCAGAAAATACAGCTGCCCCAGCTGATTTCTGGCGTCAAGCATTTCCGGGTTCAATTCCACGGTTTTAGAAAATTCCGTAAAGGCTTCTCGAAACATCCTGGCTCGCAGATAGCTTTGTCCCAGTTTGTAATGGGCCTTGGCATGTTTCGGATCCAGTTTAACTACATTCTGGTATTCCAGAATTGCTTCCCTGATCTTGTTCTCGGAAAAGTATTTTTCGGCCTTATTCCAGTGGCGTTCGATTTTTGCTTCCTTGGAGCATCCGGTCAGAACAATGAATTGGGCGCATACCAAAAAAGCAATGAATAAAGAAAATAGCGTTCTGATGCTCTCTCGACTGCGATTCATCTTTGATCTCCTTTCGAAACGGCACACCCGGCTCGAGATTCAGAAATAGAAATTTACTTTACAGTTCGTGTTTATCTTTTTACCTTCCCAAATGTGCTTAATTAGTATTCACTGCTGTTCAAGCAGAAGGCGAACAAATTATGTAGCTGATATCACTTAAATCATTTTTACTTTCTCTTCAAGATAAATTTCTGGAGAATATTCTTGCATGCGAGGAAATGTCAATGACCACGCGATTTTTACCAAAATATATATCCAATGGATATAGTAAAATATAGTACTTGGTATATGGTATTTGTATAACAAAAAAATGTATTTGTTATCCCATCTTAGAAGCCGGATTGTCTTTGGAAAGACGGTTGGGAGCCGATGCGATTATGCATCCATTCCACATGCCGTAAAATCGTTATCCTGCAGCCGGCAATAACGATTTAACACGCCCCCGTGTAACTGAGAGGGCGGAGCTGTATCGGGATAATACCTGGGGATACACCTTGATATGTCCGTTATAGTATGCTAGCAAAGCATTGAAATTATATTGTTCTTGAGGAGAATGAATTTATGAAAAAACAATTAAAGGTTGCCTGGCCGGTTGTAATGCTCCTTCTCGCTGTAGTATTGTCTATGTTTTTTGCTCAGGATTCTCTAAGTGCTGATCAGCAAAAGACGCAAAGCGAAATCAAAACAAATGATGACCAGTACATCATCGGACCGGAAGATGTTCTTTCCATACATGTGTGGAGGGAAGAAGCTCTGACCAAAACCGTACCCGTCCGCATAGACGGGAAAATTTCCCTGCCTCTCGTTGATGATATACAGGCAGCCGGGATGACCCCCCTCCAGTTGAAGAGTGAATTAAGCAAGAAGTTGAAAGAATATATTGATGATCCGACTGTCACGGTAACCGTTGTGGAGGCCAACAGTTTCAAAGTCTATGTTGCCGGAGAGGTTAAGCAGCCCGGTGTTCATATCCTGCGCAGTGAAACAACGCTGCTTAAACTGATTATCAGAGTCGGCGGTTTTACGCCGTTTGCCAATCAGAGAAAAATAATCATCATAACTAAGGAAAACGGTGTTGAGAAAAGGATTACCGCAAATTATAGAGACATTGTTGACGGGGATGAACCGGACATCGTTATTCGGCGGGGAGACACTGTTATAGTCAAATAACGACATTTATAATGATCAATTCAAAAAAATCGTACACTATTGAAGAATACATCGAAATACTGCTGCGCCGGATTTGGTATGTCATCATTCCCTTTCTGATCATCGCTTTCGGAGTGTCCTGCTATGTAATTTTCGCTCCCCGACAATATAAAGCCAGCACCCTGGTGATTGTCAGCCCCCAAAGGGTCCCGGAAGCTTATATACAGGCCACCGTTACCTCCAAAGTCGAAGAGAGGCTTCAGGCAATTGCTGACGAGGTGATGAGCCGCACCCGCCTGGAAGGCATTATCAGTGAGTTGCACCTCTATGAAAAGGAAAAAAAGCGACTTTCCAACGAGGAAGTTGTGACATTGATGAGGGAGAACATTAAGGTTGAACTTCCAACAAAGAAGAAAGAGGAAAAAGGGTCCTTCGCCATCAGCTACATCAGCAACGATGCCAATGTAGCCATGATAGTCGCCAATCGACTTGCTTCTCTGTTCATTGAGGAGAATCTTAAAATTCGAGAGCAGCAGGCCGTCGGCACAACCGAATTCCTGTCCAACGAAGTGGCCATGGCCAAGCAGAAACTGGATCAGATGGATAAGGCTGTTGCGGAATACAAGATGCGCTTTATGGGACAACTGCCCCAGCAGCTGGATACAAATCTGAAGATGCTGGAGCAGCTGCAGAATCAATATCAACGCGTCGGGGAGAGCCTGCGGGCGGCCCAGGACAGAAAACTCTTCATTCAAAAACAATTGAATGATCTCGAAACGCCCATCAGGAGTGGAGTTGCTTCCAAAACATCTCCTTTGAGGGAGGAAGAGTCTACAACCGTGAGAAGCAGCCATGCAACGGATCTGAACGGCCAGCTGGAAGATCTGCAATCGAAGTACAGAGAAAATCATCCGGATGTGGTTGCCACCAAAAAGAAATTAGCTGATTTGGAAAAGAAAAGAGATAAAGACGGCTTCAGTTCCATTCTCAAGAGAGACCCGCGTTATCAGGAATTAAAGAGTCAGCTGGCGTTGACTGACTTGGAGATCAACCGTTTCAGAGCGGAAGAAAGCAATATTGCCGGCCAGATTGGCAAACTAAGGAGCAGAATCGAACAGACTCCGGCCCGGGAGCAGGATATGGCGTCATTGATGCGGGAATATGAGAGCACCAAGGAGGCATACGAAAAACTTACCAAGAAAAACACGGATGCCCAGCAGGCGGAAAATCTGGAGAAACGCCAGAAAGGCGAGCAGTTCAGAGTTATTGACCCGGCAAAAAAACCGGAAAAACCGTTTTCACCGGATATCCTGAAAATCATTCAAATAGGACTGGCTGCCGCCATAGGCTGCGGTCTTGGTATAGCCTTTATCAGAGAACAAATGGACCAGTCTTTTCATGATGCCGGAGATGTCGAGGCTTCCCTCGGCCTTAAAGTTCTGGCCTCTGTTCCACGCATCGAGGAAGAACTGGCTTAAACATGTACAGGAAATTTTTTGGGCTCAAGGAAAAGCCGTTTGAAATAACGCCGGACCCTCTATTTATCTATCTGAGCGAAAAGCATGCAGAAGCCCTCTCCCATCTCAAATATGCCATCCGGGAGGGAAAAGGCTTCAGTGTTATTACGGGCGAAGCAGGAACAGGGAAAACCACGCTTGTAAAATTACTGCTGAACACGGTGGGAGCCCAAATTCGGACAGCCTATATCTTCAACCCTATCCTTGATCAGGCGGATTTTCTCAATTATATCTGCGACGACCTCGGCATTGAATCGGGGGCCGTGAAATCGAGAGGGCAGAGTCTGACGGCGCTGCACAACTTCCTCCTGGACTGCTTTGCGAAAGACGAGAAAGTTTTTCTCATCATTGATGAAGCCCAGAGTCTGAAGCCGGATTTGCTCCAGGAGGTGCGTTTGCTGACGAATCTGGAGACCTCGAAATCAAAGCTTTTGCATGTCATTCTCCTGGGGCAGCCGGAACTGAACAAAACACTGGATGAACCCCGGTTTCGTCCACTGAAGCAGAGGATAACCGTCCGCTACCATTTGCCCCCTCTGGACCGTACAGAAACAAAGGATTATATTATCCATCGGTTGAAAAAGGCCGGCTCCAGAAATATTGCCATATTTAACAAAGCCGCTTTGGATAAGATTTACAAGTATTCAAACGGCATCCCGCGCGTTATCAACATAGTTTGTGACAATGCCCTGCTTACGGCGTTTGCCCAGGGGACGCATCAAATCGATAAAAAAATGATCAGGGAAGTCATCGGGGAATTGGAAAACAGCGGGAGGAATTGGAAGTGGGGCATCATATGGGCCATGGTTCTTTTGGGCCTGATTCTCGGCGCGGGTTACTTCTTCATCTTTTCCGGGATGATATAGTTAAAACGGGGAGATAATCATTTATGGGTAAAATGTTCGACGCATTGCGAAAAACGGAACAGGAAAAATTCGCGGAATCCGCGGAGCATGAGGAAGAACCCCGGGATGTTATGCCTGCCGACGTCATTTTTGATGACAAACTTGTTGCTTATTATCAGCAGGCTTCAATGGTGGCGGAGCAGTTCAGAAGGCTGAGAACATATATCACAAGCCCTAAACTTGACGGCGCTTCCCCGAAGACTATCCTGGTCACCAGTACTTTGGCCGGAGAAGGCAAAAGCCTGATCGCCGCCAATCTGGCCATTATGATCTCTGCCGAATTGCAAAGCTATGCCCTGCTCGTCGATTGCGATCTGCGCAACCCGTCTCTTTCGAAGTTATTTGGACTCCAACAGCAAAAAGGACTTTCCGATTATCTGGCGGGAGACACCAAAATTGAAGACATTATGATTAAAACTCCTATCGATAAACTAAGCATCATTCCCGGCGGCAACCTTGAGGAAAATCCCGTAGAGCTGATCGGTTCACAAAAAATGAAGTATCTCGTCCAGGATTTAAAATCGCGCTACGACGACCGGTTTATTATTTTTGACTCTTCGCCCATTCTGCCCACGACGGAGCCCAGTGTCCTGAATAAAATGGTTGACGGAATTATTATGGTCATTATGTCGGGAAGGACTTCCCGGGAATCCGTGACACAGGCCATAAAGGCCCTGGAAAAGGAAAAAATCCTGGGAGTGGTGCTGAATAACCTGGAATTCAAAACAAACGCGATGATTCGAAAACATTTCGGCAGCGACCGTTATTATTATAATTACAATTATGATTATTCCAAAGCCGATCCTGAGCCCGGCATCCGGGAGAAAATTAAGGGCATGGTCAACAGTATAAAAATGTTCCGGAACAAGAACGCATCTTAAAAGTAGATAAAAATTCTATCTATTAATCTTCCATTAAATCTATATTGTAAATCGATGAAATTTAGTCTAGCTACTTACCGCTTTGAGGCACAGATCCGATAAATCCTTTCATAAAAGAATCAGAAGTAAACAGAATGTTTACACATTTTAGCAGCCTCATGCTGTCTGTCAACTTACCGGTGCAAGTAAGCAGGGGAGGATGAAGAAATGTTTTATAATGCAACCGTTTTCCAGAATTTACTACAGTTGGAACGAAAGCGATCAGAGCGATCGAAGAAATTTTTTCTACTGATGCTGATCGATTTGTCGGCGCTGAAATCACAAAACGACTTTAAAGCTGTCTATAACAAAATCAAAGATGCCCTGACCTTGTCAGTAAGAGAAGTTGATATACACGGCTGGTATGACCGGGGCAAAATAATGGGCGTCATCTTTACGGAGCTGGATTCTTCCGTTGTGCCGAAAATCGAAGAAGTCATCATCAACAAAGTGTATAAACGGCTGTGCCTTTACCTGCCTGCTGAATGGATCAGCAAGTTCAACATTACGTATCATGTTTTTCCGGAGACAGACAAAACTTTGTCTCTTAAATACGAGTTTGATCATTTCCTCTATCCCGACCACACGAATAGTTCCATGAAAGAGCGGCTTCCCATGACTGTGAAAAGCATGCTGGACATTGCGATAAGTGCAACCGCTCTAATCGTCTCCTTTCCGATTTTTTTCGGGATCGCCGTTGCCGTCAAAGCAACATCCAGGGGACCTGTTTTTTTCCGGCAGAGCAGAATTGGTTTGAATGGCAAAAGCTTCGAGATGCTGAAATTCAGATCCATGTATGTAAATTGTGATGAAGACAGCCATAAGAAGTACATTACAAAGTATATCCGTGAGCAAAAAAATGCAGCCGTTGAACCCGGCGTTTTCAAACTGACGAACGACAAACGCATCACATCTATCGGGCAGTTCCTGCGCAAGTCGAGTCTGGACGAACTGCCCCAATTAATCAATGTTTTGATGGGGGATATGTCCCTGGTGGGACCGCGCCCGCCGCTTGCCTATGAATGCGAGATGTATGATATCTGGCACCGGAGAAGGCTGTTGTCATGCAAACCCGGCATTACGGGACTTTGGCAGGTTACCGGCAGAAGCCGTACAACCTTTGATGAGATGGTGCGCCTGGACCTGAAATACATAAAGGAATGGAGTCTCTGGCTTGATCTTAAGATTATTCTTGCCACGCCCAAAGCGGTGCTGAGCGGAAAAGGAGCTCACTAAAGCGGGCCGGTACACCTGCTTGCATACTCAGGAAAGTCAATAATCGGTGGATTTTCACAAATATCTGTATCCAACGATATAGTAAAACATAGTTGTCGATATATGGTGTTTTAATAACCATAAATGTATTTATTGTTTCAATTTGGGACAGCCGGGTTGCCCAAAGAAACAACGGTGAGAAACAAATGCGGGCAAGCATCTGTGTTCCACCTTGCTATAAAAAAACATCCTGTCACCGGGGATGAATAGTCGAATTTTCTACCCGCATGTAACTTAGAGGGCAGAGCTGTATAATAATCAATCAAGTAATGAGAGCTTTGAACAACACACCTGGTCGTCATTCCGGGCTCTTGGCCGGGAAACCTTTGAAAAACTCCCCCTCGCGTCTTTGCGAGGAGCGACGCGACGCGGCAATCTCTTTAATATTCATCAGATCATGAGATTGCTTCACGGAGCCTGTCCTGAGTAAAACGAAGGGTTCGCAATGACATGTTTGACCTTTTTCAAAGGTCTCGTAAGGCAAACCGCTAGTCAGGCCGAGTTGCGCAAAGCTTCCAAACTAATCCACGTAGGAGATATAACGTATGCTTAAAGTTGGTATTATCGGTTACGGTTACTGGGGCCCCAACATTGTAAGAAATTTCAACTCAGCCAAAGATTCGATGGTCTCCATGGTGTGCGATATGCATAAACAGAGCATCAACAAAGTCAAGAAGGCTTATCCCCAAATCAGAGTTACTGCAGACAGTGATGAACTGATCAGGGATCCGGACGTTGATGCGGTAGCCATCGTCACGCCCGTCTTTACCCACTATGAATTGGCCAAGAAAGCATTGGAAGCAGGGAAAAGTGTTTTTGTCGAAAAACCTTTCACCAGCACCATTGCCGAGGCTGAAGACCTGATCGAAATCGCAGAGAAGAAAAATCTCAAGATCATGGTGGACCACACTTTCCTCTACACAGGGGCTGTCCGGAAAATCAAACAATTGATGGATGAAGGAGTCCTGGGGGATATCTATTATTTTGATTCCACCAGGGTTAATCTCGGACTTTTTCAGCATGACATAAACGTGATGTGGGATCTTGCCCCGCATGATATCTCCATCATGGATTTTCTGATTAATAAAAAGCCTATTGGTGTTGTGGCCACCGGATCAGGCCACTTCAACAGGGGCTTGGAAGACATAACCTACCTCACATTTTATTATCCCGACAACATCATCGGCCACATTAATGTCAACTGGCTCTCGCCCGTGAAGGTTCGATCCACGTTGATCGGCGGGAGTAAAAAGATGCTGCTCTGGAATGATCTGGAGCCGGATGAAAAACTAAAGATCTATGACAAAGGCGTCAAGGTTACGACGACGGAAGGAAAATACAATTTATTAGTCAATTACCGCTCCGGAGATATGTGGGCGCCCAAAATCGAACAGACGGAAGCTCTGAAAGTGATGGCCGAACAGTTTGTCGACTACGTCAACAATGGCGGTGCCATTGTGAATGACGGCATTGCCGGTCTGAATGTCGTCAAAATGCTTGTCGCCTCGGACACATCACTTCATAACAAAGGAGAAATCGTCTACATATGAACTACCTCTGCATATCCGAAGACGTTCAACTCGGAAAGAACGTCAGCTTGTCCAAATTCATCAATCTCTACGGCTGCGTCATTGGCGACAATACAAAAATCGGCGCTTGCGTCGAAGTTCAGAAAAAGGCCTTCATCGGGAGCAACTGCAAAATATCAAGTCATACCTTCATTTGTGAGGGAGTGACCATTGAGGATGATGTCTTTGTCGGACATGGCGTCACTTTCGTGAATGACACCTACCCCCGGGCGACTACCCAGGGCGGCGCCCTGCAGACCGAAGCAGATTGGAAAGTAGAGCCGACCCTTGTGAAAAAGGGAGCGTCCATCGGGTCCGGTTCGACAATACTGGCCAATGTAACGATCGGTGAAAACGCCATCGTCGGCGCCGGCAGTGTTGTAACGAAAGATGTGCCTCCGAATGTTATTGTCGCCGGAAATCCGGCGCGGGTGAGAAGGCAGATAGAAGGATAAAAAAATTTAAGGATAAAGGTTCAAGGGCAAAGGATCGATGCGGTTTGAAAATCTTGACGTATGGAAACGGGCGATGAATCTTAGTGTCAGCTTATATAAAGATTTGAAGAATCTTAAAGACTATGGATTTAAAGATCAGATTACCCGTTCCGGATTATCCATAACCAGCAATATAGCCGAAGGCTTTGAAAGGATTTCAAACAAGGAGTCCGTGAACTTTCTGTCCTATGCCAAAGGTTCGTGCGGCGAGTTGCGAACTCAAATATACATAGGAATTGATATAGAATACATCGGTAAGGAAAAAGGACAAGAATGGCTTAGGGAAGTCAATGAAATATCAGCAATGCTCAGTGGTTTAATCAAAACGCGACGTAAATTTGATTAAATTAATAATTTCCCCCCATGCCCTTAAGCCTTTATCCATGAGCCTTTTCCCTTTCTCCTTTAACCTTTCTCCATGCACCTAATTTTAAGGAGTTGATATGAACGTACCTTTTTTAGATTTAAAAGCTCAATATAAGACAATTAAAGATGAAATTTCCGCGGCCATAAACGAAGTCATTGAAAACACCGCCTTTGCCGGCGGGCCATTTGTGGCGAAATTTGAAAACGAATTTGCCAAATTCTGCGGTGCTCAACACGCCATCGGTGTTGGGAATGGAACAGATGCCCTGTGGGCATCCCTGGTAGCTCTGGGGATTGGTGCCGGTGATGAAGTAATCACCACGCCCAATACTTTTATCGCTACAGCTGAGGCCATTTCACTTTCCGGTGCAACGCCGGTTTTTGTGGACATCGACGAGACAACCCACAACATGAATCCCGAACTGATCGAAGCGGCAATCACTCCGAAAACAAAAGCAATCATCCCTGTGCATCTGTTCGGTCAACCTGCCGACATGGATCCGATCATGGCGATTGCTGAAAAACATGGTCTTAAGGTCGTCGAAGACGCCTGCCAGGCGCACGGTGCGGAATACAAGGGCAAGAAAGCAGGATCCATCGGCGCTGCCGGCTGCTTCAGCTTTTATCCGGGAAAAAATCTGGGCGCCTACGGCGAAGGCGGCGGCATCATCACGAACGATGAAGCACTGGCTGCAAAGATACGCATGTTTCGCGATCACGGGCAGGCCAAAAAATATTATCACGACATCATCGGCTGGAATGCACGACTCGACGGCATTCAGGGGGCGGTGCTCAATGTCAAGTTGAAATACTTAAACAATTGGAATGACGCGCGCCGCAAGCATGCCCGGGATTACTCCGCAGGCCTTTCCTCAATCAAGGATGTGATCGTTCCGCAGGAGGCGGAATACGCCAAGCACATCTATCATATATACGCCCTCCGCGTGAAAGATCGCGACAAGTTTATGGCCTACCTGGGCGAAAAAGGTATTGCCAGCGGTATCCACTATCCGATACCGTTGCATTTGCAAAAAGCATACGCCTTCATGCAGAAAGGCCCCGGCAGTTTTCCCGTTGCTGAAAAATGCGCAGCGGAATATGTATCGCTGCCGATGTTTGCCGAACTGACCGACGAGCAGGTTGCTTACATCTTCGAACAAATCAAAGCGTACTATGCATGAGCTGACGTTCGTCAACCCTGTAGAACAAGAAAACTGGAATAACCTGCTTTTGAACACGGCAGGTTGTTCCTTTTTTCATACCGCCGACTGGGCTGATGTGCTGAGCCGGTCCTACAATTATCAACCGCTTTATTTATGTAAGAAGAAGGATGACAAACTTGATTGCCTGCTGCCGATTATGGAAGTGGCGAGCCCGCTCACCGGAAAGAGAGGCGCCTCCCTGCCTTTTACCGATTGCTGCGAGCCGCTGGTCGTAGATCGAGATCAGTTTCAGGAGCTGATCAGCCGGGCGATAGAATTAGGTAGAAAACGTAAATGGAGATATCTGGAAATTCGCGGAGGCGAGAAATACCTGGCGGAAGAAAAACCAGCGCAGATCTTTTGGGGGCACGAACTGGATTTAAGCTGTGGTGAACAGCAATTATCATCCGGATTGCGGGCTTCCACACGCCGCAATATTAAAAAAGCTCAAAATGAGAAGGTAGAAGTCCAAATTTCCACTTCACAGAATGCCCTGAAAGAATTTTGCCGGCTTAACGTTATGACCCGCAGGGAACACGGACTGCCGCCGCAGCCCTACCAGTTTTTTCAAAACCTTTATGATCGTGTTATCGCACGCAACAAGGGATTTTTGGTCACCGCTTCAGTTTCCGGTCAAATCATTGCCGCCAATGTGTATCTGCATTTTGATAAAGAGGTCATTTACAAATACGGCGCATCGGACAGGAAGTATCAGCATCTGCGGGCAAACAACCTTGTCATGTGGGAAGCCATTAAATGGAGCTCTGAAAATGGATTTCAACAAATGACCTTTGGCCGAACAGAACAGGAACATCAGGGATTGATGCAATTCAAAGCGGGATGGGGTGCAAAGCAATACCGGATTTGCTACTATAAATATGATTTTAAGGGAAATGAGTTTGTATCCGAATCGGGCAGCATCCACCCCACGATTAAAAACATCTTCTCCAAACTTCCTGCATCCGCATTGCGAACTTTGGGCAGAATCTTATATCGACACATGGGCTGACACCCTCAAGCGTCCCCCTTTTGTAAAGGGGGATTCAGGGGGATTTTATTGACTTTGGTTGAATCTCTCCCCTTGTGAGATAGAGGGAGCTGTCCCCCTCTGGAGGGGGCTGGGGGAGGTAGAAAGCCGATAAAAATAATTTATGCAAGATAAAATAAAAAGCTGAGAGCTTTGAAAAAATCGAGCAAACTGCCGGTGATCAAATTTGGAGAAAATTTTCAGAAAACAGTGAAGATGAAGAACAAAAATTCTGCTGCAGTCGGCTATTTTACCCTATGACGAGACCATTGTACCTCCATATACGATTTCAGTTATTCCGGAATACCGGCTTTTCCGTGCACTGGGCACACGACTCCCTTGGCTATGCCGTTTTCAGTATTCTGGAAGCTCTAAAGAGATTGAAAGCCATCTGCCTGAAGAGCGCATCCATCGCATTTTTAATCAACTTGGGAAACCTTGCCCGATACGCCCTATTGTATAAATGGCTCAATCCAAAGTATTGCTCCACGATGTACCGAAATTTAGAAATCGCTTTATTGCGTTCTTTTTCATATTCCGTAAGTTCTGTTCCTACAGTTGCTTTGCGCATAATGCCGCCTTCAATATTATTCAGGGATAGAAACTCCCGGTTCGGTTTTCCGAAATATCCTTTATCCGCGAATACCTTTTTAATTGGTTCTTCCGTATGACAACTTCCGTCAACACAAAGCGGAAGATAAGGGCTGTCATGATGGGAAGCAGGAGTTATTTCCGTAGCCAGGACAAACCCCTGCCTGACGTCAACGGAGGTATGCTCTTTCAATCCAAAATGAGCGACATCATTTTTAATAGTCCAGTCCGATTCCAGATCGCGGGAGAATTTAAGCGGCTTGCCGTACTTATCGACCTTGCCTTCAGGCGTTTCACGCTTAGCCTTTTCTTCTTGCAGCCTTTCCTTGCTGAGCGGATGGGAAGCAGATTGTACCAGGCGAGCATCAATGGCAATGCCCTCGTTGATGGTTAATCCCTTGATTGATCTTGGCCATTGCCTCTTTCGACAGCCTGCCGCGAAAACGGCTGAAAGTGGAATGATCCGGAGAGGGTTGATCAAAAGAAAGTCCGAGAAATTTCTTGAAGGAGATACGGTCATTGATCTGGGTTTCCAGTTCGGGATCGGATTCAATGTGGAACCACTGTTGAAGCAACAGGCATTTGAGCAAAAGCAGCGGAGGATAAGCGCTGGTACCTTCGACGCTTTTACCAATGGTATAATGCTTCAGAAGCAAACTTTCCACAGGAGACCAGTTAATGACGGCATTTATTTTTTCCATTCGGGAAATAGCGCGGTTGCGTTCCATAGATACCAAGAGGGATAAATCGGTAAATGAGAAGTTGTTGTCCGGTTGCTTGTAACTCATAGGTCCTCCAAAGTCAGAATTCGAAGGAAATATACAACAAAACGATGGCAATTTCAAGTTAATATGTTAATTATATCGATATGTTAACTTGTTTTAACCGCCATATAAGGGGACGTTAGTTGTGCAGGTCTCGGTTAATGGTTTCATGCACCCCGTATATCATAATCCCGCATTCATTCGCAATTATTTATTGCGTTATGTATAGAAATGCCGGCCTTCCAGAATATATCGGGGACCATGGACTCTATATCAACGAGGGATCAGCATGCGAATTGGCTGAGGCCATGCTTCGTTTGTTAAATAACCCTAACCAGGTTGTGTCTTTTGGTGAAAATTTACGAAATAGAAGCCATGAGTTTTGCACACCTAAGATCGTGTCGCAAAAAATCATAGACTTATACACAATGTTAGGTGCCGCGTGATCTTGTAAGTATTGGTGTAATCGAAGAAGGAAGTCATCATATGTCGGTAATGATGGGATATAAACGGTAAACACAGGCTCGGAAGAAGTAAAAAACGTTAAAACCACTCTCTCTTTGATACAATATATTGTAAATCGGAGAAAACAGTCGACCCAACAAGATTTAACAACACCAATTTATCATTATTTCAAAATTATTATAGCAAAAAGTGAACTTTTAGTGTAAAAAAATAAAAGAGTAATTAATTATAAATGCCGGTGTAGCTTAAAAGCAAAGCAGCTGATCCGTAATCAGTAGATGAAGCGTTCAAATCCTTCCGCCGGCTCCATATGTTCTTAATCGCATCATGATTTTCATTATGGATTATGTAACAATTACAGATTGACAAACATGTTATCACATTTTCACTAATGTGACAGATAGAAAATAATAGTAAAAACTAATTCCTCAAACAATTGCCTAATCCGGCGATTAGGCCACCTGTAATCGGAGCGAAGCGACGCTGGTTTTTCAGTTCTTTCTCATAAATGTTTTTTAGGTCAACGTTGATATTTTTCCCGCATAGAACCTCCTTTTAGATTTATTTCATGGGCAGTGAGAGCTTTGAAAAATTTAAAAAGACTGCCAGTAATCAAAATTGGATAAAATTTTCAGAAAAACATTAAAAGTGAAAATCGAAAATTCCGCTACAGTCGACTATTTTAAGCTATGACGAGTCCATTTTACCCCCATATACAGTCAAATTTGTCCCGGCCTACCGGTGTTTCCATGCACTGGGCACACATCTCCCTCGGCTATGCCGTCTTCAGTATTCTTGACGCTCTGAAGAGATTAAAAGCCATCTGTCTAAACAGGGCATCCATCGCATTTTTGAGCATTTTAGGAAACCTTGCCCGATATGCTTTGTTGTATAAGTGGCTCAATCCGAAACATTGTTCCACAATGTACCGCACTTTGGAAAGTGCTTTGTTGCGTTCTTTTTCATATTCCGTTAACCCAGTTGAGGTGGTTGCTTTACGCATAATGCCGTCTTCGATATTATTCATAGACAGAAACTCCCGGTTCGGTTTTCCAAAATATCCTTTATCCGCAAAAACCTTTTTAATGGGTTTTTCCGTATGACAACTTCCGGCAACACAAAGGGGAAGATAAGGACTGTCATGATGGGAAGCAGGAGTTATTTCCGTAGCCAGGACAAACCCCTGTTGGACATCGACGGAAACATGTTCCTTCAAACCGAAAAGAGCGACATCATTTTTAATAGTCCAGTCCGATTCCAGATCGCGGGAGAATTTAAGCGGCTTGCCGTACTTATCGACTTTGCCTTCAGACGTATCGCGCTTAGCCTTTTCTTCTTGCATTTTTTCCTTGCTGAGCGGATGAGAAGCGGACTGCACCAGGTGGGCATCAATGGCTATGCCCTTGTTGATGATTAATCCCTTGTGAGGTAAATTGCAGAAGCACTGCAGAGTTGATCTTAGCCATTGCCTCTTTCGACAGCCTGCCGCGAAAACGGCTGAAAGTGGAATGATCCGGAGACGGTTGATCAAAAGAAAGTCCGAGAAACTTCTTGAAGGAGATACGGTCATTGATCTGGGTTTCCAGTTCGGGATCGGATTCGATATGGAACCATTGTTGCAGCAGAAGGTACTTGAGCAAAAGCAGAGGAGGATAATGCTGGTGTCTTCGATGCTTTTACCCATGGCATAAAGTTTCAAGGGCTATGTCAAGTTATATCAATATGTTATCGCATCTAAACAGCGCATCAAATACTGATAAAAACTGATCAAACCTCGGTGCTGGTGGGGGTAGTTAGTTATGCAAGATCTCGATACAGAAAAGGCAGGGATGTCAAGAAATGGTCGCAAAATTGGAAAATTTGGGTCGATCAATTGAAACCTACTGGTGAAAACATCCTGGGAACGGGACATACAGACTCTTAAAATGATTCATTAATAATTACAATATGTTATAAATATTTAGCTCTTGCGAAAGTTGAGTTATAAATCATCAATGGAAATTGTAATAAAAATAGATCCCTCAACAGACACCAGATGGAATGATTTTGTGAATAACCATCCTCTTGGCTGGATTGTTCATCTATCCGAATGGAAAACAATCTTAGAAAATAGTTTTCCGCATATGGAACCACATTATTTAGCAATCATCGATTCAACAACTAACAAAATAAAAGCTGCCTTGCCTCTATTTAAGATTAATAGTTGGCTTACAGGCAACAGATTAGTTAGCCTACCTTTTGCCACATTATGTGACCCTTTAATATCAAATGAGCAGGAACTAAACATTATGTTGGACGCAGTTAATAGTTATGTACGAAGACGGTCATTTTCGTCTATAAACATTCGTCTTTTTCATTCTGCTCCAATGATTTCAGATATAATGCATATTACCTCCACTTTATATAAAACACATCAGCTTCAGTTGAATAACGATCCGGAGAAAACAAAAAAAAAATTCAATCGTAATATTAGAAGAATTGTTGACGCTTTAGAGAAAAATGATTTGCATCTGCGCATCGGAGAAACAGAAAACGATGTTTTGTTATTCTATCAGCTTTACTTTAGAACCAGAAAAAGACTCGGCCTGCCGTCGCACCCTTTCAATTTTTTTAAAAACATTTTTGACGCCTTTTCCGTACAAAAACGCATTACGCTTCTCTTTGCGGAACATAATGCAACAACGATAGGAGGGTTAATTGTATTTAAGTATAAGGATAGAGTTTCATCGGAGTTTCTAGCATCAAACATTGAAGACCGGTACTTAAATACTGATCATTTTCTTTATTGGAATGCCATAAAATTTTCATGTCTGGAGGGATTCAAAATCTTCGATTTCGGCAGGACAGCATACAATAATAATTCCTTGTCTGAATTCAAGAGGAGATGGGGAACAACAGAATTGGAGTTACCCGAATACTGCGTCCCAAAGGAAATTCCCAGGGAATCAACTATAAGTTATAGAATGGTGCAAAACTTATGTAAAATATCTCCAATGCCTCTATTTAAATCTTTAAGCTGGTTTTGCTATCGGCACTTGGGTTGAGATTTAGTGAATCATTCTTTTCTGCTCGTATAAGAAAAAAAGGACCGAGATCAGAAAAAATGATCTCCCACCCGGTGGTATTTTTTTCTACGACGCCGTAGTTCTGCTGGGAACCCAATATATCAATCAGACGGAAAAAGAAGTTCGTCTTGTCGGTTATCGAGTGGCAAAAGTCGATTACTGGATTGCCACTGATCGTTACGATCTTTCCGCCGAGCAGATTGCCTTTGCTTACAAACTCCGCTGGAACATCGAGATATTCTTTGGTTGGTGGAAACGCCATTTGAAAGTTTACCACCTTATTTCCAGGAGCAAGTATGGACTGATGGTTCAGATGTTGGCTGGATTAATCACCTATATTCTGTTGGCCATCTATTGCCATGACGAGTATCAGGAACATGTTTCCGTCAAAAGACTCAGGGAAATATGTATCAAAATCCGTAACGAAACGAACATCGCCGATATTGTCAATGATACCGGCGTATGGTTATATCGACCGCCAGGCTCAGGTTTTGTTTATGCAAGTTCCTAACCGGACGTTACTGAATAAAAATAATATCAAAGTTCACTGCGAGGACAGCACACGAGGTTGATGTGATAGATTTTAGAAAACGGTTCAGTATTTTAGTGTCCCCATCGGGGATGGTTGAAACCCCTCGTGTTCAGGCGAAGAGAAGATTGGCGAAGTCCTAAAGGGACGAGCCTATAAAATCGTACGACTGAGCTGTCGCACATTAGACGAATGCATTCGACGTGACCGCAGAACCCTTTGGCTTTAAGCCGATGGTGATTTAATTGAAAGAATTAACCATACAGGACTCTAGATTCATAAATAATTATGAGGCAATCTATTAATGAATGTAAATCAACATTATCATTTGTTAAAACCGTTTATTCCACGCTCGGTTCAGATCTATCTCCGTAGAATCTTGGTAAAGAAAAAACTACAAATACACAAAGATACTTGGCCGATTGATCATACAGCGGGCGAACCACCACAAAACTGGAAGGGGTGGCCGGACGGGAAAAAATTCGCTCTCATCCTTACACACGACGTCGACACACAAAAAGGTCATGATCATTGCAATGCTTTAGCCAGCCTTGAAGAAGAATTGGGTTTTCGCTCCTCTTTCAACTTTGTTGCTGAAGATTATAATATATCCGAAAATTTACTGAAAAACTTGAGCAGCAGAGGTTTCGAGATAGGGCTACATAGCATTAATCATAAAAATCCATTCATATCCAGAAAGCATTTTCAGGATCTATCGATAAAAATAAACAAGTATTTAAAAAAATGGAATGCGGTAGGCTTCCGTTCCCCCAGCATGTATCACAATCTCGAATGGTTGCATGATCTGGATGTTGAATATGATGCATCAACATTTGATATAGATCCTTTTGAACCCCAACCTGATGCGGTTGGCACAATATTCCCTTTTTGGGTGGAAAACAATAACGGTAAGGACGGATATGTAGAATTACCTTATACCCTTCCTCAAGATTTTTTATTGTACATACTGATGCAACAAAAAAATACCGATATCTGGAAAACAAAGTTAGATTGGATCGTTAAACAGGGTGGCATGGCGCTTTTTATAGCACATCCAGATTATATGAACTTCAATGGAAGAAAATTAAATGTGGAAGAGTTCCCGGCAGAATATTACAAGGAATTCCTTACCTATGTTAAAACTAAATACAAAGGGCAGTATTGGAATGTCTTGCCAAAAGACATGGCTCGCTTTTGGCGAGCTAACTATAGAAGCAATGAAACCATTACCAGAAAACGAAGACGCATCTGTATGGTTGCCTATTCCTTTTATGAATCAGATATCAGGATTATGCGTTATGCAAACGCGCTTGCTCAGCGGGGCGATATTGTCGATGTAATTGCATTACGGGATGGAAACATATTAAAATATGAAAAGCTCAATAATGTAAACGTTTATCGCATACAAAAACGCGTTATTAATGAAGAACTCAAAATAACTTATTTATATAGATTAATAATATTCTTTCTTAAATCCTCATTATTTATATTACGTAAACATTTTACATATCCATATGACCTAATCCATGTTCATTCTGTACCGGATTTTGAAGTATTTGCAGCCTTAATTCCCAAACTGCAAGATGTAAAAATCATTCTTGATATTCACGATATAGTGCCCGAGTTATATGCCAGTAAATTTAATGAAACCGAAAAAAGTATACTGTTTAAGGTATTGGTAATGATAGAGCGCCTTTCTATTAAATTTTCTGATCATGTTATTATTTCCAACCACCTATGGTATAAGAAATTAATAGATCGTTCTGTTGATAAAAGTAAATGCACCACAATTATAAACTATCCTGATGAATCCATTTTCTATAAGAGGCCAAGAACCAGGAAGGATAAAAAATTAATCATGATTTATCCGGGCACACTCTCTTGGCATCAGGGGTTGGATATTGCCATTAAAGCTTTTGCAAAAATCAAAGACCGGGCCCTACAATCAGAATTTCACATTTATGGTTCCGGTACAGAAAAAGATAATCTGGCCAAACTTATCGATGAACTTCAATTGGAAAACAAAGTTTTCTTAAAAGACCCAATACCCATAGACATGATAGCTGATGTAATGGCTAATGCGGACATTGGCGTTGTTCCCAAGAGAAATGATCCCTTCGGCGGTGAAGCATTTAGCACAAAAACACTTGAATTCATGTCTTTAGGCATACCAATTATTTTATCAGCAACAAAAATTGATAAATATTACTTTAATGATTCGGTAGTAAAATTTTTCACACCCGATGATATTGACGATCTTGCAGAATGTATGCTTACAATGGTGCAAAATCAGGCACTACGCAATACCCTTCGTGATAATGCTTTATGTTTTGTAAAGGATTTTCACTGGTCAAAAAAGAAGAAGAAATACTTCGAATTGGTTGATTCACTCATAATAAATATCAGTAAGCATAAAGAATAGTCGCGTTATTATGTCTTTCCGTCTTGATCGTTTCTTAACTATATACCTGTTTAATTCTTTTATCTCAAAAAGACAATTAGCTGAAAACAAACGAATCTCTATTCTAATGTATCATAGTATTTCGGATGATCGGGAACATGGTGTGCATCCGTATTACAAAATAAATACAGCGCCTGCTATTTTCGCCGATCAAATGAGATTTCTATACGAAAATAATTACTCTGTTATTGATCTTAAATCTGTGAAAGGCTGTTTTGACAAAAAATATGAATTAAACAAGAAAATCGTAGTGATTACATTCGATGATGGATACCATGATTTCTATACAAACGCCTTCCCCATCCTTCAAAAATATCATTTTACTGCCACCGTATTTTTGCCCACGGCTTTTATTGGAAACGAGGGAATTAAACTTAGAGGCAAGGCTCATCTTACGTGGAACCAAATCTCTGAATTGGCCGACAGCGGAATTAGCTTTGGCTCTCACACTGTTACGCATCCTGAATTAAGTAATCTAAGCAATAAAGATGTAGAATACGAAATAAGACAATCGAAAAAAGCCATTGAAGACAACCTGGGTAAAGCGATCGATACGTTCTCATATCCTTTCAAATTTCCTGATGAAAAGAAAGTATTTATAAATGATCTAAGAAAAATCCTTCAAAAGTGCGAATACCACCACGGTGTCAGCACCAGAATTGGAACAACTTCAAAAAGTGATGATATATATTTTATGAAAAGAATCCCCGTAAACACAGATGATGACATTCCATTATTCAAAGCAAAACTTGAAGGTGGATACAATTGGCTGAATAAACCACAATATATTTATAAGATCATAAAAAGGAAACTACTGAGCAGTGTATAAAGTTATCTTAATGGGGGCCTCTTTGACAACAGGTAATATGGGGGTCTCCGCACTAGCAGCTTCTTTGGTTAAACTTATCCTGACAACGCGGCCGGACGCGTCGATAACATTCTTTATTGGTGAACGGTCATCGAAATCGCAGGAGCTAGAATTAGCCGGCAGAAAAATCAGCATCAAAATTGCTAACACAAGGCTCTCTCCTAAAGCCGCATTTGGTGAACATTTGTTTGGAATATTTTTTCTGGCGCTTTTGTATAAAATAATACCTGTCAGCACATTCAGAAAAACAATCCTTCGGGGCAATGAACGTTTAAGCGTGATCGTCAATGCTGATTTCATCGGCGATGTACGGGGCGGGGATAGTTTCAGCGATATCTACGGCGTCAGAGGTCTTCTATTTGGATCGATGCCCAGCATCATAGCGTTGTTCATGGGTACAAGGCTTATTCTTTTACCTCAAACCTACGGCCCGTATAAAAGTCGGATATCACGCGCAATCGCCCGATATATAGTCAAACGAGCGCACATTCTATTATCGCGCGACAATGAAAGCATGGACCTTGTCCGGGAAATGCTCGGAAGGAAATCCGGCGACAAACGTATTATCTTCTGTCCTGATGTAGCTTTTGCCCTTGATTCAATTGTACCAAAGGATGGAGTTATTCAGCCATTTATAAATGCTGGAAGCGGAAACCCGATTATCGGATTGAACATCAATGGTCTTTTATATAATGGCGGATTTACACGTAACAACATGTTTAATCTGAAGCTTGATTATAAGTCATTTGTGCATAAATTGTCTGAAGCAATACTTGAGAAAACCAATGCCAATCTTCTGCTCATACCACACACATTTGCCGCACATGGCCACGTCGAAAGTGATTCCGATGCCTGCACGGAAGTTCAAAACGCCTTATCTCCTCTATATCCGGGTAGAATACAAATTATCGAAGGAGAATATGATCAGCATGCTATCAAAGGCATTATCGGACAATGCAATTTCTTTATTGGATCTAGAATGCATGCTTGTATTGCTGCGTTATCACAAAAAATTCCTACTGCTGCCGTAGCGTATAGTAAAAAATTCAGGGGAGTGTTTAACTCGATTAATGTTGGCGATCTTGTCATTGATGCAAGCGAAGCTGAGACACAGGAAGCCATTAACATGATCATAAAGATGTTTGAAGACCGCGCGCGAATAGAAAAAATATTAAAGATGCAGATTGATATCGCGCAGAAGCAGCAAATAAAAATATTTCGCACAATAATAAATCATGCCTGATAAAGAACGCTGTATAGGGCTTTATGATAGAAAACGACCAGAAATGATTATAAATGACAAAGCAAAATAATAATGGGAAGAATTAAGACGATAAGAGATGTTGTGGGTTGGGGGTTATGTGTTGGATGCGGTGCTTGCCAGTATTTTTGCGGTAATGATTCTATAGAGCTGCAGAATATCGAAACCATCGGTATTAGGCCAATTTTTAAAAAAGACCACGACATAAATTATTTTGAATGTCTTAAGTTTTGTCCCGGCTATTCAATTGGCACGGCAAGAAATACATCATCTGAAGATCGTGTAATATCTCATCCTCTAATTGGACCTACTATTGAAATCTGGGAAGGTTTTGCAACTGATAAAGATATTCGCTACAGCGCATCATCAGGAGGTGCACTATCTGCGCTTGCTTTATATTGCTTGGAAAAAGAAAATATGGAATTTGTATTACATGTCAGTATGGATAAAGACATTCCCTGGCATAATAAGACGGTACAAAGTAAAACCAGAGCTGATATATTGGCACGATCTGGTTCGCGTTATGCCCCTTCATCGCCATGTGAGTCTCTAGCATTGATTGAGGCCAGTGCGAGGCAATGTGTATTTATTGGTAAACCATGTGATGTCGCGGCTGTTTCAGCGCTCAGAAAATACCGACCCAAATTAGACAAAAATCTTGGCCTTGTTCTATCTTTTTTTTGTGCTGGACCACCTTGCACAGCCGGAACTCTCTCATTGCTAAAAGAGTTAAACATAGAGAAAGGAATGGCAGATGAGATACGTTACCGGGGTAAAGGTTGGCCGGGAAATTTTCAGGTGTCATTTAATAACAATACTGAACATAAAAAGTTAACATATGAGGAATCATGGGGCAAACTGGTAAAACATCACCGGTCATTCCGCTGCAATCTATGCCCCGATGGATTGGGTGAACTCGCCGATATATCATGCGGAGATGCTTGGCATTTATATGATAATCAGAAAAGCGATTGGGGGCATTCACTTGTTTTGGTGCGCTCTGATCACGGAAAGAAAATCCTTCATTCTGCTATGGCGAGCGGTTATTTGGAATTATCACAGTCACAAACAGCAGATGTAATCGAAGCCCAACCATTGGCAGGCAGGCGCGCCGAAATATTTGGTAGGTTGCTGGCTATGAAAACGCTACTCATGCCCGTACCACAATTTAGTGGGTTTCATTTAAGTAAAGCTTGGCTGAAAAATTCACTAAAGATTAAAATAAAAACCTATCTTGGAACGCTCCGACGTCTCCTCACGCGCGGCCTTTGGCGTCAGCATCCATTGAAGCCGGCACAGTAGAAGACAAATGCTCGATAGGGTGTTTAAAGTAATTGCGTACATGCACTGGTCGTTTAATAAGGGTCTCATAGCGGTATATCAACTGGCGGTAACACAGTAGGGAAGACAGTATAATGACTCGTCAGAATCTCTTCCACTTCCGACCAGTCGATGACCTGATTTATTTCTTCGCGTCTTTTGAGGCTGCGGTTATGTTCCATGGACTTTAGAAGCGATACTTCAGCAAATGTCATGTTCTGATCGATGCGTTTATACCCCATAGCTCCTCCTGTAGAATTAATGAAGAAACTATAGCACAAATATGGCAATATATCTTGTAATATCTTGTATTTGTTATGGTTTGTTTTAATTTCTCTTGCATTTACTAACGAATCACTTACCCAAGGCATTCGTTATCTTCCCGACAAAGACCTACCGAGCAAATTCCTTAATGAATAACCTTGAGGAAAATCGGAGTTGTACTAAGCTCTCAGTCTGACATAGATTTTATTGCAGAAAAATAATTCTAATAATAGGGAAGGTCTGAGTATTGTAAAATATGGCGAAGGATAATTTGAAAGAAGATCAGCAAGTAGATCTTTCGGTAATCATTGTTAACTGGAACACTAAAAACTTGTTAGTGGCATGCTTGGATTCATTGTCAGATCAGCAAAGTACCTATAAAATAGAAATTATTGTTGTGGACAACGCTTCACATGATGGTTCCATAGAGATAGTAAAAGAAAAATATTCGCACGTTATACTGATAAGAAATGCAAGGAATCTTGGTTTTGGCAAAGCTAATAATATTGGGATAAAACAGAGTCGAGGGCGATATATTTGCTTGCTGAATTCAGATGTCAGGGTTTTGCCGGATGTTCTTCAAAGTTTAATTAACTTTATGGATCAAAATAAATCCATTGGCATCAGCGGACCTAAAACTCTGTCACCCGACTTGAGCATTCAAAGTACGTGTAGAAAATTACCCAATCTATGGACCATTTTTTGCGAATCATGTTGTTTGAATAAACTATTCCCAAAATCCGACATATTTTCCGATGACCAGATGAAGTTCTTCAATCACAACACTGTCAGAAAAGTTGAAGGTCTCGCCGGTTGCTGTCTGATGATCAGAAAGACTGCTCTTGATCGGGTTGGTCTCTTTGATGAACAATTTTTTATATATTTTGAAGAAACGGATTTGTGTAAACGTTTCGGGCAAGCGGGCTGGGATATAGTTTTTTTTCCAGACGTGTCTTTAGTACATCATCATGGTGGCAGTTCATCGAAAGATCCCATAAGATTTAATATCGAGTATATGAAATCACAGATCAAGTATTGGAAAAAGCATAATAGCAGTATTACTGTAACAACACTTCAATTCATTCTTTTAATGCAGCATAGTATCAGATTAATACTAAGAAGTATATTTTATATATTTACTCCTCAGCCAAGAAAAACGGACATTGCCAGACAGTTATCAAAACACTATGTCTGCCTTCAACTCATTCTTTCAGGAAAATATGACAGCCAGGGATAGCGACTTGGATAAAAAAAATTACGTCTTAATCACGGCAGCGCGAAATGAAGAAAAGTATATAGAGAACACGATTAAATCTATTATTGCGCAAACAATCTTACCGGTTAAGTGGATTATTGTCAGCGATGGATCTACCGACACAACAGATGAAATAGTATTGAATTATTCTGAAAACCATAAATTCATAACACTCATACGTAAAACGGTAAAGAATAACGGGCAAGTAGATTTTTCATCCAAGGTACACGCAATCGAGATGGGATATGAAAAGCTCGTGGAAATAAAGTACGATTTTATCGGCATACTTGATAGCGATGTAACTTTTGATTCGTTCTACTATGAAAAAATTTTAAAAAAATTTGATCAAAATCCTAAGTTGGGTATTGCTGGGGGCGTTATTCTTGATCAATATGAGGATAATTGCGTAAGAAGATCGCCAAAAAAATCTAATTATGTTTCCGGTTGTATTCAACTCTTCCGCCGTAAGTGTTTCGAAGACATAGGTGGCCTTTCGCCTGTGAAAAAAGGTGGTGAAGACACGATTGCCGTCATAATAGCGCTAATGAAAGGATGGGAAGTCGAAGCGTTTGAGGAATTGGAAGTTTATCATCACAAACACAACAGAACCACACGAGGGAGATTAAAAGAAGCTTTTAGAACAGGACAAATGTTTTATTCATTAGGCAGCCATCCCTTATTTGAGATATTAAAAAGTATTAGAAGCATTACTGCGGAACCTTATGTGTTGTATGCCATCACGAGAACATGGGGTTATTTGATGCCATATTGTAAAAGACAAATTAGGCCTGTAACGGAAGAGTTTATTCGATTTTTGAGAAAAGAGCAGATTGCCAAATTAAAAATTAATTTTATAAAGAACTCCCTAAGACAATGAGAAAGCATTATAAAATGATATTTTTACTATTGGCAATCTTGTCAATGCTTTACTATTCAAGCACATCTTTTCTATCCCGGGAAAGTTACGGAAAGAATTGCGGGAGATGAAATCACTGGATGTCCTATTGCCGATAATAGGATAAATATCGACAACCATACATGGAAAATGTTTCATTTATAACTCCTTTAGGTCTTGTATTCCTGGCAATTATGGGGCTGCTAATTTTCGCTCTACCGCGCCGGCTAGTTTTTTTGCCCTTTATAATGACCATCAGCTACATGACATTGGGACAGCGCGTTTATATTGCAGGGATGAATTTTGATATGATGCGTATCCTTTTACTATGTGGCTGGGTCAGGCTTCTGTTCCGCAAAGAGATCAAAGCATTCGACTTCACTATTATAGACAAACTGATAATTTGGTTCGTTCTGTCAAGTGTGATCACAGCAACAATTTTAACGCCAACCATGGAAACATTTAACAATCGAATGGGTGCTGCTTATAATACCTTATTAACTTTTTTTCTGTTCCGCTTTTTAATCAGAGACACAGATGACATAATCTTCATGGTCAAAATAATGGCCATTGTTATTTTGCCGCTTGCAGTTTCCATGATAATTGAAAAATCAACACAAAGAAATATTTTTTCGGTGTTTGGCGACGTACCTGAATTTACAATGATTCGCGAGGGGAGCTTACGCTGTCAGGGGCCATTCAGGCACCCCATTCTTGCGGGGACTTTCGGGGCAACCATGTTCCCTCTATTTTTCGTCATATGGAGTAAACAAACAACAGGACGTGTCTTTGCCTACGTTGGCATTATTTCATCTACTATAATTACAGTGACAACAGCTTCGTCAGGGCCGCTATTGGCCTATGTGGCTTCAGTAATCGGGCTTTCCTTCTGGTCACTGCGAGATAAAATGCGCCAGGTTCGATGGCTGCTTCTGGCGTGTCTTGTGATACTGGAAATGTGTATGCAATCCCATATCTGGTTTTTAATTGGTAAATTAAGTTTTATCATGGGGGGCACAGGATGGCACCGCTCAGAACTAATAAACCAAGCAATCGAACATTTTAGCGAATGGGGGCTGCTTGGCACAACATATACGGCGCATTGGGCAAAGGATAATGGGTTAATTACTTTACCGGAATATCCGGATATGGTTGACATCACCAACCAATATATTGCCATCGGCATCCAGGGTGGCATTTTACCCCTCATCTTATTTATATCAGTCATAGCATACGGTTTTCAGGGCCTTGGTCGGACGCGCCATATGTTAGATGGTAAACCTCCTTATGTTCAGATGATCCCCTGGGTTCTGGGCAGTGCTCTTTTTTCGCATACGGTAACATTTATATCGGTAGCCTATTTTGATCAAATGAAGTTTATATGGTTTTTGCTGCTGTCGCTTATTGCATTTGTCACAAGTTTAGCCATCAACAATCATGACAATAATGAAGCTGCTTTTTTTAGAAGGTGAAATAAGGTGAAATATGGCTAATGCAGGGATACAACATTCCAATAGCCGTAATTATACGCTCGAAATTTTAAGAATCATAAGCTGCTTTTGCATTGTATTTGACCATGGCAACGACGCCGACTGGGCACAGAAAATTGGGGACATATCTTTAATAATCTTTGTTCTGATATCATCACTTTTTTTATCTCCCGAGAAAAATTATTCATCATTTTTTTCAAAGAGAGTTACCAGACTACTGATTCCTTGGCTTTTCTGGTTTATAGTTTATGGTTTACTCCATGTCGTGAATGGTAAGTCTTTCTTATTTATCACAGGGAACACTTTAAGTGCTATATTAAACGGCACAAGAATGCACTTGTGGTATCTGCCCTTTGTATTTATTATAAGCACCACAATGGTTTTTTACTATAACTTTGTTGTTCAAAGTTCAATCTTAAAAAAATATAATTTGAATTTTTTTATTTCGTCTTCAGTTGTTTTTTTAATTTCCATGCCACTATGGCGACCATGGAGCTTAGATTTGGGTGCGCCCTGGGGTAGTTGGTTTCTTGCATTTCCTGCCGTCTTCACTGGCGCAGCAATCGCTCAATTGAACGATCTCTCTTCAGATAAATGGAAAATAATATTATATGTACTTATGATGATACTGATTTCAACATGGTTATCACTTTCTGGTCAATGGCTTGGGGTTCCTTATTTATTTGCTATTTTACTGTTTGTTTCGGCTGTATATTTAAGATTTGATATTACGCGTTACAGTAATATCATTATAAATTTATCCAGTTATACATTCGGCATCTATTTAATCCATCCGTTAATTTACTCCATTGAGAATACAATTGGTTTCACCGGTAATTTCGTTCTGCCACTTACGAATTATGCCGTGTCATTATTAATAATTATGATTGCAAATAAAATACCAGTGTCTTTTATTAAAAAAATTATTTAGTAAGTGCCATAGTACTGAACTATCCATCAAATATGGGTTAAGGCGTATTCAAATGTCATCTAAATCCAAAAGCAGTCGTTTTCTACCTTTAGTTAATCATCTCACCGTTGATGTAATTACATCAACGGAACAGTTTGAGAGCATAAAAGAAGACTGGGAAAATCTCTTCAATTCCTGCAATAATTTAAGTCCATTTCAAACTTTTACGTGGAATTATGTGTGGTGGAAACACTACGGTAAAGGGAAGCAATTATCAATTTTTACAGTGCGCGAAAATAACCGGCTTGTCGGCATAGCTCCATTCATGGTCCAATCCCGTTTTGGAGTAAGTGAGCTGGAACCTATTTGTGGTGAGCACCATTACAATTTTAGGCTGATAATGGATGATCATCGTGATGATATTGCCGCGGCAATAGCATTGAAACTTTCTGGTTCTTTTCAGGCAGGTCTTGTTCATTTACCTTACTTTACGGCAGGCACCAATTCTGTTGACATACTTATGGCAGCACTCAACGCTGAAGATTGGAAAGAGGAAAGGTGGACCAGAAACATCTCTCATTACGTCTCTGAAGAGAATGGATTCAATAGTTATATGTCACGCAAATCAAGAAAGTCTCGTAATAACCGCAACCGTGAACGGAAGAAACTCGATGAAACTGGTTTAGTTACCTTAAATCATATCTGTTTGTACGAGCTAACGGAAAACGCTATGGAAAGAATCGCTGATATACAGAAACAAAGCTGGCTGGCAAGGCGCGGTCAAGAATCTTTAATATCACCATTTTATAAAGAAGTGATCCCCGCTTTAGCGCAAAATAATCATGCCGAAATATTCTTATACGAACAAAGCAGCGAAGACATCGCCTATGCTCTTAATCTTTATTGCGGGGATATTTGTTATTGTCTCTTCATTGGATTCATGGAAACAAAAGCGCAGTTCATGCCGGGAAAAGTGCTTGTAATGGATGCTCTGCAAAAAAATTTAGACCGTGGTATCAATGTTTTTGATTTTTTGTATGGCGAGGGTGAATATAAAAGATATTGGGCCAATCGCACAAAATATGTATGTCGTGCTGTGAATTATAAAGGTTTTCGAGGATGGCTTTTGTCTTGGTTTCCCCACAGGCTGCACGGAACTTTTGCAAAATATCAAACACTAAAAACCATTCTTGTTAAGATGCGAAGAATGAAATCAAGGCTATTTTAAGCTTTTTGGGTATAATTACCCGCCCCTTAGGGCGAAGTATTTGATACCCCCGCTGCTTGTGGCGGGTTGGTTCATTGACTTGATATTTAATTCGACAAATTCGGGATACATTCTTTCAAACTCTAAATTTTAGAGACAATAAAATGAATACAACAGCAGAATACGATATTAGAGTTATTAAATCGCTCGAAGAAATTGAAGATATAAGAAATTTTTGGGAAACACACCAATATTACCCGGATGCGGATATCGATTTCTATATTGCGTTTTGTCGTGCGAATAAAGAAAATGTGAGCCCTCACATTACTGTTCTTATGAAGAAAGGTCGTCCTGATGCCATTATGATAGGCCGTGTCGACCACACAGATTTTAACTTTAGATTCGGGTATAAAGTTTTATTTAGCACAAAGGTACATTCATTAAATATCCTTTATGGCGGTATCATAGGTAATCATTCTGATCTTGCCCATGATCTACTCTTTGAAAGCGTTATGGATTCACTATCAAAGGGTAAAGCTGATGTTGCATTTTTCAATCATGTAATTGTAGATTCACATATATATAATCTTGTACTCAACCACCCTCATTATTTTTTTCGCGATCATTCTCCTAAGGTAAACCAACACTGGATGGCAACTCTATCTGATTCGTTTGATGAATTTTACAGGACACGTCCCAAAAACTTTAAGAACAACTTTAAAAAAAATAGTAAAAGATTGAATGACCGATATGGAAACAATAAAATTGTTAAAATTTTTCAAGATATATCTGATTACAAAATATTACTAGATGATATAGAAATAATTGCATCCAAGACGTATCACCGCGGTATGAGCGTAGGTTTTCTAAATGATCAAACAACAAAGGAGCGAATTTTGCTTGCGCTTGAACAGGAGCGCTTTAGGGCTTACATTATTTATCTAAATAGCTTACCATGCGCCTTTTTGACAGGGGTAAAATACGGGAATACTTTTTTCCCTTGGGCTACGGGTTACGACCCAGCATTCCATCAATATAGCCTAGGCACTCTAATTATCATGGAAATGTTTAATGCACAATACAAGGAAGGCGACATTCAGGCGGTTGATTTTGGTTTCGGTGATGCATTTTATAAACATAACTTCTGCAACCATAATTGGCAGGAGAAGCCTATATATATTTATGCACCAACTTTAAAGGGTTTGTTGCTCAATATCACCAAGTCATTATTAGATATAATTTCAAATTTTACTGAACATGCATTGAAGAAATTTAATTTGATCGATAAAATAAAAAAGCTATGGCGTGCTAAACTTGCTCAAAACAAAAAAGATAATAATAAAAATCCTGGATAATTTAAAATCATTAAGAAAGTCAGAGAACCTTCTGGGGCGTAGCGTTCGCAGTGGCGGTATTTTAGCTGCGGGCAGCTTGGCAGAAAATTTACTACGATTTATTCGTAATATCATTTTAGTGAGGTTGCTCGCACCGGACGCCTTTGGGCTCATGGCAACCATTATGGCAACAGTTGCGGCTGCGGAGGCATTTGCCGAGGTTGGTTTGACGCAGTCAATTATTCAAAATAAGAAAGGGGCGGATAAAGAGTTTTTGAATGTCATCTGGTGGTTTTCAGCTTTCAGAGGAACTACTTTATATATTATTGTGTTTTTTGCGGCACCATTCATTGCCGATTTTCTTAATAAGCCCGAGGCTACACTTATATTGCGAATTGCCCTTATTGTCATTCTATTAAGAGGTCTAACAAGTCCCAATATTTTCTTGCTTCAGAAAGCACTAATATTCAGAAAATGGGTAATTTTAACACAAAGCGCCAGCTTATTGGGTATCATCGCTGCAATAATATCCGCATTTTATCTCCGTAATGTTTGGGCTTTGGTGTTGGGCTATGTTGCTGAGGTCTTTCTGATTTTTATTTTTTCCTATGTATTCTATCCTCTCATACCAAAACTTCAAATCAACTTAACGCACGCTAAAAATATCTTGAGTTTTTCTCATAAAGTTTTCGGTCTTCCAATCTTGATGGTAATATACTCTCAAATGGATAACTTCGTTATTGGCAAAGTGCTGTCACTTGGTACATTAGGCCTGTACTATTTAGCAAGAGATTTGGCAGATATGCCTAATAAGATATTCGCAAAAATCAGTCCTATTTTCCTGCCTACATTCTCATTGATGCAAGATGATAAAGAAAATTTAAAAACAACTTTACTTAAGATAACTGAAATTGTATCTATCTTAGTTATTCCTTTTTTTACATTCTTTATTGTATTTTCTCAGCCACTTTTATCATTTATATATTCACCCGAGTATAGCAAAGTTGCAATACCCTTCAGCATCATTTGTGGATATATTTTTCTTTACATATTATCTGTTTTGATTATGAACGTAGTTTTCGCAATGGGTAACCCTGATAAATACAGAACGGCATCGTTGGTTAGAACCATCTTTTTTTTGATAGTATTATACCCGGCAACCAAATATTTTGGATTGATTGGCGCATCGCTTTCAGCATTATTTTCCATGTGCCTGGCAATAGTCATCCAAATTTACTTTTTAAACTCATTATTGAATATCACTATGCTGGAATATATTGGGTGTTTTGTTAAGGGTATAAAGTATTCTTTGATTGTATTGATTCCCGGCATCTTTTTCATCACATTTGTGTCATGGCAACAATTAGCATCTGTAGCCACAGGAGCTTTTTTTTGTATCATCGCTTGGTGCTTTGGCATCTTGACGCTTATTGGTCATAAAAATGATGTGCCCAATTATGCTGACCACTAACAAATTAAATAATAATTGAAACCAATTAGTATATAAAGTGATATCCAATTTACTTTTGTATAAATTGTATGCTTTTAAAAATAGGCATTTACGCGACCTAATCCAGAGACGCGTTGCTAATATAGAAGGCGGCGCAATGTATTCGCATACCTTAAGGAAAATATTTTACGAATATCACAATATAATAATTGGTATGTATAGTTATGGTGGCTGCTTCGATTTAGAAAATATACCATCAGGCACTATGATCGGGCGATATTGTTCTTTTGCACGGAATGTGTATATTTTATCGGGCAACCATCCCTTATCAAATAACTCAATGCATCCTTTTTTTTATAATCCAGATTTCGGATATGTTAATGATTTGCTAATCACAAGAACAAAACTGACAATTGAAAATGATGTTTGGATTGGTCAAAATGTTATAATATTACCATCTGTAAAAATAATTGAAAATGGTTCAGTAATCGCTGCAGGTGCAGTTGTTACGAAAAATGTACCGCCATTTGCTGTCGTTGCCGGTAATCCGGCTAAAATTATCAAATACCGTTTTCCCCAGCAGATTATTGATCACATAATTCAATCGGCTTGGTGGGAAAAGGATATTAATGAAATCAAAGAGAATCGCTCTGAGTTTGAAAGTTTTTTAAGGCCGATGGTGTGAGGTGAAAAGATATTATTTTTTATATTAAAACTTTTGCATTTATCAATGGCTTCGTTTTTTACTCTTTTTCTTGCAAATTTTGAAGTTTTCGGATCCGTCACTTTCCTTGGTTGGGGCCTCATTTGACAGTCACGGGGGGATTTGTAATCCCCCTGTGACTCTTTTTTAAGAGGCGTTCTCTGTAGCGGTTCCATTGCCACCGCCTGTTTCAGATTAAAAGGCCATGATAGCTTTGAAATTTTCCAAATTTATTTATAGTTTTCTATTTACACTGATTTTTTCAAAAAATCAGGACTTAATAGAGGCAGTTACCTTGTGTGACTATATTTACATACTACATTTCAGAGAACGCTTTTGTTATTTTCTAAGATAAAGATCGCCCCTTAACACCTCCATTTTACTTGTTCTTACTAATCTTAGTCCTTGGTGTCGGTTTATATACCACAGCGGAGCCATAAAGAGGAAGTGTGGCCGAACCGTTATAATACAAGGCAGTTATATTTACATTGGCTGTCTTTTCACCTTCTGAAGTCGGTGAAAAGATAACTTGAAAGCTACAGTTACCCGAGGCAGCAACAGTTTCCCCTGTACAATAATCAGTAGCAGCGGGTATGGAGAACTGATTAGCATTTGTTCCTAACAGACTGATGGAACTGATCGTAACAAATTCTGTACCGGTGTTGCTGACATTGATCGTCTGGGGAGAAGACAATGTGCCGGAAAGCACGCCAGAAAAAGATACCAAGCTTGGAGAAAAAGATATATCAGGAGTCTGGGTGCTTATCCTTATCCCTGTATCGCTATACTCATAAGCACCTATTCGCGACGTCCCGGCCACGCCATCCATGTCGGTCATATATGGTGCGCCAAGATTAGTGCCATTGGTTCTTGCGGGAGAGCCGGGTTGCAAATGCCAATCACCTAAACCAACTACGCCACCGGTTGGCAGTGCAATAAACAAAGGATCATAAATAGCACAATAATTGGTTCCAAATCCAGCAGCTTGGACGGTTGCACAAGTATTGTATCTTGTGGATATTCTATTATCCCAAATAAGATGATCAGCACCCAACGTATAGAACAGATTATAGTCAATATTAACAGTTCCCGTAATATTATTATCTATCGTTACCCCATTATCGCATCCGGCCAATATATTATTTTGAATATCTATATTGCTAACAAAATCACTAAGATACACACAATGACTCATTGGGGTTACTACATTTGACCTTGTGTCGATAGTATTGTTGTAAATCTTTAAAGTATCGTGACCGGCGGAAATGTATATTGCCCCCGGTGAGAAAGCTTTACCACCAACATTATCGGTTGCAATCAGGTTGTTATAGATATAAACATTTTGAGTTCCCTTGAGAGATGTAGATGTACCGGTAGAAGATATTTTCCCGATAAAATTCCCTCCATAGGATGATGTTTCATACAGATTCTCCCCTTTTAATAAGTTACCGGAACTTTGGCAGATTGTTCCAGTGCCCGAACCTGACCACCCTCCGGTATTAGTAACGGTATAGATTTTTGATTGGTATCCACTCGTTGCACCAATCGCTACCTGTCCGGCTGTTGGTTCGTGAGAACCATTAGTATAGTCATAGCAATGCATTGGTGTTCCATTAAGATAAAGAGCTGCTGTTGCTCCTACTGACCAATCACCAATCCACTTATTGTTATATATATAAAGATCTTTTATCGCATAATCAGTTGTGCCATCACCGCCAATCATTAGCCCATCAGCATGATAACCGTATTGATTATAGGTAGTTGGCCCGTAATGCGTGTTGTTATAGTATTGAATATCGGTGATTCGTGCGTTATTACCACTAATATTAACCCGCCCTGCGTTCTTGATTGTGTTATCATGGAAATAGATAGCAGAATGAGTACCGGAATATGGACTATATGCAAAAGCATTAACACCGTTAGGTTCAAGCCAACAATTTGAGATAGTAATACCGGAACCACCACCTAATAAAATAGCTTGACCGCTGCCATCTGTGAGATCTCCGGCACGAATTATTTTTATGCCGTTAATGATAAAATATTGTTTTACCCCCGTATTCACAATGAGACCGGAAGAAAATTTACCTATATCCTCTCCATCAAAAACGGGGTATCCAGCGCCCCAAGGCGTACTTTCTAGCTGGCCACCTGTATATTGGTCTTGATTACCATCTGTTCCACTATAACTTATCTTAAAAGGCAATGCTGCCGCAGGCCATGTTACACCGCCCTTGAATATAAATTTGTCTCCGGCTGTATGAGTATAACTTCCTGCAAAACCAACCATTCCCGGACAGCGTTTCCAGGGCGTTGACCTAGATGTGCCATTTGCCGAGTCGTTTGCTGCATTATAGTCAATATAATAGGTAGTAGAAAATGCGGTGAGAGGAAAAGTGAAAGTGAGAAAACAAAAAAGAAGCACGTGTAGTACTTTACTATATAAACTATTTTGAACATCTTTTTTTAGAGTATTTTTTAAATTTTCTTCATCCCCAACCACCACAACACTGTTTAACAATTTTTGTTTTTTACTTTTCATATTCCCCTTACCCCTTCTTGCGTATTAATCTATACTTATTGGTATAGGCTTTCTATATCTTTCGGTATAGAAAGCCTCAGGCTTTAATTTTAGTCATATGCATATTAATATCAACTATTAAAAGCCTCCTTCTCTCTAAATCTACCAGTTTGCTAGCATTTTACATCTATAATTCATTGCTGCCTTAATTTATTTTATCATTATGATCACGTCACAATCAGGAAATGCTGCGGGCAGAAGTGGCTAGAGTGAAGAAAAAAGAAGGCTAGCTTAATGCATTTTGCGATAAGGTTACATAGGTTATATGTACTCTTGCAGCAGCCAGGGTTTACATTCAGAAGGTAGAACTTGATGGCGTTTCCAGTAGACATGCTTTGTCTTAGATTCTTTTGTTACGAAGGAATACCTAGATATAAGCTTGCCCAACAGAATACGCCCCGGCTTCAGTTGGCTCCTCTTATAAGAAAGGCTCTGTAATCGTTTAGTAAAACTAAGAATATTCCCCGACATGTATTGGTATGACCATTGTTCATTTTCAAAAGTACCTTTGTCTTGATTACTGTGTCAAAACTATTAGCAATAGTCGTGCCATAAAAAGCCATGTGCTAATAAGTTGCTAATATTAATAAAGGACGATGACCCTTGAAAATTGAAGATTTTGACTAAAAAGCAATAAATCCGATAGTCGCCTTGGAAGAGGCAAAAAAGTGTATGGGTTATCATACGGTGGAAAAAGTTCAGTATAGGAACACGCTGTTAATATTGCGAATATTCAGTGAATGGTTTTCCCTTCAATCTTTCCGGAAAATCAGGGGATTCAAATTGTGTTTTTTGAACATAGCATATGGATCGGCGCGGTATTTACCGTCGTTGAAAACCTTCCATGGAAGGTCTAAATGCATTATTAGGGGAAAATCGGAGGTATGCAAAGTTTCCCACTGATTGCTGGTTCAATATCCCATCCTGTAGGAAGTTCCAAGATGACTTTGTCGTATGGTTGCACAGGTTATGATCTCAACAGCTGGCAAACTGAGTATTGTGACAAGGTGCTTTATCCTTAAAGAAGTTGAAGTAACGGATAAATAGTGAATAGTTACGAGTGACAGGTGAAGAGAAACAGGTTCAAGGATAAAGGGGCGAGGAGAAAAGACTAGTGACGAGTAAATAGTAAATAGCGTCCCACGACATCGGGATGGCGTTTTATTATAGATTAATTTTATTGAACTTACTCGGAAGTGCGAAGGCGGTAATTAGGGAACAAGATTTGAGGGAAACAGTGCCCTGTTATTTAAAATCAAGATCAAGCGGTCTGTTGCACCTCGATATTAATTTTTGAACCCATTGCACGTTCGACAGATGTCAGTTCGTATCTGGTTTGAAGATTCATCCAAAATTGAGCGCTGTTTCCGAAATACCGGGATAGCCGAAGTGCTGTTTCTGCACTAATTCCTCGTTTTTCGTTAAGAATTTGTGTAATGCGTCCTGATGGTACGTGTAATGCCAGGGCCAATTGATTGGCTGAAAGTTTTCGTGCCGTAATTTCACGTTTAAGAATACCTCCCGGATGAATTGGTTTCATTTTTACCTCTTGTGATAGTCTGTTATTTCAACATCGAAGGCATCACCGTCTTTAAAACGGAAACAGATGCGCCATGGCCCGTTTATCGTCATTGCCCCGCCCTGTCTCCGGATAGCTAGCAGTCTGTCGGATTTAAGACCGACACACGAAGCAAAAAATCAGTCGAAATTCAAATCAACATGCTGAATTTACAATATAATAGTCGATATTTATTGAGTTTTATGGTATTTAATCCATGTAG
>JBDKUX010000028.1:0-3756 GCA_039679455.1 Smithella sp. | reverse complement strand
ATCACCGCAATCCCTGCAGTCATAGAGAACTACTTTAGTCAGATGTTCCAGCTTATGGAAGATACCTTCTATTTTTGTTCCTTCAACTTTACGGCAGATATTCTTCATTATGCCGTAAAAGTTTTTTTCCGGTTCAAGTAAAATATTGTGAACAACTTTGGAAAACCCATAGGAACATTCGACTGTGGCATCCGATGGTGTGTGTTGCCTGGCTGTTGTTTTTTCGCAGTTAAGACCGGTTTCCGGATCACGTTCAAAATAATAGAAGCCACCGGGAATGGGATAATCAAAGTAGTGCACCAGGTCGGCCCATTGGGGAACCAGTGCTTCGCCCTGGCGGATAATCTCTTCCACTTGCTCGTATTTGAGATTGTGCCCGCCAATGTGGACTCCGGTAAAACCCATACCCTTCATAATGGCATACATCCGGGCTGCACGCAGAATTCTGGCGCTCACTCCCTTGTCCGGATCATTTTGTTCCCGCTCCAGTTCTACCAGAAGCTTGTCCGTGACAACGGAGCCGGGAAGAGCGTTGCGGTTCATCATCTTCGCAGCACCATAAGGCAGGACGTAGATATTACCTACGAGGGGAATGTTGAATCCGCTCTGTTTTACAAAAAGGAACACTTCATGAAACTTTCGGGCATCATATCCCAGTTGCGTGACAATGAATTGGGCGCCGGCTTCAATTTTCTTTTTCAGTTTGTAATACTGGGCCATCTGTTCCGCTTCGGTTGCCTTGAAGGGAGAAACCACTGCTCCAGGGAAAAAACCAGCTGGTTTGTGATGAATGTTTCCCTTCATGCCCGCATATGTAAGACCCCGGTTCATATCTGTTATTAGCTGCAGGATATGTATGGGATCAAGATCGAATACAGGGGACGGCCTTCCCTGGTAACCGGAGACGGGATAATCACCGCTCATGATCAGAAGATTTCTCACCCCCGCCCGGTCGAGAGCATAAAGTTCACTTTCAATGGAATTTCTGTTTTTATCTTTGCAGGTGAAATGGACAAGCGGTTCGATCCCCAGTTTTAAAATTTCTTCGCCCATAAAATTTGCGGACATAGCCGGGGTTCCTCCAGGATTGTCCGTCAGGGTCAGAGCATGTATCTTTCCCGCTGCTGCAGCCTGTTCGGCCAGTGCAATGGTTTTCCCTTGAGCTGCTTCCCGGGCGCCTCGTCCCGGCACCAATTCCCAGGTAACAGCAAATGTATCAGAGTTCAACAACGCCTCTTTAAAATGATTTTCCACAGTTCTCCTTATTTACATCTCGCATACGGCCGGCTTCGTTGATTTAGATTTGTCCACTTTTTTCACATATAATCTTTTGATAGAATGACGTCAATAAAAAAGCGGGTGCTTTCACACCCGCCTAAAACAAGCGACTTTATGAATTTTGTACACTTCTAAATATGGTTAAATAGTTTTCTTTATTAGAGTTTTTTAGATTTGTACTTCTGCTGGAATAAATCATTGCTCATTGAGACGTATTCAATTGCTTCAATAACACCGAAAATGGCAGGAATAAACGTCCAACAAAATAAAAAGTAAAGAATGCCCGCTCTTGGCTTATCAACATAGAATTTGTGGGCGCCGATGCTGCCAAACAACAAAGACAGTAAAATTGCAACTCCACGGCTTTTATATTCCAGGGGTAGAGAAATAGGAATTATCGGTTGTCTTATAATAGGAAACTGACAATGCGGGCATGAAGATGAGTAGTTTGATATTGCTTTTTCACAATCAGGGCAATTAATCAGAGCCATTTTTATTCCCCCCATAAATGAAATTTTGCAAAACTACTTAAAGTTTGGTTTTTATCTCATTAAAATTTAAAAAAAACCATATATATGGAAGTATAATTATCTATTGCTCTGGGTATATAGATGCAAAGAAAAAGTTTCTCAGCCGTCCCGAAGGGCTGATATCCTCAAAGTCAGGAGGGTATGGAATTTCAGATTACCGCTTATTTACACCTCATAAGCAAACATCTGTATAGTAAACTTCAGGAATATGAGGCAGATAAACTGGCTTCGGAAGCACTGGCCGAATGTTTTGACATTGTAATTGATCATCAAGTACAAATTTTTCAATTTATGCAGGTTGAAACTAAAGATGCCGACGGCTTTTGGGATCAACATCCCTCCTGGGCTGATCGTATTGAAAACATTAAGAAGAAAGCGCCTTGATAATAAATGCTTGAAATTAGGGGAGTGTATAGGGCTCTTTGTGTAATTTTACCGTGAAATCTCATTCTTAATGCGGTATTATATTAAAGCGATGTGACTACCGAACTAAGCGCTTAACATATTGTTAATACGACACAAATATATAACATAACTTTGCGTATACCCCCAAAAATACCCCCAAAATTAAAAATCATGGCCTATTTAATCCTTGTTTTCTTTTTTATGAATTATTTTATACCCGCGTAATTCCATGCACTCAATATAATATTCGTTGGCTGCTTCGATTGCTGCATTTTCTTGTTTTCTATGCTGAGCAACGCCAGGAATTCCGAATGAAGGCGATCCTGAGCCGGTATGCTTACTTCTAAAATCTGCGGCCATAGTTTTGCACTCAAAAGCGTCTTTTCTTATTTGGTAGTCGTTTACACCATCTTTTGTCATTGGTGGATAAACCATATGAGCGCGACAAGATGTAATAAAAAAAATCATAAATATCAGTATGATAATATTTTTCATATATAAATTATTCACATCTGAATTGTATTTCAGCACCAGCATATGCTTGATAAGCAAGTGCATCTGTTGAAGATTGAGACACTTGAACAAACTTTTTCCCCATTTTAGAACAAAATTCAACAGCCTCTTTGTCTAATTGTACTTTTATTTCTGACCCTGATCATGTTGTCCCATTTTGTTGGGCGGGTCTATTCCGGCACTTTTTGCCCATTCTCTCACTTTTTCGCGGAGTCGTTGAAATTCTTCCAGCGTGACAATCTTATTTTTCTGCCCTAAGACTTTCTTCTTCTCTCCGGGCTTTTTAATTATTTCGTCAATGGCTTCTTTGGCTTGTTTTTCGTTTCGTTTTGCCTCGTATTCGGCAAGTTTCTTTTCGGCTGTTTCGAGTCTTTTTTCGACCTCTTCCAGCTTTTTCCGTAAACCAGCAATTTCTTCGGTTTGTTCCTGCATGTTCATGGTCTGGTATTCAACCAGCTTGCCAAAAACTGCGGTTAATTCTCTGACAATGGCTTCCTTTTCCGGTCGGACAGCAAGGCGGCTTTCCTTTGTTTCTGGATTGGGAGCTTCCATGGCGGCAAGCTCATCTTCTGTAATTTTATCAATTATTTCTTCTATCGAGAGGGCGCGGGCGGAACGGGCGTACTTTGGCCCCCCTTCCTCCGTCTCAGGATTGGGCATGTCCTCTGTGGAACGGGAATGATGCACACCTTCGCTTGGAGTTCTGGAAGATTTATTTTCTGTGACACCAACCGATGTCAATTTTTCTTGATTCGCTTCTTCCCGTGGCGTTGACTTTAATCTTTTCCACTTCAGCCATTTCTTGAAGATCAGAGATAATTTGGTTGCTACCTTCGTCGATTCTGAGGGCGTTAATGCCTTCGGCGGTGAGTTCTGTTGCTGCTCGGTCATATCGGTCATATTCCCTAGCAGTCTGTCGGATTTAAGACCGACACACGAAGCAAAAAATCAGTCGAAATTCAAATCAACATGCTGAATTTACAATATAATAGTCGATATTTATTGAGTTTTATGGTATTTAATCCATGTA
>JBDKUX010000027.1:0-16852 GCA_039679455.1 Smithella sp. | reverse complement strand
TACATGGATTAAATACCATAAAACTCAATAAATATCGACTATTATATTGTAAATTCAGCATGTTGATTTGAATTTCGACTGATTTTTTGCTTCGTGTGTCGGTCTTAAATCCGACAGACTGCTAGGGGCGGAGTAATCATATTTTAAGTGTTGATGGCGGTTTTTAGGTCCGCAATGGTCTTACCATAATCAGCTGTACTGAAAACGGAATTTCCGGCAACCATCACCTGGGCGCCCGCCTGGGCGATGGTTTTGATGTTTTGCAAGTTAACCCCGCCGTCAACTTCCAGTAATGGTTTGTTGGGCAATGTGCTCAACAAGTTTGCCGCTTTCGCAATTTTCGGCAGCATATTTTGGATAAACTGCTGGCCGCCAAATCCGGGATTAACCGTCATGATCAGTAAAAGGTCTATATCCGGCAGAATTTCTTCAACCTGGGTAAGAGATGTCGCCGGATTCAATGATACTCCGGCTTTTTTTCCTAATTTCTTTATAAGATCGACAGTCCGGTGAAGATGATTTGCCGCCTCCACGTGAATGGTAATGATATCGGCACCGGCTTTGGCAAAAGATTCGACGTAGTTGTCAGGATTTTCAATCATCAAGTGGACATCAAAAGGTAGTCCTGTTGTTTTTCTTAACGATGATATTATGGCCGGACCAACGGTAATATTGGGAACAAAATGTCCATCCATGACATCAATGTGTATCCAATCGGCGCCTGCTTTTTCCACCGCGGCAATTTCTTCGCCCAACCTGGCGCCGTCTGCGGAAAGAATGGAAGGAGCAATAAGATTCATAATCATCCACCTCAATTGATTGATGAACTTCAATATACTAATGTGATGTTGCTGTCAACAAACACGATTTTCATTTTTTTGTACTTCGGGAAAAGTTTCTTGACACCGCCGCGGAAAAATTAAATAAGCATCCGATGTACATATTATATAATACTCTTTTGTTCGTGGCGGCGCTTGTCGGCATTCCGTATTATTTATTAAAAATGGTGTTTACCGGCAAGTATCGCAAAAGCCTGATTCCCAAGCTGGGCGGCAGGCAGGCGCATATATTGGCCGGTTTGAAAAAGACGCCGCGGGTCTGGGTTCATGCCGTGTCCGTCGGCGAAGTAACCGCCGCCGCGCCGATTATCGCTTCTCTAAAACAGATCCGTCCGGAGGTGGAGATAATTTTTTCCACCAGTACGGAGACAGGTCAGGAAATGGCGCACAGGCTGGTAAAAGACGTTTCCGCCTTTATCTACTTTCCCCTCGATATCCCTTATGTTGTCCACAAAATGATCCGTCTGGCCAGGCCGGATGTTTTTGTTATGGTCGAGACCGAGCTTTGGCCTAATTTCCTTACGACTTGCCGCGAATACAATATCAAAGTTCTGATGGTTAACGGCAGGATTTCACCGCGCTCTTACGGCAAATATCGATTGACTAAATTCTTTTGGCAAAATGCTCTAGGCACTTTAAGCACCGCCGGAATGATTTCCCGGATTGATGCGGATCGTATAAGAAACATCGGAATGGATTCCGGAAAAATTCAAATTCTGGGTAATGCTAAGTATGACGCACTGGCGGCGATGGCTTCTCCGCAATTGCACAAAGAAATTGTAAACCTGTTTAATGTGCGGGATGATGAAAAATTTTTTGTCGCCGGCAGCACCCATCAGGGAGAAGAGGAAGTTGTTATCAAAGTATATCTGGAACTTATTCAAAAATATCCTGATTTTAAATTAATTGTTGTTCCGCGGCATATTGAGAGAACAAGAGATGTTATTGACCTTTTGTATAAATACAATTTAAACGATCTGATCACTGTTACAGAGATAAAAAACGGCAAAATCCGTCAGAAGGAACGCATTATCGTAGTTGATGTCATCGGTGTCCTCTTTAAGGTTTATTCACTGGCAACAGTTATTTATTGCGGTGGTTCTCTGGTGCCGAAAGGCGGCCAGAATATTCTGGAAGCAGCCGCTTGGGGCAAAGTTATTTTCTATGGCCCATCGATGGAAGATTTTACGGAAGAAAAAAATCTTCTGGAAAATGTTGAGGCCGGAGTAACGATCAGAAATGCCCCGGAACTATTGCAGGAAATTATCCGTGCGCTGGAAAATCCGGCAGAACTTAAACAAAGAGGCGCGAAAGGACAGGAAGTTGTTGCCGCCAATATGGGGGCCGCCGCGCGCTATGCCGAATTGATAAATAGGCATTTAGGCTGAAGTCTGAAGACTGAGGGATAAAGGTTAAAGGAAAAAGGATAAAGGACAAAGGGGATAGGCTAAATGGCGGGCGCGTTTCACGACATTATTTTAACCTTTATCCTTTCGTTTAAACGATCAGCCAAAAAAGATTCTATTTTCTGCAGCAGATCGGTCATGGATGATTTATCCCAAGCTGAAATGGCGACTGCATTAAATCTCCGGCAAAGGTTTTGTAGAAGAGCCTTATCCTCAAAACAATCCGCCTTGTTAAAGACCATGATCCGGGGCTTATCGTTAATCTCCAGTTTTTCTAGAATCTTATCAACTGCTTGAATCTGGTTTTCAAATTGACTGCTGCTGATGTCAACTACATGTAAAAGAATGTCTGCCTGATGAAGTTCATCGAGCGTCGCCCGGAAAGCGGTAAATAAATCTTCCGGCAGGTTGCGAATGAAACCGACCGTATCAGTGATAATTGCTTCGGTATCTTGGGGAAAGCGCAGACGGGAGCTTTTTGTATCTAATGTGGCGAAAAGTTTGTCTTCGACCAGTACGGCACTCTGCGTGAGAGTATTGATAAGAGTGGATTTCCCAGCGTTGGTGTAGCCGACAATGGAAATAATCGGCAAGTCGCTTCTTTGTCTCTTGCTGCGGCGCTGTTCCCGCGATTTGGCAATGGCCTTAAGATCTTTTTCCAGGCGATTAATACGTTCTCTAATGCGCCGGCGGTCTATTTCCAGTTTCGTTTCTCCGGGGCCCACACCTCCTATACCACCGGCCAGACGGGAAAGCGAAGCGTCCTGGTGTGTCAGCCGGGGCAGCAAATATTTTAGCTGAGCCAGTTCGACTTGAATTTTTCCTTCCCGGCTGTGGGCGCGCCGGGCGAAAATGTCCAGAATAACCTGTGTGCGGTCAATAACTTTTAATCCGGTGAAATTGTTAATGGATCGTACCTGGGCCGGAGTCAATTCGTGGTCGAAGATGAGCAAATTGGCGCCGATTTGTGTGGCGCGCAATCCAATATCCGATAATTTGCCTTTTCCCACCATGAATTTGGGGTCAGGTTGGGGCCGGTATTGAACAATTGAGTCAAATACTTCTACGCCACACGTATGTGCCAGTTCAGCCAGTTCCCGAAGAGGTTCTTCGTCGGCTTCCAGCGCGTTTTTTTCCACCCGCAAAAGAATGGCTTTTTCGGCTGCGTCGATATTACGCGTTTTCTGTTTTTTGGCAAATTCATTTTCCAGTTCCTGTATAAAGGAAAGGAAATTCAGGTGGAGTTGCCCCAGTCGTTTGGGGTCCATGATCAACCAGTAATTACCGGTCGGGTTTTCGGGAAGAAGATGCGCCAGGTGCAGCAGTCCCGGGGAACCGTCTTCTTTCACTTCCAATGCGCCGATCAGATCAAGCCGCAGATGAGACAGGTCGGTTAAATCTTCATCGGACAATTCTTCGGAGTCCAGATGGGTATGAATCAGCCGCAGCCCTTTAAATCGAGTTGAGGAGGAACGGAATCCCTCCAGGGAAGGAATAAGAATACTTTTATGATCGCCTACGATAACGGAGTAAATTTCACCTCTCCGACTGATCATCAGGCCGATTTGTCTGTTGACATCACGGGAAAGAAAACAAAGCTGCCGGGATAATTCCGGGGTAATGACCTCTTCCGGAGAAATGCTTCTGCGATACAGGCGTTCCAACTGCTTGATTTGACCGGCGCCAAGCCCTGTTGTATTTCCAGAAAGTCTATAGATGTCGGGATCCTCAATTATTTAAACTTATCCGGGCTGACTATTTTATCCATTTTGTCTAAAAAAATTGCCCAGTGATTTGTCCGGATGGCAGAGATCAACTTTTTCGGTGATTTCTTGCCGCACTTTGGACATTTAAGATTTTTATAGCTTTCATCAAGCTTTAAAAAGGCGTCAAATTCATGATGACATTTGGTGCATTCAAACTCGTAAATAGGCATATGTTCTTCTCCAACTTTGTGCAGGATTTTATAATATATTTTTAACCGAAGATTTTTATATTTTCAATAAATTTGTGAGAGAATAGTGTGCTTTCTTAGAACGTAAGAGTCAGCTTATTAATAAACATATAGTCGTTTTCAACTTCGGCGTTGGCATTGTTCGCTTTGAAATAGTCGCCGGTAAACAGATAACCAAAACCCACCATGTAAGACAGGTTGTCGTTTATCTTGTATGTTCCGGTTAAATCAATTTCCGTTCCGTAATCCTTGGAAACATAACCGGATAGGTCTTGCAGGCCAATTAACCGGCCGAATGCTGTCTGAGTAGCATTGAGGCCGTTTAGTTTATCGGCTCGGGCATAAGCTCCCGATAAACTAATGTCCAATTGGTCGGTAGGCTTCAGGCCGACTTTAAGCTGATGGAAGAATGCGTTGGTCATCTCCGCTCCAAACCTTGCTGTCCCGCTGGAAGTGCCGTTACTGTACCCATTGATATTTCCGATCCAGTAACTGCGATCGGAATTCCACATGATTAAAGTCGGGCTCCAATCCTTACCGCCACCTGCATAAACATTAACAGTGTCACCATCCGAGCCTTGACCTTGAGAGTAGGCGAAAGTGTAACCCACATAAACCGGCCCGAATGTCGCCACTGCATCCAACCAGCCGGCGAGGCTGTTTAATTTCTGGTCAATATAAACAGCATTGCTCTCCAATTGGGCGAGCTTGCCGAAATAATAGTCCAATTCCGCTTGAATTTTTACGGGACCGATTGTGGCTTTGACGTAAGGTTGCATGGAATGGAATTTGCTTTTTATACTAATGCTATCAGGGTTGGTTCTATTTGCGGCGTCATTGGCATAAAGCCAGATCAAGCCGCCTTCAAAATTTTTATTACTATATTTGCAAAAAGCCTGCACTTTATCGGTGTCATGGTCGGTCTGCGTTGCCGTGTTGTTTGTCGCGGTATAACTTTTGTCGGCTACTTTTACCAACTGAATACCGAGAATTATATTTTCGCGAGGTAATGTGTAAGTTATTTTTCCGGCGGGCGTCTCATTGTCATGGAAGATTGTTCCGCCTATGTAGTCGGGCATGTAGCCTACCCTGAATATACCTATCGGACTGGCGTAACTCACATATGCATGGTCAAAACCGATATTCTCATTTTCCGCCCGTGTCGCGGCGGATGTTGTGTATATGCCTACTGTGTCTAATGTAGTGCTCGGGGCGGATCGGTTGGCGCCCCACGCTCTTTCCATGATGTTGGCTGTGGTGACTACGGAAAGTCCGGGAGCCACAATGAATTCTGTTTTCAGACGCAATTTCTGATAATAAAATGCGGTTGATTGTTCATTGGTTTTTTTCAAAGATATTTTATCCAAATATACGCCGGCCGCATAGAAAGATCCGCTTACCTTCAAATCGATCGCCCAGGCCGATGCGCTGAAGGCCATAACCATTCCTATTGCCAGCGACACTAACCATAATCTCTTCATTTTTACCTCATCGTTTCTCTTCCGAAATTTGTCTGCTCCTTCTGAACGCAAAAGCGCGAGCACGCTAACATTCACCGAAAAGCAAGTCAAGATTGTTTTGAACTTTAATGAAAGTCCCCGATCCACCTCCGTCACTATGTGACAACTCCGCCGGCGGAGGACATTAAATGGCAATGTTTACTAATACGACACAGTCTTGAAGGGATGTACAGACTTGATTGCAGGGGACAATAAAAAATCCCCGGGAGTATTTTGCCCGTTCTCCCGGGGATTTAAGTTAACATCTAAACGGCTGTTCTCTTAGAAGGTCAAAGCCAGTTTATTGATGATCATGTAGTTGTTTTCAACTTCTGATGCCTGGTTTGTGCCTTTGAAGTAATCACCGGTGACCAGGTAGCCAGCACCCAGCATATAAGTCAGGTTGTTGGTTATCTTGTAAGTACCGGTTAAGTCGAATTCCCAACCTAAAGGCTTATCGACGTTGTCATTCACTCTGTCTCTCTCGGCATAAGAAACCGCAAAGCAAACATCCAGTTTTTCAATAGGTTTCACGCCAACTCTCAGCTGGTACAGCCAAGCATTTGCAAAACCTGCATTGTCGAAGCCATCAGATACGCCTGCGGCGGTTGAAGATATAGAGCCTACCCATCTGGCGCGGTCTTCATTCCACATAATCAGGGTCGGGCTCCAGTCCATACCACCGGTTACGATGCCACGAACTGTATCATCTGCTGTATCTACATCGCCATCAGCATAAGCAATGGTACCACCAACATAAATCGGTCCAAATGTTGCTACCGCATCAATCATGGCGCCAAAACTTTCTATATCTTTGTCAGCAATGGCTGAAGTCTCATAATCTCTTTCACCAACTACATATTTTAATTCAGCCGACAGTTTTACCGGACCGAATGCGGCTGTGGCGTAAGGATTAAAGGTGTGGTATGTTGCTTTGTAGCGATCAGCAGCGGCAGTGTAGAAGTTATCTGTGTGTGTTTTGTCGATCGTATAACCGTACAACAAGCCGACGGCCCAGTTCTGCTTCTTATAATCACCCGTCAGGTAATATGTATCTGCATCTGCATCAACATTGTTAGAGCCATCTACAACGCTATAGCTATTCTCTTTGTTTTTCTCAATTGTAGCTGTCCAGGTGAAACCACTGTAATCAGGAGAAATGTACTTTACTCTGTAACGGGGCTCTTCGCTGTTGGCGAAAGCTAAGCCAAATGTTCCACCGGGCTGAGCGCCAACCTGGAAAGTACCAATCGGGGTAGCGTATTTGACATAAGCATAGTCAAAGGCGATATTTTCATTTTCTGCCCTTGTTCCAGCTGAATTGAGTGAAGCAGTGCCGGTAGGGTCTGTGGCTGTGGCGGATGTTCTTGTTTGACCAAACACTCTTTCCAGAGCGTCAAAACGGGTGATCAAGCTAAGGCCCGGGGAAACAACCAACTCGGTCCCCACACGCAGTCTCGTGAAATAAAATGCTGTGGACTGTCCCTCATAAGCAGTTGTATTTTCGTTCAAATTTTTCTGATCCAGATACACGCCGGCTGCATAATAAGAGCCGCTTACCTTTACATCGACCGCGAAGGCCGATGCACTGAAGGCCATGACTAGCCCCAGTGACAGCAAAACTAACCAAAATCTCTTCATTTTATCCTCCTAAAAATTTGGTTACATTAAAGTTTCGGCCATTAAAAAAACGGGCATTTTTTTCATGGCCACCTCGACAACACATCCGCCTTCAAAATTAATATATACATTCTGAAAGCAAGATGAACCGCTGAACAACTAACATCTGCCGGAAAGCATGTCAAGATTATTTTGGATGCTATTCCAGCTCAATGTATTAATGGTAATTAGCAATACACATGCCATTTTTGTTGCCACTGCACATTGATGCTATTTCCGCCAGCGCTTCCGGTGAAATGCTTCCGGGCTTATATTTATGGTTATTCGTGTAATTAGCAAGTAAAAATGAATAAATAGCTTGTATTCAACAATGTTTTCCACTCCTGCTCTGTAAGTGACCAGGGTTGAATCGGTCATGCCAGGGCAAAACTTAACTGTCTTCATTCCGGCAGGCTTCTGTTTTGCGTATTCTTGTTTACCGCTAAAGTCGCCTTGCTTTTAGCCTTCTGGCGTGTTGATACCAACACACTGCTTGCTCGTGGTCATGCGTTTTGTGGTAAATTCTTCCCTTTGCTGATCAACGACAATGTTTATGGAAACATTTAACCTGTGCTATAAAAACTGTGGAAATTAGTTCAGGCCAAAGATTGCTTTCGTTTTGCTAAAGCTCCGACGGGATTGTTTTGAAAATGTCCATCATGTTAAGAGGATTAGTGAATATTTAAATAGTGCTTGACAGCAAAAAGATATTAAGTTACGTACGGGCGGGGAGTAGAGGGCGGCCTTAAATTTATAAGCTAAAGCTGCCTTATTGTTGTGTTTAAAAAAACCGTTTCTCTCAAATTTTTAAGGTTTAAAAACAAGCAAAATAAGATATTTGTTCTTTGACTAAGGTGTTATCTGGCAGAAACACTTTTGCAAGATCATTTATTTAAGATACGAAATTAAAAATATTTAGGGAGGAAGACAAAAAAAATGGCAGAAGAGACAATTTTGAAAGAGATTTATCCGATACCTGAAAAACTGGAAAAGAATGCCTACGTTAAAGGCAGAGCAGAGTACGACAAGTTGTATGCTGAATCCATAGCTGATCCGGCAGCCTGGTGGGCGAAACAAGCCGATGAGCTTTTGACCTTCTATAAGAAATGGGACAAAGTTGAAGACTTTAACTTCGATATTCGCAAAGGTCCCATTTATGTGAAGTATTTCGAAGGTGCAAAGCTCAATGTGTCTTATAACTGCCTCGACCGTCAGCTGGCAAAAAATGCCAACAAAGTAGCTCTTCAGTGGGTTGGCAATGAACCCGGCGAAGAAAAAGCCTGGACATATCAGGAACTTTATACCGAAGTATGCAAGTTTGCCAATGTCCTGAAAAAGAACGGTATCGGCAAGGGTGATCGGGTTTGCATTTATGCCCCAATGGTCGCGGAAGCCGCAGTCGCTATGTTGGCTTGTTCCCGTATTGGCGCCGTCCATGCCCTGGTTTTTGGTGGTTTCAGCTCCGATGCTCTGGCCGTTCGTATTCAGGATTCCGAAGCTAAACTCCTGGTAGTTTGTGATGGTACATTCCGTGGCTCCAAGGCTGTTCCTCAGAAGAAAGATGCCGACGTTGCATTGCAAGATTGCCCGACTGTTAAAAAAGTTATCGTTATCAAGCGCGTTGGCGATAAGATTAAATGTGACTGGGTACCGGGCAGAGATGTTTGGTATCATGAAGAAATGGCTTCGGTTGATGCCAATTGCGAACCCGAATGGATGGATGCGGAAGACACCCTTTTTGTTCTTTATACTTCCGGTTCTACAGGAAAGCCCAAGGGCGCTCTTCATACTACCGCCGGTTACCTGCTTTTTGCAGCTTACACGAGCAAGTTTGACTTCGATCTCCATGATGATGATGTTTTCTGGTGCACCGCCGACATCGGCTGGGTTACCGGTCATACCTACGTCGTCTACGGTCCTCTCGCCATCGGCTCAACCTCCGTTATGTTCGAAGGCGTTCCCAATTATCCGACCTACAGCCGCTTCTGGCAGGTTTGTGAAAAATTTGGAGTTACCGTATTCTACACAGCCCCGACAGCTATTCGTTCAATCGCCAAAGAAGGTGACAAGTGGCTGGAGGGAATTGATTTGTCTAAACTGAGAATTCTGGGTTCCGTGGGTGAACCTTTAAATCCGGAAGCGTGGCATTGGTACTTCAGCAAGATAGGCGGCGAAAGATGTCCCATCGTCGATACCTGGTGGCAGACCGAAACGGGCGGACATATGATTCTGCCTATGCCCGGAGCTATTGCCGTTAAACCGGCTATGGCCGCCGCGCCTATTATGGGCGTTGTCCCCGCTCTGCTCGACGACCAGACCGGCGAAGAACTGACGGCTACGGAAGCGCGCGGCGCTCTCGTCATCAAGAGACCCTGGCCCGGCATTACCCGCACTATTTTTGGCGATCACAGCCGTTATCAGGAAACATATTTTGAATCCTATCCCGGTACCTACTTCTCCGGTGACGGTGCTCTCCGTGATAAAGACGGTTACTACCGGATTACAGGCCGTATCGACGACGTTATCAATGTTTCCGGTCACCGCATGGGCACCGCCGAAGTCGAAGCAACACTGAACTCTCACGAAAAAGTCGCGGAATCCGCCGTTGTCGGTTATCCGCATGACATCAAAGGTCAGTCTATTTATGCTTATGTAACGTTGAATAGCGGAATTGAACCATCGGAAGATCTGAAGAAAGAACTAATCGCATTTGTCAGAAAAGAGATCGGTCCTATTGCTACCCCGGAAAAGATTCAGTGGGCACCCGGTCTTCCCAAGACAAGAAGCGGCAAGATCATGCGGCGTATTTTGAAGAAAGTTGCTGCAAATGAAATCGACGACTTGGGTGATACCAGCACGCTGGCTGATCCCTCGGTAGTAGAAGATCTCGTAAAGAATAGATTGTAGATTATAAGTCTGATCCGCCTGAAAAAAGCGGGTCAGACTTTTTTATTTAATTAGCCTGCAATCCAAGGAAATTACATTCAGGCGAATGCTTTAGGATAAATAAGGTAAAGGCATAAAAGAAGTTGTCTGAATGCATAGATTAATGAAGGAGGGTTTGAGACTGTGAACATTATTGCATGCGTAAAGCAGGTCCCGGATACCGAAGCCCAGATTAAGGTGAAAGCCGATGGGTCAGGTATTGAAGAAGGCCAGATCAAATGGGTTATGAATCCTTATGATGAATTTGGCGTGGAAGAAGCATTGAAAATGAAAGAAAAAAATGGCGGCGACGTGACGGTCGTTTGTGTCGGTCCCGCAAGAGCCATGGAAACAATTCGTACGGCTCTGGCTATGGGCGCGGACAAAGGCATACACATTTGTGATCCAGCCCTTGATAATGCCGATGCGTTTGTTACTGCGAATGCTCTGGCCGCTGCTATCAAAACTTTGCCCCATGACATTATTTTCTGCGGACAGCGCGCTATTGATGACGACTCCGGTCAAGTCGGTGCCATGCTGGCGGAAGCTCTGGGATTACCGCAGTTGACCGTAATCACCAAATTGGATTTTGCCGGTTCCTCAGTCAAAGTTGTTCGTCCGGTGGAAGGTGCACAGATGGTAATCGAGACGGCTCTGCCCTGTGTTGTTACTGCACAGAAGGGTCTCAATGAACCACGTTATGCGTCATTGCCCGGCATCATGAAAGCGAAGAAGAAACCGGTTGATGTGAAAAAAGCTGCTGACCTTGGTATTGCCACAGAAGCGAAAGCCAAAGTAGCCAAAACCGTTCCACCCCCGGCCAGACCTCCCGGAAAGATTGTCGGCGGAGATGACCCCGCGCAGAAGGCGGCAGAATTGGGCCGGTTACTCAGGGAAGAAGCAAAAGCTATTTAATTAAGAAGCGGAGGAATTTAAAATGGCAAAAGGAGTCATGATAGTAGCAGAACAGCGAGATGGTGCGCTGAGAAAAATCAGCCTGGAACTGGCATCGACAGCCCGTAAGCTGGCCGACCAGTCCGGTGATGAAGTCAGTGCCATTCTGCTTGGTTCAGGTATAGAAGGTCTGGCTGCCGAATTAGGTAAGTACGGTGTGGATAAAGTATTTGTAGGCGACAATGCTGCGATGGAGCCTTATATTACGGAAGCGCATGCCGAAGTGGTCGCCAAAATAGTTAAAGAAAATGATCCGGCAATCCTGCTTTTGGGCGCATCGGCTCAGGGTAAGGATCTGTCTGCCCGCGTGGCTGCAAAATTGGCCACCGGTCTGGCCACGGATTGTACTGATGTTAAGATTGACGGCGGTAAATTCGTTGCAATCAGACCGCTGTACGCAGGAAAATGCGTCGGCGAAATAGAATTCACCAGCACTCCGGGAATGGCGTCATTGCGTCCCAATGTATTTGCGGCGGTTGAAAATGCAAAAGCCGGCGCGGTTGTAAAAGTAGATGCGGCTGTTGATGCAGCGGCGATCAAGAGCAAAGTTGCAGAAGTACAGAAAGACACAAGCGGCAAAGTAGATTTGACCGAAGCTAACGTAATTGTATCCGGCGGTCGTGGTATGAAAGATGCCGATGGCTTTAAAATTCTTGAAGATTTGGCTGATGTGCTCAAAGGCTGTGTCGGTGCATCCCGCGCGGCAGTGGACGCCGGCTGGCGTTTACAGAAAGATCAGGTCGGACAGACTGGTAAAGTCGTTTCTCCGAACCTTTACATAGCCTGCGGTATTTCCGGTGCAATTCAGCATCTGGCCGGTATGAGCTCATCCAAGTGTATCGTTGCGATTAACAAGGATCCGGAAGCCCCCATTTTCACAAAGGCGGATTACGGTGTGGTTGATGATCTTTTCAAGGTCGTTCCCGAGTTAACGGCTACTTGTAAAAAAATTATTGGATAATATAAATCAACTGTGAGGCCTTTGCTCTTTATTAGAGCAAAGACCTCACGTCTTTGAATCGATCATTATAAAAGTATTTACCCCTCAATATTTCGGAGGATCAATGGAACACGCAAGCCCAATAGGAATAGGAAACGAAGGTCGCGAAGTATTCTGGAATGCTCAGCACTTTGAGCCGATTTTATTTCTGCTGACTGCCGTGGCATTGGCCATATTTGCTTACGGCGTTTACCGGCGCTGGCAAATGTGGAAGGCCATAGGTAAACCAGAAGTTCGCTGGGACGAAGTTCCGGTAAGAGTAAAAGCTCTTTTTATGAACGGACTTTTGCAACTCAAAACATGGAGAGACCTGTATCCGGGAATAATGCATGGCTTTATATTTTTTGGTTTCTTTGTATTAATTTTCGGAGCTGCTTTCGATGCCGGTGAATTTCACATAACTGAACCACTGTTTAACTGGTCATTTTTACGTGGTGGTTTTTATCTTGGCTTTTCCTTCATAATGGAAGTATTCGGTCTGCTGGTGCTTATCGGAGCGATCATGGCAATTATACGCAGATATGTGATTGTTCCGGAACGCCTTGGCTATAAGGGCAAACCGGATAATACTCCCGATGACGCCATAGTGCTGGCACTGATTGCCGGTATTATCGTTACCGGATTCATCATTGAAGCTCTGCGTATTTATGTCACGAAAGATGTTTCGCCCTGGGAAACGTGGTCATTTGTCGGCTGGGCTCTTTCCTCGGTATTCAACGGTATGGATGCTGTAACCGCCCAAACATGGCACAAGGTATTTTGGTGGGTTCATACTTTTATCGCTCTCGGTTTTATCGCTTACATTCCGTATTCGAAGATGCTGCACATCATCACGACTTCCTCCAATTACTATTTTGCATCCCTGAAACCGAAAGGCTACCAGGAACCGATTCGTGATTTTGAGAATGCGGAGTCGTTCGGCGTTGGTACATTGGAAGAATTTACCTGGAAACAGATTTTTGATTCCGACGCCTGTACACGTTGCGGACGCTGTCAGGATGGCTGCCCGGCTTATCTTTCCGGCAAGCATTTGTCTCCCAAGAAGTTAATCCAGGATATTAAGACACATTGGCTGGAAAAAGCACCCGCAGCAGTTAAGGCTAAAGCTCTCCCCGCAGCGGAAGGCGAGGAAGCTGCCGCCGGAGCTGAAGGCGAAGTTCAGGGTAAAGCCCTGGTTGGTGATGTTGTTAGTATGCATGAATTGTGGGATTGCACCAACTGCATGTATTGTATGGAGCATTGTTCAGCTTCCATCGAACACGTACCAAAGATTATCAACATGCGTCAATACAAGGTGCTTACGGAAGCTGATTTTGCCCCGGAATTGCAATTAACTTATCGGAATATGGAAAATAATTCCAACCCATGGGGTATTGGGGCTCATTTACGAGCTGATTGGGCGAGTGAACTCGGCATCAAAACCCTCGCGGAAGATCCGAACGTGGAATATCTGTTTTATGTAGGTTGTGCCGGTTCTTTCGACGACAGAGGCAAAAAGATCTCGGTCGCATTTGCTAAAATTTTGCAGGCCGCCGGTGTCAGCTTTGGTATTTTAGGAACTGAAGAAGGCTGCTGCGGTGATTCGGCGATGCGCGGCGGTAATGAATATCTTTTCCAGGCGCAGGCCCAGGCTAATATTGAAGTTATGAACGGCTACGGCGTGAAAAAGATTATTGCCACATGTCCCCACGGCTATAATTGCCTGAAGAAAGATTATCCGAACTTCGGTGGAAATTATGAAGTTTACCATCACACCGAAATTATTGCCGATCTGATTGCCCAGGGTAAAATTAAGCTATCTAAAGCGGTGGAGGGTGTCTTCACATATCATGATTCCTGCTTCCTCGGTCGTTACAATGAGATATACACCGAGCCGCGTAGCATTTTGAATGCTGTACCCGGAATGAAACTTGCCGAAATGGATAGAAGTTTAAACAAGAGCTTCTGTTGCGGCGCTGGTGGAGCCAGAATGTGGATGGAAGAAGATGTCGGAGATCGTATCAATAATATGCGAACCGATCAGGCAGTGGCGACAGGCGCTGAAACCATAGCCGTTGCCTGTCCTTTCTGTTTGACAATGATCTCTGACGGTGTAAAAGACCGACAGTTATCCGAGAAAGTAGTCGCACTGGATATTTCCGAAATCATTGTTAAGGCAATGGGATTGGATGAAACCAAACCTGCAGAAGAAGCTAGTGCAACATAATGTTTTCGTTATCTGCAGAGAATTTTGTTTAAGTAAAAAAGCCCAATCTTCCTGAAGAAAGGGCTTTTTTATAAAAAAACGATTGATCCATCCGATGGTGATTGATGCGTTGCCAAGAGATTACGCAAGGTTGACAACACTTGCGTAATCTCTTTAAAGATGCAGCTGAAAATTATTTTATCTTACTGGCGCAGAGTATCCATATTCTGAATCCTTTAATCTTATGCTTGTAGGGAAGAGAATAGTTTGGCAAATTCAATTAGTTACTTGGAAAAACCGTGGCTGAAGTCATATCAGGAAGGTGTCACGGAACACATTAACTATGAAGAAATTTGCTTGCCGGATGTTCTTATTCGTACGGCATCCAGGTATCCGGATAAGCCGGCATTAATATTTATGGGCAAAGAAATTAATTTTGCCCAGTTAAAAGAAATGGTCGACAGATTCGCCACCTGCCTTAATGATTTCGGGGTGAAGAAAGGCGATGCTGTCGCAATATTGCTGCCAAATGTAATCCCTTGTGTTGTTGCTTATTATGCCATTTTGAAAATCGGTGCAGTTGCGGTGATGAATAACCCGGTTTATTCAAATCCGGAACTGGAGCATCAATTCAATGATTCTGATTCCAAAGTATTAATCACACTGGATATGCTTGGAAACAGAATGATTGATTTGCGCCCCAGAACAAAAATTAAACAAATTGTAGTTACATCCATCGGCGACTATTTGCCCTTTCCAAAGAATATATTCTTTTCTCTCGTAGCCAAGAGAAAGAAACTTGCTGCCGATGTGAAAGAAGCACCGGATGTTTACCGGTGGAAAGATTGCATTACAAAATATTTGCCCCAGCCGCCGCAGGTGCAAATATCACTTGATGCTGTCGCCATGTATCAATATACCGGCGGGACGACGGGAGCCGTTAAGGCTGTGGAATTGACTCATTCCAATTTGAGCAAGCAGACACAACAGTTGTCTAAATGGTTTCCCGATTTTAAAAGCGGGGAAGAAAGGATGCTGGCTGCGCTTCCTTATTTTCATGTCTTTGGACTGACCTGTTCTATGAATTTTTCAGTTTATATGGCCTGGGCCCAAATACTTGTTCCAAAGCCTCAGTCGGAGCCATTATTGGAAGCTATCCGTTGCTTTAAACCATCATTTGTACCGCTGGTTCCAACGATGTATATTGGTTTGCTCAGACATCCCGATTTTAAGACAATAGATATGAGTTATATACGAGGCGCTTTTTCCGGCAGCGCCCCCTTACCGGTAGAAGTCATCCATGCGTTTGAAAAAATCACCGGAGCCGCTATAGTTGAAGGATTTGGTATGACGGAAACAACACCGGTAACACATATAAATCCATTTGCCGGTGGCGCCCGTAAAACTGGTTCGGTGGGTCTTCCTATTTCCGATACTTTATGCCGGATTGTTGATCTGGAAAGCGGTACTAAGGACGTGCCGATCGGCGAAGCGGGTGAATTAATCGTCAAAGGCCCGCAAGTGATGAAAGGATACAAGGATAAACCGGAGGAAACAGCCAATGCGATTAAGGATGGCTGGTTGTTTACCGGCGATATTGCGACAATGGATGAAGACGGTTATTTTTATATTGTCGATCGTAAAAAAGATATGATTATCACCAGTGGCTATAATGTTTTTCCACGTGATATTGATGAAGTCTTTTACACTCACCAGAAAGTTCAGGAAGCTTGTGCTATTGGTATCCCAGATTCAAAACGCGGTGAATGCATAAAAGTATTTATAGTCTTAAAAGAAGGAGAAACATCAACCCGTGAGGAAATGATTGAATTTGCGAAAAACAGCCTTGCTGTTTACAAACTTCCTACGGAAGTAGAATTCCGTAAAGAGCTGCCTAAAACCGGTGTTGGAAAAATATCGCGCAAAGAATTGCGGGCCGAGGAACTGGAAAAAAGAAAGCGATCTCTACACAGTTAGAGCAATCTCTATTGGAATAAAAAAGAATAATTTTATAATAAAGTGTATTGTTATGAAGCCCGTTTACTTGTAATATTAAAAAATTAATGTTATCTATCTATAGATAAAAAAACATTAAGGGACATCTGGAATTTTGCTTAACCAAGCTCGGGAATAATTATTAAAATATTTATTTAAGCTATTGCAATAATTAATGGAAAGGAGGATAAAACAAGAAAACAAAGCGGGGGGAAAATGGTACCTCTCAAGAGGTAATGTTATTTGAATTTTAAGGCGTCGCGGCTATACCGCAGGCTTATTTCATTTTGACTAAGGAGGGAAAGCAACGTGGAATTTAAAAATCTTTTGTTCGATGTCGAGGAAGGGGTAGCCACAATAACTTTTAACCGGCCTAAAGCAATGAATGCCATGAACACCGAAACAATGAACGAGCTCATGGACGCAATTCTCATTT
>JBDKUX010000026.1:0-14317 GCA_039679455.1 Smithella sp. | reverse complement strand
GCTTAATACCTGCCGACCGTTTTTTGTAGCCATACGGACGAGAAAGCCGTGGGTTCTCTTTCTTTTAGTATTCGTTTTATTGGTCAAAGTCTTTTTCATCAGTTAAAAACCCCTTTAAGTAATAAGGTGGTAGATAAATCATAGTAGCCATGATTTGTCAAGGGTTAAAGATGGAAAGAGGATGCTCATACCAATTAAGAACCATGCTGAATATTATTGTTTAAGTCGCTGTTTCTCATAAATATTTTCAAGTGTGCCGCTTATTTTTCCAGAAAAGGCAGTGGTTTATTCATGCGGTAAACGAGAGCCTGGCAGGCGGCAACAAGATTGCCCCTGTCATCTGTTACGCTGATGTCATAACTTGCTGTTTTCTTTGTTTTATTGAATTCTTTTGCCTCGGCGGTCAGATAGGAGCCTTTAGCCGGAGAGGAAATATAATTGATGTTCATATTTAAAGCGACGGCCATTGTGCCGTGGGAGTTGGAAGCTACTTCAAAGGATTCATCAATCAGGGCGAATAATGCTCCGCCGTGAGCCATGCCGAAGATGTTTTCCATATCTTCCGTAAACACCATGCCCACCTTGGCGTAACCTTCCTGCAAATCTATTAACTTCAAATCAAATTTTTTGGTAAAAGGCTCTTTTCCCACCTGCCCGATAATGGCTTGTCTTACTTTTTCGTCCATCATTAGTTCTCTGGTTCGGTTATCTTTTCGAACCTTCTTGATGAATACAGATTGTCGCCATATTCTTCGAGAGTTATTACTTCCTTAACTCCATCGACTTCACCACTATCATCCGAGAATACGGCGGAAACTGTACATATTTCACCGTAGGCGGGATTACGTTCCTGCTCTGTCTCATCAATCTTTACGCCTTGTTTGAACCCGCCCCACGGATCTTTTTTAATGCACCTGACTTTTTCTCGAACTGTAAACATGTTATTTCTCCTTTTGTGTAAAGGTACAAACAGATTTGGGTAACAACCCGATCTCTTCTGACCTGGTTATTCCTTAAAAATAAGTTAAAAAGTTAACAGGTTCGTCTATTTGCCCATGGTTGGCATATTAAGGAAGATCAAAACCCTCTTTGTTGCTTCAGTTCTTCCGAAAAAAGGAGTTCATGAAGTTTATACGCAGGTACAATAGCAGCGATTCCCATATTTGAGAGTGAAATAGGAACTTGCTTTGTTTCAATTAGTTTGATTTCCTGCGCATCTCGGAATGTCCCTTGCATTATGCCTGCAAGTTTTAGAACTGGTGCTCCGAGGGAAAGTACTCCAAGTTTACGATCACTTCCTAAGTAGAAAAAAACAGGCGATCCACTATTGCCTCCATATGAACCAGCTTCGATAAGATAGAGCGACATTTGCTTACCTTGCCACTCTATTTTTTCATTAGTAACTAAAGCAACACGCCCGAACCGTACAACTGGATAGTTCATTTTAGAACCAGGGTAAGGTGTAAATAGACCTGTGAAAAACACATCTGAACCCTCACGTATCTTAAGGCTATCGTAGTCCTTATGTGTTGTAATCAACTCATCAGACAGAAATTTGAAATCGAATTTCTTCTGATCCGGTAAGAAAGGAATTACTGCAATATCAACTGAAGAATCACCGTGGAAAAATACATTTGTTTTATCACCTTTAGCATTAAGAGGAATTGTGCCCACTTCGGAGCCACCACCCTTCTTATTTACACGGACATAAACTTTGTCGAGTAAGTCTGTAGAATTGGGCTTGCAAAGTACGTGTCTCGCTGTAACAAGATAAACGCTGAAGATGTCTGGATTAGAGGGATTCTTTACACCAACAAAAAAAGCAGTACCGTTAGGAATTAGCTTCCCATCTCGCTCTACAAAAATGAACACAACTACAGACTTTATTTCTGGCGGAATAGGCGCTGAATAGGCTTTCCCTCCTCCGATTATGCTCAATATTACTATTAGGACAATAATAGTCTTTAATAGTTTGAATCGCATATTATCCTCCGGCGAATAATTTATATACTGCATCGGTTTTATTCCGCTTAATTGACGTGTAAGCTACTATCTTTTAAATAAATTTTCCAATAATTATTGGAAAATTTATTTTCGATACCCGTATTAGGTCTATTCGGTCCGTTACTCAAATGGTCATCTCTTTGGAGCGGCCATGGGAAGCGGTTTTGCCATGAATCCTGGCGAAACGAAAGATCAGTGACTTCAACTGTCTGAGTCGCAGACGAGTTTTGAAGTCACCTTTTGTGAGCCTTAGAATTCATCAAAAACGCTTCCGGCGATGGACAAAGAGATAGCCATTTGAGCCAGAAAACACATCAGATATCGGAAAATGTTACTGCAAGCAAATACAATGATCGAAGCAATCTCGTAAGATCTTGAGAATATTAGATTGCCACAACGCCTGAGAGGCGTTTCGCAATGACAATCAGCTCTTATGACACAGTCTCTTAACCTGGATGTTTCCCTTGGCCGCTTTTTATGCCGGCGGCGATGGTGCGGACATTTTTCATGGCACGTTCCACGTCAATGGTAAGTAACTGCCTGTCTTTCATCACGATCTTACCGCCAATGATGCTGGTTTTAACATCCGTGCCGCTGGCGGCGTAGACAAGCTGGGAACAACAATTGTAAAGCGGGGTAAGGTGGGGTTTTTTCATGTCCACCAAAATGATGTCGGCCTCTTTGCCGACTTCGATTGACCCGATCCTGTTTTCCAGCCCCAGCACGCGGGCGCCGCCGATGGTTGCCATCTTCATTACTGTTGGCGCACTCATCACGGTAGGATCGAAAGTGGTGACTTTATGTATTTTTGCCGCCGTGTCCATTTCCCGGAACATGTCGAGGTCATTGTTGCTGGCGGAGCCGTCTGTTCCCAGGCCAACGCCAATGCCTCTTTTCAGCATTTCGGGGACGGGGGCAACACCAGATGCAAGCTTCATGTTGCTTTCCGGATTATGCGAAACCTTGACACCAAGCTTGGCGAAAATGTCCATATCCTCCTCATCTACCCAGTTGCAGTGCACGGCGATGGTCTGCTCATCAAGAACACCGAGATGCTGCAGATGCTGCACCGGTTTTCTGCCGTAGCGCTGCCTTATGGTTTCAATTTCATCTTTATTTTCCAGCAAGTGGATGAGCCAGGGGATTCCTGCCTTGCGGGCTGCTTCCTTAACGGTGATGAGTGTTTCCGGGGAACAGGTGTAGGGGGCGTGACAAAAAAAAGCAGTTGTAATCAGGGGTGACGAATCTTTCCAGTTGGCAACAAAGCGTTGGGCGATAGCCTTATTGTTAGACGAATCGTTATTGTCCGATATAGGAAAATCAATAAATCCCTGGGCGATAACCGCCCGCATGCCTGAGTGCAACGCCGCCTGGCCGATTTTGCCCTCAAAAAAGTAACCGTCACAAAACGTCGTCGTCCCCGAGAGAATCATTTCCGCCATTGCCAGAATGGCTCCGTCGTAAACCATTTGTTTATTGACGAAGCGGGCCTCCGCCGGAAAAATGTGGTGCTGAAGCCAGTCCATCAAAGTCAGGTCGTCCGCCATGCCGCGAAAGCAGACCATCGGCAGATGCGTATGTGTATTGACTAACCCGGGCATGATGACACATCCGGAGGCATCAATATATTCTTTGGCGGAACCTTCGATGCTTTGTTTATCGGCATTGGGCAGGATTGTGGCAATGATTCCATCTTTAATGCCGATGACCGGATTTTTAATGACTTCCATCGTTTCCGACACGGTCAAAAGAGTTCCGCCGGTAATGGCAATGTCCCACTCATTTATCTGCATAATATCATTCCTGTATCTGTTATTTACAGTCGTTCCAACTGTTTGATTATCTCATTAAGATCCGGCAGTTCAACGATTGGATATATTTTTTTAAAAGTGATGCAGCCGCTCTTATCCAATATTATATTTGCCCGTTGAGAGAAGCCTTCTTCTCGAAATACGCCCAGAGCCTTGGCAATTTTTCCATGCGGCCAAAAATCGGCAAGCAATTTTGTCTCGGAAATATTTAGTGATTTAGCCCAGGCTCTTTTGCTGGGAACACTGTCCACACTGATGCCGACGGCAACAGTGTTCAGCTTTTTAAAGATTTCCTTGTGTTTTTCCAGAGACTGCATTTGCATTGCACAGACGGGAGTCCAGGCGAGAGGATGAAACGATAAGAGGACGTTTTGCCCTTTGCAATCAGCCAGTTGAAAAATGTTTTCATTTTGATCTTTCAGACTGAAATTCCGAACTTTTGCACCGACATCCGGGACTTTTTTTGTTGTCATGGGGGTACTCCTTTCCTTGTCTATTAATGTTTAATGTTCCCTCCTGTTAACCTTATAATACTTTTCCGGTCAGCATTTTTTTTACATGCCGGGCGATAGCAGGCGAAGACGTAAGCCCCGGCGATTCTATTCCCACCAGATTAATGAAACCGGGTAGATCCTCCTTAATTACAAAATCACGAAAACTGTCGCCGGGACCCTGTAGTTTGGGACGGATACCGGATGTGTCCGGGCTGACATTTTCCTCTTTCAGGAAGGGTAGAAATTTGCCGGCGCTTTGGTAGAAGAGGGGGGCTTTGGCGGCGGCGACTGCGTAGTCTTCATTACGGGGAATGTAAGTAGTATCCGGCCCCAGCTTTAACCGGCCACTTAAATCAATGGTTAGATGAACGCCCAACCCCACATGATTTTTTACCGGCACCGGATATATTAGTCTTTGCACTGTTCCCCGTTTTACATGGGATATGCTGCAGTAATCGCCTTTACAGTAATGCAGTTGGTAGCTGCCGCCGGCCATGTTGGCAATGGTGTCGGATTCCAGTCCCGCGGCGTTGATAACACAGCCTGTGGTAAAGTCAAAGATTTCTCCTTTTGAATTTTCGGTAAAAATCCGGTAATTGCGGGCTTCCTTTTCGATGCGGACAACTTTTGTATGGACAATGAGCTCGGCTTTTTTGTTGCGGGCCTGAATTAGGAAGTAGTTCATTAAATCGTGGACACTGATAATGCCGGTTTCGGGGGAATAAAGGGCGGCGTAGGCTCTGATATTCGGTTCCAGTTGAGCAATCTTCCCGGTGCTGATAAGCTCCGTGGAATCAACACCATTATTTCGGGCATTTTCATGCAAGTGTTCGATTTCATCAGTTTCTTCCGGTTGTGTTGCCACAATCAACTTGCCGGTTTGTTTGTGGGGAATATTATTTTTAGCGGCAATTTCATAAAGCAGGGCGCGTCCGGCGACACACAGCGTCGCTTTGAGAGAATCTACGGGATAATACATGCCGCCGTGGATTACTTCGCTGTTGCGGGAGCTTATTCCACTGCCGTAGACGGGATTTTTTTCCAGAATGAAAACAGTTAAACCCGGTTTGGCGATTTCGGCCGCTATGGCCAGACCGATTACTCCCGCGCCTATTATGGTAATGTCTGCATTTTCCATTGCTTATTTATACACGATTTTGTAAATGAGCGCAAAAAATCTTGAGCGGGAAGTAAGACCGTGGTATTTGAAAGATTATTAATTATAAAGGGCAAAGGATAGCTTTGAAGATAGCCACTTACAATGTAAATTCCATCCGCTCAAGGATGCATATTGTTTTGCCTTGGCTGCAAAAAAACAAGCCGGATTACTTTTGTCTGCAGGAGACAAAAGTTGCTGATGATAAATTTCCGGCGGGTGAATTTGCAGAAGTAGGTTATCAGGTTGTTTATAAAGGCAATAAGCAATATGCCGGTGTGGCGATAGCTTCCAGGCTGAAACCGGAAAAAGTCGTTTTCGGCCTGGACGATGAACCAAAAGATGCCGAACGCATAATCGCCGCGACCTATGGTGATCTGACTGTAATTAATACTTATGTGCCGCAAGGACAGGATAAGGAAAGCCCTCAGTATGCATATAAACTGGCCTGGTTTGAACGTTTGAGAAAATATCTGGACAAGCATTTCCGGCCGCAAAACCGGATTGTCTGGTGCGGCGATTTGAATGTAGCGCCGGAAAATATTGATGTGCATGATCCCAAGAGAATTCTGGGACACGTCTGCTTTAATCCGGAAGTCTGGAAAGCTTATGAAGATGTAAAAGCATGGGGGGTTGTTGATGTGTTCCGCCGGCATCATCCCGGTGAAGCGGGTCAGTACACTTTCTTTGATTACCGTGTGCGTGGTGCGATGGAGAGGAACCTGGGATGGCGTGTCGACCATATTCTGGCGACGGAATCTTTAGCGTCGCGTTCAGAGGTCTGCAATATCGACCTGGCAACGAGGCTTGAGGAAAAACCATCCGATCATGTTGTTTTGTATGCTGAATTTAAATGAAAATCATAAAATTATTCCAGTTCTTGTGAGGTAATAAATGATGTATGAGATGGATGAAATCAAGCGGATCAACCAGGAAATATCTGTAAAATTCGGTAAAATCGAAGTACATATTGCCCATGCCAAAAGCATAACCGGGCTTTTCGAAACTCTGTTTGCCGACATAGAGAAGGAATTTGCCGTACCCTTTGTCTGGCTGACGCTGGTGGACAAAGAAGTTGCCGCTCCGGTTATTGAGGCCATAAAATCTTCCGCCCTGCTGGAAAACAGGCTGGGCGTAATTTCTGAGGATTTGTTTACACGAGTTCTTACCGATGGATTGCAGCCGGTTTTAGCTAACAAAGATTTGCAGCCTTTTTATAAATTGTTGCCTTCCACTAACAAGTTTTTTGTTAAGTCTCTGGCTGTTATCCCTCTTTACATAAATAGTGAATTAATTGGCAGTTGGAATAACGGTGATGTTTTAAGTGATCGCTACCTGCCGGACATGGATACCCGGTTGCTGCAAAAACTGGGGCAAAAAATTTCAGCACGTTTGACCGAACTAGCTTTGGGCTCAGAATAGCTTTTCATTGCTTGACAAAGACTAAAAGCTGGGATAAGCATATTTGTAATGGGTTGCCCGCGAGGGCTGTGGCCAGTTTCAAATTAAGCTATTGTATTTATTGTAGATTTGAAATTGGCGCAAGGGAAGACGGTGCAAATCCGTCGTGGATCCGCCGCTGTAACCGGGGACAAAAGTCGCAGGAAGCCACTGTTTAAAAAAAATGGGAAGGCGCGACAATTTGGTTGATCCGGAAGCCAGAAAACCTGCCTGGGAAAATGGTGCTGTTTAAACTATTAAGGACATAGTAGGCATCGTTAATTGTGGATGGAAAACGGCATCCCCGACCTTTTCAGGTTCGGGGATTTTTTATTTTAAGGAACACGTAGATGGCGAAGAAGTTGGTCATGATCAGGCATGGTGTACTGGACAGTAAATATAATGGCCGTTTTATGGGTAAGACGGATGTCGGCCTGTCCGCCGAAGGTCGAAAACAGGTTGCGGCTCTGACCGGGCCGATTGGCAACTTGAGGGATGCACATTTTATTGTCAGTCCCCTGCGCCGCACGCAGGAGACCGCCCGACTGGCACTGGTGGCATCAGGCCGGTCTTTTGATATTGACTCCGACCTGCGCGAAATAGATTTCGGTTTGTGGGAGGAAAAAACCTTTGCCGAAATCAGCACGACAGATCCGGCAGGCGTTGAGCGGTGGAGTAATTTTGACAATGATTTTGTCTTTCCCGGCGGCGAAGCCATTCAATCCTTTATCGGGCGTGTGCGCACAGCAGCGCAACGTATTGCCGAGGATCCGGCACAAACAGTGACTGTCATTACCCACGGTGGCATTATCCGTTTTTTAATCTGCCATTATCTGGGACTGGATATGCGCAATTACCTGCTCTTCGACATTCAACCGGCATCCCTTTCCGTGATAACTTTATATGATGGACAAGGGATACTTAACAGTCTCAATGACTTATGCCATCTGGAGGTTAGTGCCTGTGGCTAAAATTATTTTCGTTACCGGCGGTAGCCGCAGCGGGAAAAGCGACTACGCGCAAAAGCTGGCAGAATCTCTGGAAGGCCCGCGGGCTTATCTGGCGACATGTCCGATTATCGATGAGGAGATGGCCGAGCGTTGCCGCAAGCATCAGGAAGCCAGAGCCCGTGCAGACTGGGATACCATCGAAGAAGAGAGAGACATTGCCGGGATTTTGAATAACGACCGGGTGCATAAGGTGATTTTAGTGGATTGCCTGACGCTGTGGGTCAACAATCTTATCTATGAAGCTGAACTAAATGGCCGGATAATGACGGAAGAGAGCATCGCGGAGAAATGCCGGATTTTGCTTGCCGCCTGTGAAGCGTTTCGCGGTACGATCATCTTTGTAACAAATGAAGTGGGGATGGGAGTTGTGCCCGATAGCCCCCTCGGGAGGAGTTTTCGCGATATGGCCGGACGATGCAATCAACTGATTGCCGCTTCGGTGGACGAGGCTGTTTTCGTAGTCAGCGGCATTCCCTTGTATTTGAAAAAAGAGGGAAAATGATAAAACGTTTTCTGGCTGCGATTCAATTTTTAACTGTATGTCCTCTGCCTGCATCAATAAATATCGATGAGCGGGCTCTTGGCGGTTCCGTGCCGTTTTTCCCGGTGGTGGGTGTTATTATCGGCGCCGCCGCTTCTGGCATTGATTACGGCCTGGGGCATGTTTTGCCGCTGTCCGTCGCCAGCATGCTGCTGGTAATTTTTCTGCTGGCCGTTTCCTGCGCCCTGCATATGGACGGTCTGGCCGATACCGCCGATGGTTTTTTCAGCTCGCGGCCTCGCGAAAGGATACTCGAAATCATGCGGGACAGCCGTGTAGGCCCTATGGGAGTCATCGTAATAGTTTGTGTTTTACTTTTAAAATTAACATTGCTTACGGCGGTTCCATATGCTGCGCGCTGGTGGGTGCTGCTTATGACCCCGTTTGCCGGACGGTGCGCCCTGCTGATCAATATGGCCGTTATCCCCTATGCCCGTCCGGAAGGCGGCTTAGGTACGATATTTTATTCCAGCCGTTCCCGATTGCAGCTGGTCTGGGCGTTTGTTCTGCTGACGATAATCGGCTGGTTCGCGGCAGGTCTGGCTGGATTGGCCGTTGGCTTTACGGCTTTTGCATTCAGTATTATTTTTGCTTTCTATGTAAAATACAAGATCGGAGGATCAACAGGCGATACGCTGGGAGCTGCCTGTGAGCTTACGGAGTTAATTCCGGCAATGGTTTACTTAGTATCGGTGTCTGGAGGATTGATGAAAATATGACAGATAAACACGGTGGAAATATAATGAAGCTGGCATTGGCTGCAGGGAAGCCTGTGCAGGACATTCTTGATTTTTCGGCAAATATCAATCCCCTGGGAGCGCCGGACTGGCTCCGTCCGTTGATCAGCAGCTGCATCAGTTCGCTTGTTCACTACCCTGATCCCCATTGCACCGAACTTAGAAACGCTATTGCCGGAAGATTTGGTATCACGTCCGACGAAGTTATTGCCGGCAACGGTTCGACGGAAGTTCTTTATCTTCTTCCCCGGGTCCTTTCCGCTTCCCGCGCAATAATTCCGGTTCCTTCTTATCTGGATTACGCCTCGGCGGTGGAATTAAGCGGCATGCAGGTGGAAAAAATGCCGCTGAAGGAAGAAGAGGAATTTGCTCTCAACATTCCGCGACTGGCGGCGAAATTGCGGGGCGATGAGATGGTCATTGTCGGGCAGCCTAATAACCCCACCGGTTTTTTCTGTAATGATAGTGAGTTGAGAAAACTGGCGTTGGACCATCCAAACACAACCTTTATTGTGGACGAATCCTTTATCAATTTTATTGAGGGAGCTCAAAGCTTGATTAAAGACAGACCGTCCAATGTAGTCGTCCTGTTTTCTCTAACCAAATTCTACGCCATTCCGGGACTGCGGCTGGGATTTGCCGTAGCTGACAGCGCGATTGTAGAACGACTCTATAAGATCATGCCTCCGTGGACGGTAAATACGATTGCCCAGGCGGTAGGTGCTGCGGCGGTAAAAGATACGGACTATGAGGACGCAAGCAAAAAATTCGTTTTGGAGGAGCGGCAATGGCTGCAAAATGAACTTGGAAATATCCCCGGTTTGAAAGTTTATCCGGGCAGCGCCAATTTTCTGCTGGTCAAAATAAACCGCAAAGATAAGAGCGCCCCGCAGTTGGCTGAAAAACTGCTTAAAGACGGCATCGCCATTCGGGTATGTGATAATTTTGCCAGCCTTGATGAGCAGTTTTTCCGTGTTGCCGTCAGGACACGCGAAGAAAATATTCACCTTTGCGCAGCCCTGAGAAACTCGCTGGGCGAGGCGCCAAAAGGAATTGTCCGCAGGAAAGCAAAGCGTTTGATGGTTCAGGGAACAGGCTCCAATGCCGGGAAAAGCATCATTGTTGCCGCCCTGTGCCGCATAATGCTGCAGGACGGTTTACGGATTGCACCGTTTAAGGCCCAGAATATGTCGCTTAATTCTTACGTGACGCGGGACGGCGGTGAGATGGGCCGCGCTCAGGTGGTACAGGCCCAGGCAGCAAAACTTGATCCGGATGTACGCATGAATCCGGTGCTGCTCAAACCTAACAGTGAATTAGGTTCGCAAATCATTGTCCGCGGCAAACCCGTCGGCAATATGGATTTTCAGGAATATATTGATTTCAAAACCATGCCTTTTACGGCAGCAAAAGAAGATTTTGAATCTCTTTGTGATGAGTACGACGCCGTAATTATGGAAGGTGCCGGAAGCCCTGCGGAAATCAATCTCAAAAGCAATGACATCGTCAACATGAACATGGCACTTTACGCCCGGGCTCCTGTTTTGCTGGTGGGCGATATCGACCGGGGAGGAATTTACGCATCCTTTATCGGTACCCTGGAGGTTCTAACGGAAGCGGAACGCAGGCTGCTTGCCGGTTTCATTGTTAATCGTTTTCGCGGCCAGAAAACATTTTTGGAATCCGCCCACAGGTATATTTTGCAATACACCGGCCGGCCGGTTTTGGGTGTTGTGCCTTATCTGAACAATCTGGGGCTGCCGGAGGAAGATTCCGTAAGCTTTAAAGAAGGGTTGATTAAAGACATAGTGCCCGATAGAGACCATGTCGTCGTTGCGGTCATTGACCTGCCGCATATCTCCAACTTCACCGATTTTGATGCCCTGAATATTGAACCGGATGTCCGCCTGCGGGTGGTCAAGAATCCGGCTGATCTGGGTGAACCGGACGCCGTCATTCTACCGGGCAGCAAAAACGTCATGGGTGATCTGGCCTTCCTGAAAAAGACAGGTATGGGGCAGAGGATTTTAGAACTGGCGGCGAAAAAGAAAACGGAAATAGTCGGCGTCTGCGGCGGCTTCCAGATTCTGGGCAGTCAGATAGACGATCCCCACGGCATCGAATCTCCGGAAAAAGAATCTCTCAGTGCGCTGGGGCTGCTGTCCGTTTCTACATATCTGTCACAGGACAAAACACTCAAGCGTATAGAAGCAAAACACCTGCTTTCCGGGTTGCCGCTTACGGGCTATGAAATACACCATGGGCTTACCGCCGGGGATAATTTGGTGCCCCTGGTCGAAGGAGAAGACGGAAAAATAATCGGTCTGGGCACGGCTGACGGAAATGTCTGGGGCACTTATCTTCACGGCGTCTTCGATGCCGATGAATTCCGCCGCTGGTTTATCGACCGGCTGCGGGTAAAGCGCGGGCTTTCCGCTTGCGGTAAAGTTTGTGCAGTTTACGATCTGGAACCGGCGTTTGAACGTCTGGCCGCCGTTGTCCGCGAGAGCCTTGATATAGCGGCAATATACAAAATTATGGGATTGTAATGACACTGGAGATGCAAATAATTCTGGCCGTTATTCTCGATCTCCTTTTCGGCGATCCCCGGTGGCTGCCTCATCCGGTCAAGTTGATCGGCAAACTTATCACTGTTCTGGAAGATTCTCTGCGGAAAATAATCGCGAATCAGCGCACAGCCGGGACATTGATGACCATAATCGTTATTGCAGTCACGGGAGGCATTACTTTTTACGCCCTCAGAGTTGCCGCCTGGATCAATCCCTGGGTGGCTAACGTGCTTTCGGTGTTGATTATTTACACGTCCTTGTCCATCAGGGATCTGGGCAAGCACAGTATGGATGTTTACAGGGCTTTGCAGGCGGGGGATTTGCCTCAGGCACGCGCCAATGTCGCTTTTATTGTCGGGCGCGATACGGACAAGCTGGATGAAAAGGGCATCATTCGCGCAACCGTGGAAAGCGTGGCGGAAAACACAGTTGATGGAATTATTGCCCCTCTTCTCTTTGCCGTGCTTTTTGGACCAGTGGGCGCGATGATGTACAAGGCTGCCAGCACCTTGGATTCCATGGTGGGCTACAAGAATGAAAGATATTTTTATTTCGGCTGGGCTGGAGCCAGAATAGATGATGCGGCAAACTTTTTGCCGGCGAGATTGACCGCTCCCCTGATGTTTATCGGCGCCGTTCTGACCGGTTACAGGCCCATTCAGGCTTGGAATATCTGCTGGCGCGATAGAGGGCATCATGCCAGTCCGAACTCGGGAATTTCAGAAGCGGCGATGGCCGGGGCGCTGGGAATTCAACTGGGCGGGCCTCTTTTTCGCCATGGAAAACTGGTGGAGTTGCCTTTCATCGGCGATCCTATTGAATCCATGGAGCGGCGGCATATACTGAAAGCCAATTACTTGATGCTGGCCACTTCATTGGTGGCGGTTGTTATTTTTGTGGGAATCAGATTTATAATTAAAGGGATAGTCGGTGCCTGAAGTGGGAAGAGTCTTATTATTTACGGGTGATGGTAAAGGAAAAACGACGGCGGCTCTGGGCATGGTCCTGCGGGCCAGCGGTCACGGGATGCGGGTGAAGATCGTGCAGTTTATTAAGGCCGCCTCGCTGACCGGTGAAATTGCCGCCGTGAAGAATCTTGCCGGTGTTGAATTTGTCCAGACGGGTCTGGGCTTTGTTCCGGCGGATAGTCATCCGGATTTCTATTCTCATCAGGATGCCGCCGCCCACGCCTTGAAAATTGCGGCGGAGGCTATTCAATCTAAAGCGTATGACATGATTATTCTGGATGAGATATGCAATGCTGTTGATAAGAAACTTATTCGGGAAGATGACGTACTGGCGATGATTCGCAGCGCCGGCAGTTTGCTCTGCCTGGTGCTCACCGGCCGGAAAGCCTCCGAAGGATTAATTGCTGCGGCCGATACGGTTACGATTATGCAGTGCCGGAAACATGGATTTCAGGAAAATATTCCGGCGCAAAAAGGGGTGGAGTACTAATGGGGAAATGTCCGAGAATAGTCATTGCCGCCGCTCACAGCGGATCAGGGAAAACAAGCCTTGCGATTTCGCTGACGGGTGCGCTCTGCCGGCGTGGATATAAAGTTCAGACATTCAAGGTGGGCCCGGATTTTTTAGACCCGACTTATCTTGCTGTTGTCTCCGGAAGGCCCTGCTATAATCTGGACAGCTGGATGATGGATAAAGAGCACATTCAGAATCTTTTTGACCGTGTTACCAGGGACGCGGATATTGCTGTTGTCGAAGGGGTAATGGGGCTTTTCGACGGCTCTGATACATCGACAACCCAGGGGAGCACGGCGCAAATCGCCGATTGGCTCGACGCCCCGGTGTTGCTCATCGTCAATTCCAGGGGAATGAGCCGCAGCTTCGCCGCGCTGGTTAAAGGATTCACATCTTTCGAACCTCAGTTGAATTTTATCGGTGTAGTTGCCAATCATTGCGGATCACAAAATCATGAAAAGTGGCTTTCCGCCTCTCTTGCGGCGGCAGGTGAGCCTCCGCTCGTGGGAGCGATACCAAGCGGCGCATTTGTGAAGCTTCCCGGCAGACACCTGGGACTGGTTACGGCCAGTGAACAAAATCTGACAAAACCTGTAATTGACGATTTAAGTGCCGCAGTTGAACGTCATGTTTCCGTTGAAAATCTGCTGCAGAGTCTGAATGTGAAAAAAACTTCAGATTCCGATGCCAATGAATCAATACGTACCGATTCCACTGCTTTTTTTCCGAAAATCCGTATCGGGGTTGCTTATGACGACGCTTTTCACTTTTACTATCAGGATTTCTTCGATGCGCTGGTTGCTCGCGGCTGTGAGATTGTTCGTTTTTCACCTTTGGCGGATAAACTGCTTCCGGACAACCTTAACGGGATATACATCGGCGGCGGTTATCCGGAAGTCCATGCGCAGACTTTATCGGCAAACGGAGAAATGATGTCTTCCATTCGCGCTTTCGCCGATTCCGGCCGGCCGGTTTATGCCGAATGCGGGGGGTTGATGTATTTATCAAAGGGAATAGAAACGAATGAGGGACAACACTTTTCCATGCTGGGCATACTTCCTGCCCGGACAAA
>JBDKUX010000025.1:0-13692 GCA_039679455.1 Smithella sp. | reverse complement strand
TGGCCAGCATGCCGAATGTGGCATCGCCCCCGACGAAAGCAGCAGGATCATCAATGGTAATTGCCAGGGCAAGAGGAGCTGTCGCCCGGATAGCGCCGCCCTCGGTGAACATAATCATATTGGGGGCACTGGTGGCAAAGGAAAAGGCGGCCACGACCAGCGGTAATCCCACTCCCACATAGACAACCTCTCCGTCTGCGATTTCTTTGGCACAGCGAACTACCATAAGTTCCGTTAGTTTATAATTAGCCATAATTATTTCCCCCCTTTCTTCTTGGCAAGCGCTTCTTCAGCAGCCTGAAGCCGGTCATCAGTATATAAGGGCACGCCCTTCCAGACTGCCGGATCATGGTAACCGTAATCAACTTCAAATTTCGGCTTAAAGCCGAGGACCGGTTTCAGACGATCCAGGCCTTCCTGCCCGAATTTCGATTTATACTTCTCAACATACGCAGCGTGATCTTCGCAGCCAAAAACCCATTCATCAAGGAAGGCAGGCAGGAGATCTGCATGCCGTTGATATTTGCCCAGATACTGGGCGAAACGGATGTCCAGGCCGTAATAACCGCGACAGGCCGAGGGATGAGCGCCATAAGGACAATGGACAACGGCAAGAGTCTTAAAGTAGGGAACTATTGTGCGATCGGGATCGCTGCGGGTCATCTCCGGCTCAACAATCTCTTCAGCCGTAACGATAACGCCCCGCTTTGCTCCGTTGGCGCCGAACTCGTCGGTAACGCCGCGCGTTCCCCAGGCAATCACATTGCCGAGACGGTCAACTTTCTGGGCGTGGATGATTGCTACATCAGCCCGCCACGCGCGCACTACGGTTGTCTTCTCGCCGGTGAAAGGATCATCTATTATTCTAAGGTCGGCTTTGTTGTTTGTCATCATATCACAGCCGGTATTCCCCCTGATGGGCATGAAAGGAACACCCATGAAACCTGCGATCATGGCCGTGGTGGCGCCGAAGTTGGAGATGTCATACCTTTTGAGGTGACCATTCTGGAATGCCCGGCGCATGCAATAGACAGCCTTTACGTACCAATTCATAGTCCAGGCAGTGTGCATTTCATTAACGCAACCGGCACCAACCAAAAGGTCCAAACCACCTACGTCTGTCGAAGCCTGGAGCGTGGTGAGATGCCTCTTCTTCTGTCTGATCATTTCGTAAGTCAGAGCCATGGGAACCATGATTTGAAAGCCCCCGTAATACACCGTATCGCCGTCATGGATGAACTTTGCTACCGCCTCCTTTAGCGTCATCCTCTTGTCGATTTCCATGTAATCCTCCTTTTTAAGTTAATATTAGTAGTGCAATAATTTAAAAAAAGCAGATCATACCTCCTTCCTAGTGTTATATGCCAGTAAAACCCTGTCATATCGACCAACGGGAGATATCTTGTATCCTTTTAAAGATTACTAAGAATTCTCGCTTCGCCCCGAATGACATGTTGTAAATATGCAATTAACACAATACACTAGGGCTCAACAAAGCCCCTTTCCAAGCGTTCCTCGTAGCAGGAGCGGCAGAGATAATACACTCGGATGTTTCCACAGCCTGTGCCGTAAAGCTGTAAAAGAAATGTGCATTCAGGGCAAGCCGGAAGCATACATTTGCTCTCGCAAAACTTGAAATTTTCCTCAGGCTGACCACACTCATCGCAAACATGGGGGAAAATGCTCATGTTTCTTCACTCCGCGCCAGATTCAATACTTGTTGAATTAATCATTAAATTCATGAAACAAATATCCCTGATACCAATGTCGCCGTGAAATACGCATTTATTTTACCTGATTTTTTTCTGGATTTAAAAACCGGCATTAAAGATCCAGTATAATAGATATCTGTAAGCCATTTATTGCATTATGTATTTGTTTCTTTAAATTAATCTACCTAAGATTGCAATACCAATAGATTACTAGTTTAATATAAGGTAAATACTTATACTAAGCAAAGGAAAGCAGGTGTGATCGTAAATTAGCGTTTTTATTTTTCAGCCCAAGCTTGTTTCTAATGTTGTTTCTGTGAAAGTCGACAGCCCCCTGTGATGAATTTAATATAGCCGCTATTTCTTTTGTTGTTTTTCCTTCTTTAATGAGGTTTGTTATCTGAATTTCCCGGGGAGTGAGATTCGGGTATTTGGACGCTAGATTGCGTTGAAAAGGAGAGAGAATGTCATTCAAATGTGTTTCAATGACATTGATGTACGCCATCTGATCAATATCAGCACGTGTTCTCCTTAATTTTTCGAGGTAGGGTTCAACCAGTTTTTTCACGTTTGTCAAAACTTTTTCTTCCAGTTCCGCTTTATCCTCCTCCCTCTGTTTCAACAATACTTTCAAGGCGATATTGAGTTCTTCAAGATTTCTGGATTTTGCCCCCAGTTCCCTTTCCCTTCTTCTCAATTCATCCGCCGCCCGCTTGCGATCACTGATATCACGGGAAATTCCCGCGGTGCCGACAATTTCACCACCGTCATCGTAAATTGGAGTTTTAATCGTTTCCACCCATATCTCGCTTCCATCATCCAAAACAAACGGTTCCTCTATATGCTTTCTGCGGCCGCATTCAATGACCCTTTTTTCATCTTCCCTATATTTTTTAGCCAGTTCCTCAGGCCAGATGTCGAAATCCGTAAGCCCGACTATTTCTTCCGGCTTCATGCCGCAGGCCTTGCTGAATGCTTCATTTACAGCGACAAATCTGCTCTCTTTGTCCTTTAACCAGGCAATATCAGGAATATTATCAAGAATGGCCTTCTGCTGAAGTTGAATTTCGTTGACAGATTTTTCCGCCAGTTTGCCTTTGGTTATATTAGTGGCAATTTCCAGCCGGACTACACGACCATCTATCCATTCAATAGCCCGGACCTGATTTAAAAACCACATTCCCAATGCCGCGTTATAATGTTCCCAAGTATGGATGCCTGCGGGTTTACCGTCAGATGCCAGCAATTGTTTATTTATACATAAGTAACAAGGATTGGACTTATTATGAATACTCTGCCAGCATATTTTCCCCGTAATATCACCGAACAGATCCTTCATGTATTTGTTGATGTAAAGAACCTCGTATGTATTAATATCAATTACATACACTGTGGCATCGAGGCCATCTAAAACGGTGAGAAGCCTGGCGTGGGTTTCTTTCAGCTGCTCCTCGGCATGCATTCTTTCAACAACTTCCTGCTGCAGCAGCAAAGTCGTTCTTGACAGCTCGGATGTACGTTCATCAACCAGTTTTTCCAGTTGCGTCTCATACTCCCGCAGCGACTCCTCGGCGCGCTTGCGGTCAGTAGTATCCGTATAGGTAACTACAATCATTTTATCCTGCAGTCTTCCGCCGATTCTCGACGAACTCATCAGGCAGAAAATATCGCTGCCATCCTTATGCCTGCAGGGAAATTCGCTGCTGTGGGTACGCTCTTTCTCGAGTGCCGGATAAACATATTGTGCAATTTCTTCATACTCCTCATCGTTACGGTAAAATAGCCGCGTGCTTTTCCCAATCAATTCTTCCGGTTTCCAGCCAAATACAACTTCGACCGCATGGTTGGCGAAAACGATACGACGGTCTCGCATACCTATCACCGCATGGGGAATTGAATCCAGGATAGATGATAAGACATCTTGGAGATCATTATTGTCTTGTTTGTAGATATCTTCGCTTTGCTCCTTCATAGCGCCTCTCAAAATTCAATACCCAGATTTATTTGCGGCTCAATCAGCTTAAGCGTTTCGACAGCCGTCCCCTGAGAGGGACTTCGCACTAAAGATGGTAATGCTTGGGTAGCCCGGGAAAATTTCCCTTCCTTATCTTTCGGGTATATTTCATCATACGGCAACATGAAAGAATTAACCGAAGAAAATGTAATCTTAATCTTATCAAGAACGGACTGTTTAGTCGTATCAATGGAAGAATCATTTGTTGTTCTGAAATCACTTAGCAACAATTCTTCAATATCATCGGTTTTCCTGAATATTTCTTTGGGAACAAGTGATTTTTTCGGCAGGATTTTTTTCGCCGGATGATCCAATTGCATATAATCGATAGCGACAAACGGCTCCCAATCAAATACGATACCGCTGGAATCGGCAAAGGCTGCGGTGCCTGTCAGACATAAAAAAATACCGATTATGCTGAGCAACATTTTGAACGATCGCATAAATTTCGTGCCTGTTAAGGCAATCTTATTTTCTGCCCCCATAATAAAGGGGTAGAAACTTTCATGTGATTTAGTTTACGCAACTCGTCTATCGTTATCGAATTATTCTTTGCTAAGGAAAACAGGGTATCACCCTTTTTTACCCTATAAATTCTGGATATTCTCTTGACATTATTAACTTGTTTTCTTGATTTTTCCTCAACAGAGACAACCGGTTCATCATTTTCCTCAACGGCACCGTTATTCCGGGCGATTGCCGTGGCACCGGACAAGTATCCCCTGACCGACGTATCGACAGCCAAAGCTATCTTTTTTTGGAAAACTTTACTTTTGAGCAGTTTCTCTTCTTCGCCGTTGGAGAGGAACGCTGTTTCAATTAATACCGCCGGGATATCCGGCAATTTCAAGACCCGAAAGGGCGCTTCCTGAATACTCTGGTACTTCAGGGTGTTAACATCATTCAATTGCTGCATCAAATTAGCGGCATAAGTTTTGGATAAATTAATTGTATTGGTCTGAAACATATTTAAGATAATCTGATCGGAATCACCATTGCCGTCTCCATTGGGAACACCACCGATAATATCGGACAAGTTTTCGTTTCTAGCGAGCAATTTGGCTGCCTCGTTGCTCGCGGCTCCCGTAGAAAGGCAATATACGGAAGTTCCTTTTGCCTGGCGATTCCGGGCGGCATCGGCATGAACGCTGATAAAAAGGCAGGCTTTTGAATCCTTGGCCAGCTGCAGTCTTTTGTTGAAAGACACATAGTAATCGCCGTCGCGGGTCAGGACTGCGCGATACCCCGGATTTTTATTGATTGCCTTTTTTATTTCCCGGCCAATGGAAAGTACGATATTTTTTTCGTATGTTCCATTTTTTCCGATTGCCCCGGGATCATCACCGCCATGTCCGGGATCAATGACAATATATTTTTTCCGTTTATCTCTGGGCGAAGATTCTTTCACCGTTTCCTCGGGAAGCTCCTCCTTTAAGAAAACATCCACTACTATGCGGTCCGGTTTATCCTGAAATTTTTTTAGTTTGAATACTTGTGTTTTTAAATGCTTATCAAGGATTAATTTAACTTCAACATTGCCCGTCGATTTTGAACAAACGACAACTTTCTTAACACCCGGCTTATTAATTAAAATTTCAGCAGGTAAATCCGGGCATCGAGTACCTTCCTGAAAATTTAAGACGAGAAAGTTTTCACTTTCCTGAATTTTATAGGAGGGATAATCTCCGACATCAATCACAACCCTGGTATGATCAGGCGCCGCCCAATAACGAATGTTGGTTATTTCCGTAGCTCCGGAAATATTTGCCCATGCCAAAAATAAAATCAGGATAATTAAAGCACATCTAATTTTCATAATAAATCGTTTTCCCTTCTCTACAGCAGGAAAATAACAAATTAATACAGGAACTGCAACCACTTGATAAAAAGATCATCATAAATTTTTATTGAGTATTACGTCAGTCTATAGTAGAAACCGCACGAAGGGCGATTAGCTCAGTTGGATAGAGTACTGGCCTCCGAAGCCAGGTGCCGTGAGTTCGAATCTCACATCGCCCACCAAGACATAATTCAACACAGTTCAATAAAGTGCAAAAACCCGTTAGAAATAGCGGGTTTTTTGTTGTTTATTGTCCAAAGAAGTGCTATAAGGCTTATCTAAATCCTGTTGTTTTGGGTACCCAAATACAGGCAAAAGGTACCCAAACAAAACAGCGGGTACCCAAACGGAGGTGTCCACATGCCTAAACGCATAATTCCATTAACAGATTTGAAAGTTCAAAGAGCAAAACCGCAGGATAAGCCGATTTCATTATTCGATGGTGGTGGTTTATATCTTTACGTGACACCTTCCGGTGGTAAATTGTGGCGTTTTAAATATCGTTTTGCTGGCAAAGAAAGGAAAATTGCTTTCGGTTCATACCCCGAAATAAGCCTTTTAAATGCCCGTCAACGCCGTGATGATGCCCGAAGGCTGCTGGCAAATAATGTTGATCCGGGTGCTGTTCGTAAAGCCCAAAAACAGGCAAAAATTGAAGACATTGAAACCTTTGAGGTCATAGCAGGGGAATGGTTCAATAAGTTTAAGCCCACGTGGGAAGAAAGCCATTCGTCAAGAGTCTTAAGCAGACTGGAAAAGAATGTTTTCCCCTACATAGGCGAAAAACCTATTGCACAAGTCAAAGCTCCCGAATTGCTCGGCGTTTTGCGGAGATTAGAAGCAAGGGGAATATTGCATTCTGCTCACAATATCCGGGGCATATGCGGCCAAATATTCCGTTATGCAGTGGCAACCGGACGCGCTGAACGTGATCCATCCGCAGATTTGCGCGGAGCATTACCGCCGGTTAAAACTATTAACAGAGCGGCCATTACCGACCCGGTAAGAGTCGGTGAACTACTCAGAGCAATAGACTGTTACAAAGGCAGCTTTGTTGTTCAATGTGCCTTAAAATTTGCGCCTTTAGTCTTTGTCCGTCCGGGGGAACTCCGCAAAGCCGAATGGCCGGAAATTGATCTTGAAAAAGCTGAATGGAATATTCCGGCGCACAAGATGAAAATGAAACAACCTCACCTTGTACCACTGTCAAAACAGGCAATTGAAATATTGACGGAGCTTAAAAAGCTAACCGGTGAAGGTCAGTATGTATTTCCAGGGCGGACTTCCGCACGTCCAATGAGTGATAACGCGATCTTAGCTGCACTAAGAAACATGGGTTTTGAAAAAACGGAAATGTCCGGGCATGGATTCCGGGCTATGGCACGAACAATCCTTGACGAAGTGCTACAGGTCAGACCCGATCTTATTGAGCATCAATTGGCGCACGCTGTCAGAGACCCACTGGGACGGGCATATAACAGGACACAACACCTTACAGAACGCCGGAAGATGATGCAGACATGGGCTGATTATCTGGACGGATTGAAAGAAGGGGCAAAGGTGTTGCCGTTTAGAACGAAAGAGGCATAAAACAAAATCCCGGGGGATAGGTTCGCTACCGAAAAGGCGTAATCCTGAACGCCCTTCCCCTTCCCCTTTCACTATCAGGAGCGCAGACAGGAGGCGCAGATGTTGAAACAATGGATTACAGGTAGTGACTTATTGCAACGGCCAATATGGGAAAACATGTCTGTCCATGACGTAGCGGAATTGATCTTAAATGATAAGCTACCAGCATATAATCAAGACCACACGCCCACAATAGAATCAATTCTATCGTATTATAAGGATTTCTATAATGATGAAAAGATGAGAACTATTGTTACAATACGAAAAATGACTGGACATTTTGATCTTGATAAAGAGATCGCAGAAGTTAAAGCAGAAATTACATCTGACCTTATTGATGTAACACCGAACCTCTTATTTAAATTAAAGGAAGTTGAGGAATTTGAAAAGCATAATGGAATAATCCAACAAGAAGATGCAGGTGAAATAAACCGAAGTATCAGCGAAAGACTCAGAAAAAATTTATCAGAAAATGGACAGAAAGGTGGCAAGGCATCAAAAATCAATAAGCCTATACTCGAGGCAACAATTCAGTTTTTAAAGGAAAAACCAGAAAGGCTTGAAAACTCGGCAGATACAATATTCAAAGCATTCAAAAAAAAATATTCTTCTGAGGAGAAGCAATGTGAAATAATCATGGACGGTGTGGATTATGGTATTTATTACACTGATAGTGAAATCCATTCAAAGGCCTACAAAAAAAAGGATACACCTTTAAAAACAATAACTTTAAACACATTCAAGAGTATCTATATTTCCAAAGCAAAAAAGCAGATAAAAGCTTCTCAATCTTAAAATAATCTCTATAATCAACTACATATCTCAATAAATAATATTTCATAGGAAAGCCGCTTACCTATTTATAGGAAAGCCGATTACGTGTGAACCCCCATTGATAATGTGTTGTCCAAAATCAAGCAACAGGGGGCAATATGAAATTTCTACGTTTAAAACAAATTGTTGGCACGCCAAAAAATCCCGGGAAGGTTCCCGTCTCAGCCTCGTCATGGTGGGCCGGAGTGAAGTGTGGCAAGTATCCAAAACCGATAAAACTGGGTAAGCGGACAACTGTTTGGATCGAATCGGAAATTGATGCACTTGCCGAAAGAGAGGGCTGCCATGAACGAGAATAAACTGACAGCGCAGTTTGAGTTTACAGAAACCGGCTACCTGAAGGCGATTCTTTTAAATGCTGGAAATGAAAAAGATCAGGCAACGCTTGAAAAAGCTCTAAATCGACTATTCAAGACAGATCATTTTCATTGGATCAAGCGGCTTTTAGGCAGGAGGTAATTATGGACGCGATTATCAATTTCAGACAGGCCATAAAAAATGCCGGTATAGAACCACCTGCGGAAATTATAGCAGATAGTTGCCTCCACCGGTTTACCATCTCTGGAGATAAGGCGCGGAGTTCTAACGGCTGGTATGTCCTGCACGCTGATGGCCCGGCGGCCGGCGCCTTTGGTTGCTGGAAACGCGGCATTTCTGAAACATGGTGCGGCAAGACACACCAGACAATGACACCCGAAGAAAAAAGAGCTTATGCGGCTAAAATGGAAGCTGTAAAACGCCTGCGTGAAGAGGAACGGGAGAAAATACAGGCCGAATGCCGTCAATGGTGCGCTGAAAATTGGGAAAAGGCAAAGTTCGCAACTAACGAAAATCCGTATCTTAAACAGAAGGCTGTCAACGCTTACGGGTTAAAATCCTTTAAAGATTCGCTGCTTATTCCTGTTCGAGACATGGCGGGAACTATTCATGGCTTGCAGTTTATTGCTCCTGATCGGAGCAAGGTATTCAAAACCGGCACCAATAAGGCCGGTCATTTCTTTAAGATTGGCACGAGCAAAGATAATACCGTTATTATCTGCGAAGGGTACGCCACCGGCGCAAGTATTTATCAAGCCAGTGGGCACGCTGTTGTTATTGCCTTTGATTCCGGCAATCTATTGCCCGTGGCGCAAAGTATCCGCTCAAAGTTTCCTGATATGAAAATCATCATTGCCGCTGATGATGATCATGCCACAGAAGGAAATTCCGGATTAACGAAAGCAATCGAAGCGGCAAAGGCTGTCAATGGTTTGCTGGCGGTCCCGGCTTTTCCCGATAATAGGGGCGATAGTGATACCGACTTTAACGATCTGGCGCGACTGGCAGGGCTGGAAGCTGTCAAAGCTTGCATTGAGGCAGCGGCCATGCCTACCCCTTCACCAGTCATTGAAAACCTCTCTCCTGTCGAATCTGGCAGCACAGCAAATCTGTTTGATGCAACCATCGAAAGACTGGCAGCATTATCCCCATTAGAATATGACTTAGTCCGCAAGACCGAAGCAAAAACACTCGGCGTTCGTCCGGGAACTCTGGACGCAGTGGTGAAGAACGCCCGTAAAGAAAACGACAACTACTTACCTTTTGTCGAGGTTGAACCATGGCGGGCGCCTGTTGATCCGGCAACGCTATTGACCGATATTTCCGCAACGGTCCGGCGCTTCATAGTATGTAATGAAGAAGTATCCCATGCTGTCGCTTTGTGGGTAGCAATGACATGGTTTATTGACGTGGTACAGGTTGCACCCCTGGCCGTAATTACGGCGCCTGAGAAACGCTGCGGCAAGTCGCTTTTATTGTCTCTTTTAGGGAAATTGACGGCACGGGCAATTTCAGCGAGCAGTATTTCTCCGGCGGCACTCTTCCGGGCAATCGACGCATGGAATCCCACATTACTTATTGACGAAGCAGATGCCTTTATGAAGGACAACGAAGAGTTGCGCGGGCTTCTGAATAGTGGCCACACCCGAGATTCTGCTTATGTCATTCGGACCGTAGGAGATAACTTCACGCCCACCAAGTTTAACACTTGGGGGGCAAAGGCGCTTGCTGGTATTGGTCATGTTGCCGACACCTTAATGGATAGGGCTATTATTTTGGAATTAAGACGTAAATTATCCCATGAAAAGGTTGAACGGATACGACAGGCAGAACCCGGTTTATTTGATGACCTGCGGGCAAAGCTGGCACGGTTTGCCGATGATTATAGAGAACGAATAAGACAGGCGCGACCACTATTACCAAACAGCCTGAATGACCGGGCTCAAGATAATTGGGAGCCGTTGCTTGCCATTGCCATGGCCGCCGGTAACGAATGGCTACAGATTGGCACAACGGCGGCGGTGAAACTCTCCGGCGGTGAAAGTGCATCTCAGACAATCGGAACTGAGTTACTTTCTGACATTCAAGAGATATTCGAGGAAAAGCAGATTGACCGGATCAGCACGGTGGAACTTATCAAAGCGCTATGTGCCGACGATGAAAAACCTTGGGCGAGTTATAATCGTGGTTTACCGATAAAACCCCGGCAACTTGCGAACAAGTTAAAAGGATATAGCATCCAAAGTAAGACTGTCCGAATTGGATATGAAACGCCAAAAGGCTTTGAGAAAAGTCAGTTTGAAGACGCATTTTTTCGTTATATTCCCTCTTCCCCCGAAAATATCCGCCACACGCCACAACCTGCACCAGTGTTGAATTTGAGTGTTGCGGATAATAAGCAACGTTGCTCTTACGAAATAGAAAAGAAAACGCGGATACCCGCACCATTACTGGATTGTGGCGTTGTTGCGGATAAAAACCCCCTACCGCAAGCAGAAATAATTTTAACAGAGAATGATTTTCAGGGGGTGGCATTATGAGAGTTCGAGTTACCGAATCTTTTAATACGGCGAAAGGTAACATTCCCAAAGATGCAATTATCGAAATACCGGAAACAATGCTTGATCGTCTTAAGGGTAAAGTCGAGCCCTTGCATATAGTCGCCGATGCGATATTGAGACAAACGGTAATTGATATTGATTACGGCGGAGTCTGGAAGAGTACCCCGGATGTAAAAGCACTGGAAGACGAAATTAATCGTCTGTACAGATTATTGATGGACGGATTAACCACCCTGACGGCGTTCAGGGAAACAGTGGATCAATGGAAAACCGCTGGCACGAAAATAACCAAGCATTAAAAGTGAACATATCCAGACAGGAGGTAATAAGTTGAAAATCTATAATAAGTTGGTGCTCGATATAGAAACCGGAACAGTCTTTGATGAAGATAGCCTTGAATATGAAGGTCCAGTTTCTCTCTGCAAAGGAAATACAACCGTCGCTGCTCCGGCAAAGACGGCAACGGAAAACCAGATTGATGCCACTCAGCTCCAGTTATTGCAGCAGCAAGTCAAGGATAACGAATATTATCGTACCTACATGGACGAAATGCAGCCCTTTATGCTGGAATCAATGGGCTACACGCGGGATGAAAACGGAAAGATAACCAAGACCGGCTTGACAAAGGCCTCCGATGCAATGCAGGCACACCAACTGGCTATTTCCGGTTATGGGACAGACGGCAGCAAACTCACCGAAGATCAGATGCTGGCCGAAATGACCGACACGGAAAAGCGGGATTACGAGCTTAATAAAGTCGCCCAGGAACGGCAATTAAAAGCGTACAAAGGCGAACTTGATATTTCGCCCGCACTGGAAGAAGAACTGACGGCGCAGGAGAATGAAGCTAAAGAAGTTTTGGCGCGAAAGTTGGGTAGTAATTGGATGCTTTCGACTTCCGGACAGACAGCTATGAAGAACTTGCAGCAAAAAGCCAATCTGGTTAGAGAAGAGGCACGGCAGGGACTTATTTCTTCCGGCGAGGGGATTTTGACAGCACGGGAAAACAATTCTATTGTCAATAATTCCAAAAACTCAAATTTGGTTAACACGTTGAATGGTCTGAACGCTGACCAATTAAATAGAATGCTTGGGTATGGCAATGTTTGGAAGAGCAGTGGAGGCAATGCTTTTGAGATGGGAAATTCATTGTCCAGTAAATATGCTTCGGAACGGGCGAATCAGCAGAACTTGAACATGATCAATACGACTAATGCCGCTAATCAGAAAGCAACGACCTCAAATTCAATGATTAGTGGTGGAACTGCAACTGCAGCCGCTGCCGCAGCCGCAGCAGCTTAATAATAAAAGGTGTACTATGAATTATGTAGAAGGATCCGCATCGTTAACAGTTACCGGAAGGGCAAGCAAATGAATAAGAAACATGTAAGGAAACGATTATCAGCAAAGGAGCGAAATACTCACCTGATGCTCCAATATCTGAGTGACCCGAACAATCAATTTATCTCACGCGCTCAAATGGTTACAGAGGTCTTGGGATACAGGAACGCCTCGGCAATCTACAATCATTTTACGCCTACTGAATTACACGAAATTGAGCGTGAAGCCTTGGACATCCGCCGGAGGAAATATGCCCCTCAACTTGCCGAGGTCGATATAGCGCTATTGAAGACAGCAAAAGAAGGTAATCCGGCCGCGGCAAAACTGGTTTATCAACGGTTCGAAGGATGGTCAGAGAAGACCCGTGTTGAGAGCAATGAAACGAAACCAATGGTGGTCATACACAGCAGATTAACCAACTTTCCACCTGAACCGAAGACGATGGAGGAGTGGGAAGCATTAGTTAAGGGGCAAAGAAAGCAAAAGGAAAACGAATAGAAGAAGGATTTATCATCCCTTTTGCGTACTGTTTAAAAAAAAAGAACTTCTCTGTTGACATCCGACTTCAAGATGGTATTCTGAAGCTCCTAAAATCAAACCGGAAAGGACACCCGTTAGTTGTCTATTTTTGTTTGTGGCGTAAACTTTAATCTGTCCATGGAATCGGTCAGCCGTGAGGCCCCGGAGGCTTGTTTGAGCCTTAGGAATTCCATGGGCTTTTTTCGTATATGAGAGGTGTGGAAAGTATGGAAAGAAACGCTGATGTTTTTGTCAATCAACAGGCTTTACATGAGCAGGTGGGACAGCTTTTAGACGGCTTGGATCTTGATGTATTTGCGACTACGATGAATATGAAGGAGTTTCTGGATAAGGAATGGGTGCCAAAAGACATAAGGTGTGCGATTGAAAAGTCAACAAAGTATTCCGAACGAGCAAGAGGTAAAATTAAAGAAATTCACGAAATATTTCAGGTGGAGAAACGCAAAAAAACAAAAGCCATTGTTAATTCTCAAATGGGAAGAATTGAACGCTTGACGGTTTTTAAGGGCGGGCTATACAAACCACCCGAGCCTAAAGTGGTAGAAAATAGCATCGTGACCAACTTCTTTAAAGAATGGCGGCAAGCACAGAAGGTAAAACCAGACAATCACGACAACGCATAACATTAACCAGGGGCCGGTTACCCGGCCCCTATCGATTCTTTTAGAAGCTGACAAGCATTCCTTATCCTATCCTATTTAATTTCAAAGATATACCCCACGACATATGGAAATTTTATTTTAGAGGTGTAAAAAGAATACGCTATGAAAAAAAATTGCTAGCAGTCTGTCGGATTTGGGATCTTGATTATCCGGTATTTCGGGCAGAAAAATTTAAAAAGAGCATTCTTCGACAACTACTCTCATCATGATTCCATATTCGGCATAATTTTCCGCTAAATCT
>JBDKUX010000024.1:0-35447 GCA_039679455.1 Smithella sp. | reverse complement strand
GAATTGTGAGGATTTGATTAGTTCACTAACATTGAAGATGAACAAGGCCAGACAGGCCGCAATTACTGCGGAGTTGATGGATATTGTCGGCGGTACGGAGGCCTTAGCTAAAGGTTAAAATATTTGCGGCATATTGCTGGAAATATGAATTGGCTAATACGACACTATTGGTGAGGAGATAGTTATGAACACAGGAAAGATCGTACAAGTTATAGGACCGGTTGTTGACGTGGCCTTTGAAGAGGGGAAACTGCCCAGTATATTAAATGCAATTTATGTAACTAACCCTGCTATCGATGATCGGGAAGACAACTTGATTATTGAAGTTGCGTTACATTTGGGAGATAATGTCGTCCGCTGTATAGCAATGGATATTACAGATGGACTCGTCCGGGGCATGGTTGCCAAAGATACGGGCGCTCCCATTATGGTGCCGGTAGGTAAAGAATGCCTTGGGAGAATTTTAAACGTTGTCGGCCGTCCGGTTGATGGTTTGGGACCGATCAATGCCGCAAATATGGCCCCGATTCACAGAGAATCACCGGAATTTTTGGAACAGGATACATCAGTTCACGTTTTGGAGACAGGTGTTAAAGTTATCGATCTACTTGTTCCTTTCCCCCGTGGCGGTAAGATGGGCCTGTTCGGGGGAGCCGGTTGTGGCAAAACAGTCGTTATGATGGAAATGATTCACAACATTGCCATGCATCATGGTGGTATCTCAGTGTTTGCAGGTGTGGGTGAAAGAACTCGTGAGGGGAATGATCTTTACAGAGAAATGCTGGAATCTGGAGTTATTAAGCAGGCAGCGTTGATTTACGGACAGATGACTGAACCCCCAGGGGCACGCGCCAGAGTTGCGTTGACAGGACTGGCGGCAGCGGAATATTTCCGTGATGTGGAAGGTCAGGATGTGCTTCTTTTTGTCGATAACATTTTCCGGTTTACTCAGGCAGGTGCTGAAGTATCCGCTCTTTTGGGAAGAATGCCTTCCGCCGTTGGATACCAGCCGACGCTGGCAACAGACTTGGGAGAGTTGCAAGAGCGCATTACCTCAACGACAAAGGGTTCAATTACAGCAGTACAATGCGTGTATGTGCCTGCCGACGACTTGACTGACCCGGCACCAGCAACAACATTTGCTCACTTGGATGGTACAGTCGTTTTATCACGCCCCCTTTCAGAATTGGGTATATATCCTGCTGTTGATCCTCTCGATTCAACGTCACGTATTTTGGATCCGAATGTATTGGGTTTAGAGCATTATCAAGTTGCACGTCAGGTGCAGGTGACGTTGCAGAAATATAAAGACTTGCAGGATATTATTGCAATCTTGGGCATGGATGAACTTTCAGAAGAAGATAAACTAACAGTTGGTCGTGCGAGAAAGATTCAACGCTTCCTCTCACAGCCGTTCTTTGTTGCGGCACAATTCACAGGTACTGAAGGAAAATTTGTCTCTGTGGCAGATACGGTAAGAGGATTTAAGGAAATATTGGAAGGCAAACATGATGAATTACCGGAACAGGCCTTCTATATGGTTGGTGGTATTGAGGAAGCAGTAGAGAGAGCCAAGAAACTTGCCGAATAAGTGAGGAAGTAGATGTCGGACGAATTAATACTGGAAATTGTAACGCCGGAAAAAATGGCGTTTACCGGGGAAGTAGAAGAAGTTACCGTTCCCGGTACCGAGGGTGAATTTGGTGTCCTGCGCGGTCACGAAGCTGTTTTGACATCAGTAGATATTGGCGAACTAAGTTTTACCAAAGATGGGAAAAAATCATATTACGCCGTAAATACTGGATATGTAGAAGTAACAGCCGAGAAGGTAACATTATTAATAGAAACCGCTGAAAGATCTGATACGATTGACGTTGATAGAGCTCAAAGAGCAAAAGAAAGAGCTGAAACAAGACTGGCTCAGGTCGAGAAAGATAGCGACGAGTTTGACCGAATTAACGTAGCATTAATGAGAGCAATAACTCGTATAAAGGTCGCGGAAAAATAAATACAAATCAACGATGATAAAAGGGGTAGTACATGAGAAAGTGTACTACCCCTTTTTTTATAAAAACTAGAAATAAAGAACAAAAGAAGAAATGATGTTAAATGATAGTTCTGCTGAGTATTTATTCAGTGGAAATGTCAACAATTTCAAAGCATCGTGAACCGCCGGGCGTCTGGACATTAATTTCAGCACCGATGACTTTACCAATCATTGCTCGGCCGATGGGTGATGTTACAGAAATTTTATTTTGATTGATATCAGATTCAAATGGACCAACGAGCTGATATTTTATTTCTTCATCCTTGTCACCGTCTGCTATTGTAACGTAGCAGCCAAAAACAACTTTGTCGCTTATTTGACCTTTGGGAATTATCACATTGGATAGAGCAAGGTTGTTTTCCAGTTCCTGCAATTTGCCGTGCAGAAAAGATTGTCTTTCTTTGGCCGCTGTGTATTCTGCATTTTCAGAAAGATCGCCATGAGCTCGCGCAATTTCTATGTCTCTAATATTTTCGGGAATATGTTTATTTTTCAGAATTTCTAATTCTTTCTTTAATCTTTCAAAACCATCTTTAGTTATGGGCATTTTTTCCATAATATCTCCAAATAATGTACCTTTTAATTCTAAAAGCATACCGTGCAATAAATTCTAGAAATGTAATTTTTCTTTAATAAAGAATAGCATCCGTGTCAAGAAACATTTATCGGTTGAGCGAGGGTGATAAACAGTTTAATAACGCAAAAAATATGATTAAAAGAATTATTTTCAAAAAGAAAGAGTCATAAAATAAAATCACGCCTGAAGCTTTCCAAACCTAACTTCAGGCGTGAAAATAACTTTATCTTTTACATCTAGAAAAGAAAGTAAAAATTCACTCTCTAACTCAATTAGCTTTTCAGCCGCTTGATCAAGTCCCGCATAAAGTCCTCTCTCTCCTTAAGAAAATTGTGAAAATCCTTCTTTTCCGTATGTACAAGTTCATCTTCAAGTTCTGGAAGGTATCTCTCCAAGAGCTCCAGAAGAGCGGTTTCTTCCTGAGGCGTTAAATTAAGTTTCGACATGGCGAACCCTCCTTTCTTAAGATAATACCAACAAAACTTTTAGTAATACAAGTAAACTCGTCTTTTCTCTACGTCACAAAATACTTTCAATTGCTTTTTTCCTAAAAATCATAATTTTAGACCTCTAGGATGACTACCATCCTCGAGGTCTATCGTAAGGAAATTTCATGGGCGACCTTTTCATAACCAACCTCATGCTAAGGAAATCATTCTTTTTTATCACACCTTACCTTTATTTTTAATTAAGTAATGCTCGATACTATTGTCAACGAAGGTTAAAATATCTGAGAGAAAATATTTTCCCTGCACTCAAAGCGATACAATTATTTTCATATGCGGTATAATTACAATGTTATTAAAGCCAATAATTAAGATGCGGACCCTTAAAAGAAGTTACAAAAAAGATGAACTTTGATAATAATGTAAGCAATTAGATATTAAGGATTATATCAATGGCGTTAGGTCGAGAAAACACTGAATTATCTGCCAAGCAATTGAACCATACTCATGGCCAGTATTTTTTTTCACGGCAAAAAAAATTAATTTTGGAGTTGCTATCGCCCTGCGCCGGAGAAAAAATGTTGTGCATTGGTGATGATCTTGGTGATTACTTGCAGATATTTCAGGATAAATGGTGTCAACTTACCGGGTTTGTGTCGTCGGAGGAGATTCTGCGGGCTGCGCGCAGGCAAACGGGGGAAGGCATTGAGCTGTATTGTGGTGAGTTTGAAGATCTGCCTTTTTCTGATGATGAATTTGATGTTGTCTTTATTATTAAAGCCTTGGAGACGGCCCGGAGTCCGCAAAAAGTTATTGCCGAAGCAACCAGAGTTTGCTGTGGCCGTGTTTTTATTGGCTTTTTTAATAAATACTCGTTTGCCGGAATACATCAGAATTTAAAGAGAATGTTTGGATTTCCCTTTGCGGAAAATACGAGGTCTTTTAGTATTGATGAAATAAAAGATATGGCCGGAGGATTAATAGACATTCCGGCCATCAAATGGGGCAGCGTAATTTATTTCCCGACCATTATTTATAATATGGCTAGAGATTTTGAAGAACTCGTCCCGTATATGAAAAATCCACTGGGGTCATTTGTCGGACTTACCTTTCCGGTTAAATACATTTACCGCACGGTGCAAAGTCCGCTGGTAGAATCTCATCAACTCAAAGCTGGTGCCCGTACTATCCCCGAGACTGTACGTAGTATGCTGCAGAATAATGACAGATAATTCGGAAAGTACAAAATGGTAGAGTACATTGTAAAGATATCTGGTGTAAGTTTTTGTATTTACGAATCATTAAGGTAAATCCTTACTTTTCATTCCATGTCAGATCGTTTTCGTCAAAGCGTTGCTCTAGGATTTCTCGAGCCTGGGTTACAAATGATTCTGGAACGAAGATCCTCACTTCGCCCAGGCCGTCAACATCCAGGGAACATGATATTACGCCAATTGCTTCGTATTGCAGACGTGCCGGTATGCCGTCGGTCTGGAGGCGGCCTAAAATTATCCGCGCATTTACCATGCCCGGCGCTTTGCATAGAAGAACCCAACTTTCTTCCGTCATAAATAAACTCCTTTTGATTTATTAGTAAATCATTTTGGGGTAAAGCCAAAGAAGATTCTCAGAAATGCACAAATAAATTACGGTAAAGATAAAAGCACTATATATTGTGGTAGAAATATTATATTAATACATTTTGTTGTATTTTCCCTTTACAAAGGATATATCTTTTGTTAAAATTTTTTAAAATTTAGTAGAAGTATTAAAGAAAATTTATGAATTTAAAAAGGTTAGAAATATCCGGTTTCAAATCATTCCGCGATAAAGTCGTTCTCGATTTTTCCACCGGTGTGACAGCTATAGTCGGGCCCAACGGCTGTGGAAAATCTAATGTTGTTGACGCTATTCGCTGGGTTATGGGCGAGCAGCGGGTTAAGGCGCTGCGCGGAAAAAAAATGGACGACGTTGTTTTTAACGGCAGTCAGGATGCCGCTCCGGTGAGCATGGCTGAAGTTACCATGACGTTGGCTGCCAATGGCCAGAGTTTTGCCGGTGTCTATGCGGAATTGGCGGAAGTATCAATTACGCGGAGAGTTGTGCTCGATGGTGATAGTGAATACTTCATTAATCGCGCCCCCTGCCGCCTGCTGGACATCAGGGAATTCTTTATGGGAACCGGTGTCGGTGCTAGGACCTACTCTTTGGTCGAGCAGGGCAGCGTTGCCAGCATGGTGGAAGCCAAGCCCGAAGATAGAAGATTGTTTATTGAAGATGCAGCAGGAATCTCCAAATATAAAAGCCGCAAGGATGCTGCCGTCCGTAAAATGGATGCGACAAAAGTCAACTTGCAGCGGCTAAATGATATCATCAGGGAAGTCAAATCCCAGCTCAATGCCGTTACCCGGCAAGCAAAACGAGCTGAACAATACAAAGAAATCAAACAACGCATTAGGGATGCGGAGCTTACCCTTGCCCTGCAAAGTTATACGGAGCTTCTGGAGCAGGGATCATCGCTGCAGACTGTACGCAATGAACTGTCTGATCGTGATGCGGCCGACCGGGCCAATCTGGAGGCTAAGGAATCATTGCTGGAAGAAATGAAAGCAAAGCTTCTGGAAAATGAAGAACTGATCAATCAGAGCCGGCATGAACTCTACGAAGTTAAAAATTCCATTAACATAAAAGAAAAAAATATAGAGTTTTCCCGCCGCCGGATCTCTGATGCTTCCGAGCGCAAACGGAAAGATGCCGCCGAAACAGATCTGGCGCTGGCTAAAAAAGATCATTTACTTTCGGAAATTGAAAATCTGCGGAAAACGGCAACAGAAGCGGACGAACGAATCGCTGCATTAAAGGTGGAACACGACGAGGCCCGGCAGAATATCCAGAGCCTTATTGAAGCAGACAAAGATATCAACAGTCAATTGGAAGAAAAGAAAATTATTTACATCGATATAGTAACGGAAAAGGCGAAGTTGAAAAACATGATTTCAACTTTGACTAAAAACATCGATGACTTAAAAAAACGGGAAGAACGAGAAGGTCGTGAAATCGAGGCGGGCAAAGAGAGGCTGTCGGAATTGACCTCCAAGCTGCAGGCCGTCGATGAAGCTTTGCTGGGAGATGAAGAAGAATTGAACAATCTGCAAGATCGGAAAGAGTCTGCCGCCGATGCCTTGGAAAAAGCAAAAGCTGATTTACAGTTGGTGGAAGAAGGGCTGGTTGAAATTAAGGAAGAAAGCAGCGTAAAAACATCACGTCTCGATTCTTTGCGGGAATTCCAGGAAGCCTACAAGTGGTCCAGTGAAGGAATTAAGGAAATAATCGAGAAGCAGGAAAGCCGCGATAAATTTTACGGTGTAGTGGCTGACCACATTAATGTCCCCCGTGAATATGAAGCTGCGGTGGAAGCGGTTTTGGGCGATAAGCTTCACTATGTTGTTGTAAAGAGCCAGGAAGATGGCGCGAAAGCAATAGACTATCTCAAAAACAGTCAACAGGGCCGCGGCAGCTTTGTACCGGTGGAATTGCGCGGTTCTGCCGTTACAACGTACAGCGCGGAGCATTTACAGGAAGCGGAGCCTCTGCTGCGGAAAGTTGATTGCAACGACGATTTTCGGCAGATTGCCGATTGTCTGCTGGGGGATGTCTTAATTACACCGACTATCACCACCGGGATTAATTTATGGAAGAAAAACGGTTTTCGGGGAACTTTTGTTACACCCGACGGTGACACGATCAGCCCGCAGGGCGTGCTTACCGGCGGCAGTGGTTCCGCAGTGGAAAAGAGCCTGTTGGCCACCAAGCGGGAAATTGCGGAACTTGAAGAAGATGTGGAAAAACTTGCCGCCGAGCTTGCGGTGCAAACAAATCAGAGGAAGAAGCTGGTCTCTTTAATTGCTCAGTGGGACGAAGAATTAACCCAGATAAAAAACAGAATCCACAGAATCGAAATCGATATCAACGGCCGTAAAAAAGACTCTGAACGGTTTACCGATGAAGTGGCAAGATTAAAGCAGACGATAGCCGCTTTCGAATTTAACCACCGGAATATAAAAACCGAGGAAGCTGAAGCCGAAGAAAAACTGCATGCAATCAGCACTGATATCGGGCGCAACGAAGAAGAGGAAAGAACACTCAACGAAGAAATATCAGTTTTTAACGCTCGCCGGGTGCAATCGCGGGCGGCGATTGACGAGCAGGAAAGACAGGCGACAGCGAAGAAGGTTCTGCTGGCTACCCTGGAGGAAAAGAAAGAAGCCAATTTGCGGACAATGTCGCGCCTGCAAAACGATATCATTTCTATTGAAAATGAAGTACGGATTAAAAAAGAGGAAATCATATCCTGCGACAGGCAGCTTGCCGAACTTGCTCAAACTATTGAAGCCGACCAGGCGGCGCTGGAGGAACTCTACCGGGATATGTCTGTCCGCGAGAATGCTTTAGCTGAAAAGCAGGCAAGTAAAAATCATGAAGATGAGCAGCTTAAAACGCGGGAAAATGAAATACGGGAAGTTCAAAAGAAACTCGATGAACTCCGCAATCAAATAAATCAAACGGAAATAAAGTGCCGGGAGATAGTTTTGCATGGCGAGAATTTAAAGGCGGCGCTGGCGGAAAAGCACAACGTTGTTTTGGAAGATCTGCTGCCTGAATTTACCGCGATTGAAAAAGAAAAAATAGCCGAATTAAGATCCGCTCTGGAAAATGATAAACATAAAATAGATAATTTCGGCGAAGTTAACCTGATGGCGCTCAATGAATATGAAGAGCTCGATAAACGATATCAGTTCTTATCCGCACAAATTGCCGATTTGAACGAATCACTCAGTTCTCTGGAAAGAACAATTGTGCGGATTAATAAAATTTCCCGCTCCCGCTTTGCCGAAACGTTTGCCGCCGTCAACGAATGCTTTAAAAAAGTTTTTGCCCATATTTTCCCGGGTGGCCACGGCGAATTGCATTTGACCGATGAAAGCGATCTGCTGGAAACAGGTGTGGATATCTCTATCCAGATACCCGGAAAACGGGCGCAAAACGTCAGCCTGCTTTCCGGCGGCGAAAAATCGCTGGCGGCAATTGCTCTTATTTTCGCCATTTTAATGTACCGTCCCACGCCGTTTCTGGTTTTGGATGAAGTTGACGCTGCGCTTGATGACGCCAACACCAATCTCTTTAACCGCTTGATAAAAGATATCTCCGACAAGTCGCAGGTTGTGATGATTACTCATAATAAGAGCACAATGGAAGTGGCCGACAGACTCTTTGGTGTGACCATGCAGAAACGGGGGATTTCCTCTCTTGTATCCGTCAATCTGAACTGATACCATGTTCCCTTCTACAAAGAATTAATTCGTTTTAATTAATCCCTTCCTTTACATCTTGAAGAAAAATCGCTATGAGTAAACAAATATAAGAAAGGTGTTAATGTAAGAACATGGGATTTTTTGATAAGTTAAAATCAACTCTAAGTCTGGATAAATTAAAATCGGGCCTGAAGAAGACGCGTGAAATTCTGACAACCGATATTGATGATCTGCTTTTTGGCGCCAAGGAACTGGATGAAAATCTGTTTAATGAGTTGGAAGAGTTGCTCATTACAGCGGATATGGGGCCGCAGTTCGTCAATGATTTGATCGAGGACGTTCAGGATCGCATGAAGCGCAAGGAACTGCAGAACGCGGGGCAAGTTAAGAAAATTCTGCGCGAGCGTATGGTTACAATTTTGCAGAAAATTGATTCTCCTCTGAAAGTTCCCAAAGGGCAACCCTTTGTGATTATGGCCGTCGGTGTTAACGGCAGCGGTAAAACAACGACAATCGGCAAGCTGGCAAACATGCTGCAAAAGGATGGCCATGAAGTTATTCTTGTAGCGGCGGATACTTTCCGGGCGGCAGCCATTGAGCAATTGGAAATTTGGGGTGCACGGGTGAACACACCGGTCATCAAACAAAAAATGAACACCGATCCGGCAGCGGTTGTTTTCGATGCGCTGGCCAAGGCTAAAACCGGTTACTCCGGCGTTATCATAGTGGATACGGCCGGCCGTTTGCATACCAGAGTCAATTTGATGGAAGAGCTGAAAAAAGTCAAGAGAGTCATGAGCAAGGAAATGCCCGGCGCTCCCCACGAAACATTGCTGGTTCTTGATGCAACGACAGGGCAAAATGCAGTGCTTCAGGCGAAGATGTTCAAGGAAGACATTGGTGCGACCGGCATTGTTCTGACCAAACTCGATGGAACAGCTAAAGGCGGTGTTGTAGTCCGGATTGCCAGTGAACTGGGGCTTCCTGTGCGTTATATCGGAGTGGGAGAAAAAATGGATGATCTTCGGCCCTTTAACAGTGATGATTTCGTCTCCGCACTTCTCGATTAAACGATAATCAAGCGACGGCGTGTTTGATGAATAAAATTTTTGCCATAGGTGACATTCACGGCTGTTTTGATAAGCTGCAAAAGTTAGTTCAAAAACTTCCTGTTGATCAACAACTAGATACCCTTGTTTTTATCGGCGACTATATTGACCGGGGAAGCTCCTCCAAGGAAGTCGTTGATTATGTGATTGAGCTGAGAGGCAAATTTAACAATGTTATCTGCCTTACGGGAAATCACGAGCAGATGTTCCTCAACTACCTTGCGGGCACCGATGAAGCAATGTATTTGTATAACGGCGGAGATAAGACATTATTATCCTACGGCATGTCACCCTATGCGCCGCCCCTGGAGAGGAAAGCGGCAATTCCCTTAAGTCATCTGCTCTTTTTTAAGTCCCTTTTGCCCTATTATGAAACGGAAGAATATATATTCGTTCATGCCGGATTAATGCCCGGTTTAAGTCTTCGCCGGCAAACAATTCATGATGTATTGTGGGTCAGGCATGAATTTATCTATTCGGATTATGATTTCGGGAAAACGGTCGTTTTCGGTCATACTCCATTTCAATCCCCTTTAATTTCATCGAATAAAATAGGAATTGATACGGGAGCGTTTTCCGGCGGCAAACTCACATGCGTGGAATTGCCGGATTTAATAATCCATCAGGTCTAAAAATGAAAATAATCGAATGTGTGCCGAATTTCAGCGAGGGCTGCAATCAGAAGACGCTGGACGCAATCGCCCGGGTATTCGAATCTTTTCCCTCTGTCCGGCTGCTTGATTTCAGCGGTGACACCGATCATAACCGCAGCGTCTATACATTTCTGGGTAGAGCCGACGATGTGCTGGAAGCTGCCCTGGCTGCTTCCGGCCGGGCGCTGGAGCTGATCGACATGTGCTCTCAGGAAGGTGCTCATCCGCGGCTGGGAGCGGTCGATGTCGTGCCTTTTGTTCCGCTTTCTGCGGCGACAATGAATGATGCAATTGATGTTGCGCATCGCTTCGGACGGACATTGCATGAACGGTTTGGTGTGCCAGTGTATTTTTACGGCGAGGCGGCGCTGGTTGATAAGCGCCGGGAACTGGCTTATGTGCGGCGAGGCGGATACGAAGCCCTGGAGGAGAAAATGTCCATCCCGGAAGGCGCCCCCGATATCGGCAAACCGTTGTTTAATGAGCGTTGCGGAGCGACGGCGGTCGGAGCGCGCACGCCCTTGGTTGCTTACAACATTAACCTGGCCAGCGGAGATTTACATCTGGCTCGGGACATAGCCCGCCGAATCAGGGAAAAAGGCGGCGGATTAAAAAGTGTGCGGGCCATCGGAGTGATGCTGAAAAGCAGGAATATTGCCCAGGTGTCGATGAACCTGATTAATTATCAGGAAACTCCGCTAAAACCGGTTTATGATCTGGTAAAGTTTCTGGCGGCTGAGAGTGGCGTCGCCATACTGGAATCGGAATTAATTGGTCTGGCCCCCGCAGGGGCTTTTGCCGGCACAACGCCGGATTACCTCCAGCTTAAAGACTTTGATGATAACCGCTTGCTGGAAACGCACATAAAAAACTTTGCTCCGTAACAGTCGTCAATATTTTACAAAAATTATTCTTTTGCCCTTTCTGAAGGTTGCAAACTTGGCCAAAGATATGCCCCTTTGGGCAAGGGGCCGGTAATTATTGACAGGCGGAAAAATGCGTGATAAAGCCCATAACCTTCAATGCATTCTATAAATCGCCCCTGTAGCTCAGAAGGATAGAGCAACGGATTCCTAATCCGTGTGCCGCGCGTTCGACTCGCGCCAGGGGCACCAATTAAATAAGTTACTTACGCAGTCACGCCTTACTTCTTTTTATAGATTGTGACCAGTTGTTTAAAAAACGGCGTTCGTCTAGTTTTCATTCGACTATATGAATTGAAAAGGTATTCATACAGAATGATCCTCTATTTCAGTTTGCTATACGTAACAAAATCTGCTTACTATTTTTTCAACGTCATGTTACAAGGATGAGTGAATGATAGTTTAGTTTTACAAAAAACTCTCTGAACCGAAAAGAAACTAGTTTGTTAAAAGGGTAATGTTTGAGAATTATTCTTCACAAACAACTCCTCCCCCACCATAGAAGAAGAAAAAAATTAGAGTTCATCAAAATAAAAGGAATACATATGAAAACTATTGGTTCAGTTATTACTTTATTGTTTGTAAACATCGTTTTACTTGTTACCTCAGTCAATGGTTCCGATTTGTTATTAGAGTATAATAGGGGTGATCATTATGTAACGCCAGTAATTGGTTCAAACGTTTGGAAAGTCATCCAGATGGACAATAATGATAATGTTTTTTCTTATAATACGGTCAGTATAAGCCATCAGACAACGAATATAGTTCAAGTATGGGAGAAAATGGTTTATTCTGAAAAAGGGAGAGCGAAACACACTCAAGACGTAACAAAAAAAGGATATGATAAACTATCACATTCACTTCATTTGGTTGAAGTCGACTGTAAAAAGGGGATGTCTCGGTTTTTATCTATCACTGACTATGATAAAAATGGTCTTATATTGAATAGTGATTCATTTGATAAACCAGAATGGAATCATATAACTCCTGATACACCCATGGACACTTTACGAAAAAAAGTATGTGAATAACAAGTAATCTAAAAATCTGTGTTTGTTTTTCTTCTGAAAGGTACAGATTAGCAAATAAAAATGATTTTTATTTCTTGTTTTCAAGTTCCGGATACAACTTTTTTACACAATCAGGGCATATGCTATGACTGAATTCAGCCTCTGAGTGATCCTTAATATAAGCCTCAATCTGCATCCAGTAGCCATTGTCGTCACGAATTTTTTTACAGGAGGCGCATATTGGCAGCAGTCCGCTTAAAGTTTTAACCTGGGCAATTGCTTCCTGAAGTTCCAGAATAAGCCTCTCCCTTTCTTCTTCAATCTGTCTGCGCTCGGTGATATCCCTGATCGTCCCCTGAAATCCAATTGTTTTGCCTTTTTCGTCACGTCGAGCCACTGCCGTGATCAGGGTGTGCCTTATGACGCCGTCTCTTCTTCGCAAATCAACGGGGTATTCCTTGGTATAACCGCCTTCTGCGATAATTCCGGCATGCTTTGCCCGTTCTGCTTCGTTGGCATAGACAAACGGTATCTTCATCTGGAGCAGTTCCTGACGACTGGAGTAGCCGAACAACTCCACTGTGGCGTCATTCAAATCGATAAGCCTCCCATCTTTTGATGTTATAAAGACGCAATCCCGGGAAGTTTTAAAAAATTGATTGTATTTTTCTTCGCTTTCCTGCAGCATTGTTTCCGCCAGTTTCCTCTCGGTGATGTCGCGCGCAATGCCCCACATACCGATAGGATTACCTACGTTATCGCGTATCAGAAATGAGCTCAATTCAACGGGAAAAACAGAGCCGTCCTTCCTTTGATATTCCTTCTCATAAACTTTGGAGTACCCGTGCACCAGGATTTGCTCCTCAATAATGCTTTTTTCAAAGGCATGCCATTTAGTGGGAGTTAAGTCTGAGTATGTTAAATGGCGAAGCTCTTCTTCCGAGTAGCCCAGTATGGACTGATAGGCGTGGTTGAATTCCTGTATGCGTCCATTCATATCCACAATGACAAAAGCTTCCGTCATGGATTCGTGCAGGTGGCGATACTTTGTCTCGCTCTCGCGGAGCGCTTCTTCCGCTTGTTTCCGCTCGGCAATGAACCGTGCCTGTTGGATGTTCTGATAGGCGATGGCCGAGAGCTGATTAGCCAGAGCAAACAGAGTGTGCGTAATCTGCTCAAACTTCTCCTGCGGCATAATAGGCACTTGGAGGAAGGCTTCGTGGAACTTATCCTCGTCGACGCCGATCTTACGGGCATATTTAACGATCTGTTTTTCGCTTTGCGCTTCGTTGCGGACCTGGCCGATCAACCAACTGGCGATGTGACGGCCGCCGACGGTAATGCTTGTTCCTGCTCCCCATAAGCCGGCGCTCAAGCACCTTTGAATGGTCGGTCCGGAGGGATTGTACCGTCCGAGTAATGCATCGGATTTCCGACAGTTTCTTAATCCTTTTTCGTTTTTACGGATAAACTCTCTGCAGAAATAAGAGAAGTTGCTCGGTTGAGTGATGAGGGTGCCGTCAGGACGCGTAAGGAGGATGGCAACGCCCCAGGCATCAGCAAGCATGTTCTGAAGGTGCTGGAGTTCAGAGATGTTGAACAAATCCTCGAAGGCAATGTTTTCGATATCACCCAACGGTTTGGTCAACGCCATGATGCGCCTTTCCAGTGCTTCTTCGGCCCTTTTGCGTTCGGATATATCCCTGCAAAGCCCTTCTAACGCAACTAGCTTGCCATCATCGTCAATAATCCCCTTGTTGGATTGGAGAATCCATCTCTCATTTCCTTCAGAATCGATGATCTTGTATTCATAAGTCGGGAAAACTTTCCCTTTTTTTAGCTCCTTAAATTTTTCATTGAGGAAACCTTTAAAGTCCGGATGCATTGCCTGTTTTATTAAGAGTGGATTGGCGATGATTTCCTCAGCATTGTATCCGAGAACATTTGCCGCACTTGGACTGAAGTATTCAAATTTTCCATCCGGTAAAGTCAAACGAAACAGAGCTTCATTCAATCCTTCGATTAAACCGCGATATTTTTCCTCGCTCCTCCGAAGAGTTTCCTCGGCTTGTTTGCGTTCCGTAATGTCTTCGAATATCCAGATGGATCCATCCTGTGGTTTCGATTGATCTAAAACGATTCCCTCGAGCTTGCACCAGATCAGCAGGCCATTTCCCTTAAGCATCTGAGTTTCGATGGTGGCATTTTTCCCTTGGGCGAGAAGGGGATATACTTCAGAGCCAATCTTGTTATAAGTCTCATCGTCTTTATTGAGAAAGCGCGTAGACAATCCCTGGATCTGTTCCACGGGGATTCCGAACAACTCGGACATTTTCCGATTTACCCATTCTAAAGTTCGGTTTCGCACAAACGCAATTCCGACGGCGCTGTTGTCCAGAATGACGGATTGCAGCCTGTTCAGCTTCTGGATCTCCTCTTCGGCCTGCTTGCGCTTTGTTATATCTTCCACTATCCAGATGGAGCCCTCATGAGGTTTGGAGGCATCTAGAGCCGTTCCCTCCAACCGACACCAGAACAATGAACCATCTCCCTTGCGCATTTGGTTCTCAATGGTGGCTTTTTTCCCCAGGGCAAGAAGAGAATATATCTCCTCGCCCTGCCTTTGATATGATTCCTCATCCGGGAAAATTATGCTGGTCGAAGAACCTTCAAGCTGTTCCTTCGGAATGCCGTATATCTCGCACAGTCTTGGATTGACCCATTCATGGATTCGGTTGCGTACAAAAGCAATCCCCACGGTGCTGTTGTCGAGAATCATCGACTGCAGCTTGCGGACATTGTTCAGTTTGTCCTCCGCCCGTTTGCTTTCCGTGATGTCCGTGACGATCTCCACAACTCTGGTGATATTACCTTTATCATCGCGGAGAGGATAAGCCCGCATCATCCATCTTTTGCCCAGGGAGGAAAAATCATCAACAGTGCAGGATTGCCCCGTATTGATGGCTTTGACAACAGGACAAATGCTGCAAGGTTTTTTCAATCCGTGCATTTTCTCGAAACAAAGCCGGCCCGCCAGTTGATCAGCGTCCAGATTGAAAAGTTTCTTCATGGCGGCGTTGGACCACAATACCTTTAAATCCGTATCCAGCATTACCACCGGGTCCGGTATGGATTCCAGGATGACCGCCTTTTCTCCGTCTGTTACACTGAAAGGCATGTCATTAACTTTGTTGCATTCTCTTGTATCATTAATTTCCCGAATGCGCCGTTTGGCAGTCATTATGCCCTCCTTGCAGTATTCTTTCCGATGAAATTTCCCTCAATCAGAGGCAGCCTTGTTGTTTCCCGAAGGCGATAATCCAATGCATCTATTTAAACAATGATAACATATCATTTTGTAGAAATTATTTCATGCAAAAGGTCGGTGAAGACTCGCGGCGTGCGGCGTTGTCCGCCCGGGGAGAATGCTTTATATAATTCCATTAAGGAGAAGCCCGAAATACGGGAATCAGACTTTTTATGCTGTGGCCAAATTATCGGGTTGATGAAAATTAATTTTCCATGTAAAGGAATTCCATCATGGAACAGTTACCCGAAACAAAATCCATTATTGAGCAGGCGGCGGAAGACCTCTTTAATTTTGCGGTGGACCGTGAAGACGTCAAATTGCTGATGGCCAATCTTCATGAAGCCGCGGACATCAAGCGCGAATCCGTAGAATATGAACTGCAAATCCTGAAAATCATCAGTGTGGGCTGGGCTGTTTCCTATTACCTGGAAAATTACCCCCAAAAAGACTTGATCGGCGCGGCCTATTGGCATGCAATTCAGGAATTTTCGCAAAACCTGTCCGAAACATTAGGACTGCTCGTCAGCCAGTCTATTGATTATTTTCAGATTCTCAAGGATCGTTTGGCAACATACGTCGATGCCCTGAACCAAAAACCGGGCGCACATGAACCCGCAGTGGTCATCGGACCAAAATTTGCCGACCTTTGCGGCAACAGAAACGACGCCTTTACCGCGCTTACCGGTTCCAAAATGTTCATCTCCACCATCGGAAGCGTGAAGCAATACATTGAAGGTCTCAGCGTCAAGCAGACCATGTAAAAAATTGACATTCCTCCTCACGATCAACAGAATTTTCAGTTCTGCTGCGGTTCTCTCGTGAAGTCAGATCTGCCGGCAGCAGCAATTTCACTATCGATAATCATGATTTTTTCTTTGACAATGATTTCAGAGGTAGTTAAATTTAAATTAACAAAAGAAGAATTTTAGCAAAGTAGGCTGAAAACCGGCTTCAAAGTTGAGAAAAAAGGCTTTAAAACAGTTTTTTGAAAAAAGAGGAGGCGATGATCATGTATAAAAAAGTTTTGGTTCCACTTGATGGTTCCGAATTAGCGGAATGTGCGTTGTCTCATGTCAAAAATCTGGTGAAAGACGGTTTAGCGGAAGAAGTGACTGTGCTCAATGTGTTTGCGGTGCCAGTTGCACTGCTCGGTGCGGGAGGTGACACTTCGGCATATGTTGATGTAAATGCGGTCGAAGAAAAGATGAAGTATGACTCTTTAAAGTATCTTGCGGATGTGAAGACACGGCTTGATGCTGATGGTGTTAAAGTTAAAACGGAATCACGTGAAGGCAGCAGGGCTGCTGAAGTTATCTGTGATTATGCGGAGAAAAATAATGTAGATTTGATCGTTCTGGCGACTCACGGTTATACCGGATTGAAAAAGTTGATGTTCGGTAGCGTGGCGCTTGAAGTTCTGCATAGTTCTCATGTGCCGGTGTTCCTTGTCAGGCCGGAGTCCTGCTGGGTGAAGTAAATGTCGAACGCCGCTGAGTAAGAAAAGAGGAAAAGAAGGGGCCGCTTTCCGGATTGTTACGGGAAGCGGCCCCCTTTGTTATTACCACCAGTAAGGATAGCGATGCCAGAGATACGGGTACCAGGGATTAAAAAATGGATCATGGTACCAGGGATCATAGTAGTATGGCAGCTTCTCCCTTTTTTCCCAGAGCCGAAGTTCCTTTGATTCGATAACCGGGTACATATAGCGAAGCTCACCAATAGACCGCTCCTCCTTACCGGCAACCTTACCGGCAGCCGTTATTTCGCGATCCTTGCTGTAAATGGATGGGTCGAGAAATCCTCGATACCGAATGAGAAAACGCCCCGCCGACTTATCCAGCTCCTTGGGCCGTTTCTGAAAATCGAGCTCCGTCTGCCTTACAATTATCAGGGTATCATCGGATCTCGCGATGGTTTCAATAATGACACCACCCCAGATGACGGCTTCTCCTTTAAAGCTTTCCGGGGCTTTGAAAACATCGCTGAAGACTAGTTCCTTTTTAACCTCCTGCATAACCTGCTTGGAAAAAGGCGCGCAGGAGACAATCAAAAGTAAAAGGATCGGAATAAAAAGTCGAGTTTTCATTTAAAACCCCACACCGACACCCGCACCGCCGCCACTACCGTGACTTCCGCCGCCCACGCCGATGCCGATGCCGAACCGCGGGGTGCTGTAAGCGTCTTCCGGTTTCCAGAGATAATGTTCTCTGGCCGTAAGCAGAGGATACGTGTAATTGACCTCTTTGAGTGGACGGACAACCTTGCCCTCAACCTGTCCCACCACAGTCAACTTCCTGCCGCTCGCGTAGATGGCGGGATCGAGGAAACCAGGAAAGCGGACAAGGAAACGGCCTGACGATTTGTCGGTATCCGATGGCCTCTGTTGGTAATCTAGGGGCTTTTCCAGAATCTCGATCCATGTTTCGTCGGCTTTCACAGTCGTGGCAATGATCTGTCCCCCAAGCAGGATGATTCTTCCTTTAAATGCATTGGGATTCTGTTGAAGCGCTGTAAAGGAGATGCTTTTATCTACAGTGCTCATGGTTTTCTGCGAGATGACGGGAGCGCAGGCTGACATCAACACCAATAAACACGCGATGGAAATGATTCTTGTGATCATCATCGACCTCGCTTTCCAAACGGAATTCCCCGTTTTTTGTTGATGAGATAACCCTTAACTTTTTTGAATAATAGTTAAATTATAGAGGAGAAAATTCTCCACGTCAATGAAAATCGGGGCAACAAAGCCAAAACAATTTTATATACAGGCATGTTATTTTTATTTGGTATGAGAAATGCAAGTTTCCTGAGTAGACATAAAAAGCATCGTCTCAAAGGCAAGAATTATCTTATTGATACGGGGGTTGCAGGAAAAAAATGCCAGTGACTGGAAAATTTATCCGAGCATAAAAAGTCGACATCGGCACTTCCATTAAAAAAGTAACGTCAGTAAATTATAAAAACGTTGAGGTAATAAAAATGAAAAGAAAGAAAAAATCAGGAAAATTACTCACGAATGATTATGAAACAGCGAGGAAATCATTAATTGCCAGGATGGAGTCCGAAGATGAGGAACGCACCAATATAAAAATAAAAATAGCCACTTTTGTGATTTATCAACTATCCCATTCCACCCCATCCTGGTTTAAAAGCTATTTTTTATCAAATATTTCCCAGGATGCCGATAAGACGAATCTTTATAAAAATCAAAAGATTGTAAAAGTGGAAAACGAATTTTTTAATAATATTGGAGATTATTTGATAAATCTGGAATCAGAAGTTGACTATGTCAAAAAAATCTTGGCGCCGTTAACAGAGGAATGGAATAAAAAGGATTTTTGGAAACCGCTTGTTGCCGATGCATTTCTCCTGGCCGAGATTTATTTTGCTTCACCATTGGAATCAGGCAAAAATGACTCTGAAAAGATCGGAAGAGAACAATCAGAAACAAACACAAACACACAACGCCGGTTGCCAATGTCGGGTCAAGGCTCGGTGGCATTGTGATTGATTCCAGTGAAAAAATGTCTGAACGGAGAAAAAAGCAGCTTGCCCTCTTCGGAGGACTCACTGCTTTCATGACTTTTAGTCCATCATTATTATTTACAGCTTGCACTGTCTCATATTGGTCAGTTGAACGTAGTGCTCCCTTTCTTTGTCGATGAGATTATCAATAGCCTCATACTGGTCCTGAGGAACCAGACGCTTGATGCTTTCGTAAAAGGAGATGGAATCGAGTTCTCGTCTGGCAGCCAAACCGAGAGCAGAACATGCATCCTTAACTTCGGCCAAATCTTTATTAACGGCCTCCTGGGTAAACACAATATTATTGTCTATATAATTGCGCAGGTACTGCGCATACTCTCCGGCGTATGTTTCCTCTGGTATGGATTTTTCTATATTCGCGAAAATCTTATCCAGGGTTTTTTCATATTTTTCCTCTTCGGCAGCCAGTTCGGCAAACAGGTCTTTTGCCTCCTGATCCTTTACAAGCTGGATGGCGTAGCGATAAAAATTTGCCCCGTTTTCGTGTATACGTTCGGCAAACTCAACAACTTCACTTGCGGTAAATAAATACATGGCAATCCTCCTTGCATCCGTTTTGTGATCTAACTGTTGATGATAAAAAACATTCCCGATAGATAAACTTATATTAATAAAATATAAGTGCTGATAAGTTAAACATAATAGCCTTGTGTGTCAATGAAAGGCTTAGCATCATTGATCAATGTTATCTGCGAATGAACCATTAAATTAAAAAAGGCAGCCATGTGTGAAAAATGGCTGCCTTTCAAGAATCTGCATCGCTGATATGCTTACTTTACAAGCATTACAGAACCTTTGGCTTCTCTTAAGACTCTTTCGGAAACGCTGCCCAGGCGGGTAAGTATTCCCTTTTTACCATGCGAAGCGATAACGATCAGGTCGATTCCTTTATCTTTCTGCTCGGCTACGATGGTGTTTGCCGCATCTCCTTTCTTGATATCGAAAACAATTTCGATATCTTTCGACGCACCTATCGCCGCCACTTCCTTCTGCAGTTTTTCTTCTGCAAATTTCCTGCTCTGATCCTCGAGCTGCACGACTACTGAAGTGTCAAGGCAATAGTCCACCGTGCATTGGGCTATTTCATCAATTACATGAAGGAGATAAATTTTCGACTTGTTTTGTACCGCGATATCCACTGCTTCCTTCAACGCCTTGTCCGAGTAAACCGAAAAATCCGTGGGAACGAGAATACTTTTTGGTGCAAACATTTTGAAGCCCTCCTTTCATTTTAGCTGTTTAAGAATTGATGTAATTCCATACAATTTTTGACGGAATCCCTCACGGAATACTTCCACCCAAATTCCATGGCTCCCACTCTGCCGACATCTTGAAAAAAATCATTAAAGCCCATTTTAAAATAATGTTTTTATTTTCTCACAATAGAGGGTTATTATTCAATGTCTTTTTTTATTTTTTCATATTCTTCCTTAGTGATTTCTCCTTTTGCATAACGTCTCTTCAAAATGTCAACCGGACTTTCACCTGGCATTGTCGAACCCTTTGTTTTCAGGTTTCGAACAATGAAATATATCAACAAGCCAACCAGGATCAGGAAAATTATCCACATAAACATACCTCCATATCCATATCCAAAGACGCAGCCATAATTCCCGGATCTATCCCCTCCGCCCATCATCGGGCCATAAGGACCGTAACACATGGTTAAGAGCGGAATAAATGCCAAAACAAGAAAATAGTGTAATTTCTTCATTTTATTTACTCCCTTCAAGGTTGTCCGTTAAGATCACCTTTATAGTTTTGCTTAAGCGTTTATTCTCACCAAAAAGAGCATTTAGCTTTTTTAACGAAAAATATACTAATATACTCTATTAAACATTTTAGTAATCGATGTATGGACTGTCAACTTGGCAAAGCACTTCTAATAAGTTTTTTTAATTACGAAATTTAGGAATGATCGGCTGAGGTAAAAAACTGGTCGTTAAAATTCTGGCGGCAGCTTTATGTATCTTCCTGCCAACTTGCTATATAATCAAGAGAGTTTGTTTGGGGGGCATTTTCTTTGATTTCCCACCGGCCGCTGATTCCCAGTTCGCGCAGTGTGCGTTCGAAATGATTCATGGCGATGCCCATATCAATATCCTGAATGTAGATGCTGCGTAATTTGTAGCCAAATGTTCGTTGCAGGTAAAAATGAAAAGCATCACCAGCCGTGTCCTGCAAAATGCGCCAGGGCTGTTTATTGCAGGCGGACGGTGCAAGTCGGACATTTTCCAGGGCTTCAGAATATTTTCCGGCCTGTGCCGGAGTTAATGGTGTGGAAAAATCCACCGCAAAAAAGATCAAAGACCAGGGTTTTCGGCGATCAGATCTTGCAGTCAGGCGGAATATTTTTTCGGTTAAAGATTTCCGCTGAGCCGGATAACCGATAGGGCTGACAGCGGGAAGCAGTTCATTTTTCTGCAGGTTGACGGCTTTAGCAAAACCACCGGCATTTAAGGTGCCCGCCAGCCAGCAGGTTCCCAGCCCGAGCGCAGTTGCCTTCAATATTAAACTTTCCATGCAGTAGCCGTAATCTTCGACTGCTTTATAGCCTTTCTTCACCTTCCCGGCCAGGAAAAGCCGGGCATTTTTAATCACTCCGTAGGTGCCGAGTTTTTTCCATTTTGCCGGATCGGACATATCTAATTTAATTAATTTAAATTGGGGTTTGTTGCCGAATGGTCCTGCATGCTCCGCTGTAATAAGATCCTCAATTTCGCGCAGGAGATTTTCGTCCACTGGTGTATCAGCATAAGTCCGGCAGGAAACACGCTTTTTGATAAGTTGGGTTATCTCCGGCATGGGCTCTCCCGAAAAATATTGTTGGCAAAAACACGTACTCAATGTACTATAAGTAGCCTGAAAAGAAAAACATTTTTACCAGGATTGTTTTAATTAATGACGACGTTGCGCTTTTAATAGATGGCACGAAGAGGCTGCCGTGAAAATCAGACTGTGAGGTTTATATTGATGCAATTCCATTTTCAAATCAATGATGATACCGCGGCGGCTAGGAGAAGGCGACGAGGCGTATTATACATACGTTGAGGAAGCCGACGACGACGCCAACAAAGGTAGCGCTTGATTTGGAAATGGAATAAGGAGTTGTGTATGAAACTGGCAAGTGTTGAAGAAATGCGCCTGATGGATCGGCGGGCTATGGAAGAGCTGGGGATTATTGAGGAAATTTTAATGGAAAATGCCGCGCTGGCGGCGATCCATTTATTGCAGAAAGAATTCGCTATCCGGGGCAAAAATTTTGTCATCTTTTGCGGTTCCGGCAACAATGGCGGCGACGGCCTGGCTGTTGCGCGTTTGATTCATTCCAACGGCGGTCTGGCCAAGGTATATATCATCGGCGACCGCAAGAAGTACCGTGGCGCGGCTAAAACAAACCTGGATATTATCTCCAAATTGCCCGTTAATGTAGTCAACCTCGAGGCGGCGGCGGAAGCCCGCAGGGATGTAACGCACTGCGATATGGTCATCGATGCCATATTCGGCACCGGGCTTGATCGCGAGGTAAGGGGAGTGGCTGCAGAAGTTATCGACCTAATCAATAAAGGTGCGCAAAAAGTATTATCCCTGGATATTCCTTCGGGGATTAACGGCAATACCGGCGAAGTTATGGGAACAGCCGTTAAGGCGAATTACACGGCTACTTTCGGTCTGCCGAAAATCGGCAACCTGCTTTATCCCGGTTACGAAATGTGCGGCAAAATTTTTATTACGCATATTTCTTTTCCTCCTTCCTTTTATGGCGCGAAAGAACTTCAGGTGGAAACAAACAGTCATATTTTACTGCCGCCGCGGCCCGCGGACGCCCACAAAGGTTCCATGGGCGATATTCTTTTCATTGCCGGCGCCGCCAATTATTATGGCGCTCCTTATTATGCGGCTATGTCCTGTTTAAAGTCCGGCGGCGGATATGCCAGACTTGCCGCACCGCAATCAATTGTCGGCAAACTGGCGACAAAGGGCAGAGAGATAGTTTATCTGCCGCAGAAAGAAACAGCCGCGGGAAGTATTGCTCTGGATAATAAACAGCAATTACTGGATGCCGCCGCCCAGGTTGATATGGTTGTCATTGGCCCCGGCTTGTCGCTGAACAACGAGACAGTGAAACTGGTGCGGGAGCTTTGTGCGTCCATAGAAATTCCCGTTTTAATCGACGGCGACGGTCTTACTGCGATTGCCGAGAACCATGCCATCCTGCCCGAGCGCAAGGCGCCGACAATACTGACGCCCCATATGGGGGAAATGGCCAGGCTGACCAAAAAACCGGTTTCTGCAATCTATTCCCATAGAATTAATATTTTACAGGAAACTGCCAAAAAGCTTAATTCGATCATTGTATTAAAAGGCGCTCATTCTTTGATCGGCCAACCGGACGGCAGTGTTTATATAAATTTGAGTGGTAATCCCGGTATGGCCACTGCCGGTTCCGGCGACGTATTGACCGGCTGCATTGCCGCCATGTTCGGTATGGGGCTGGAGCCGGAAGAGGCGACGCGCAAGGGAGTTTTCCTGCATGGCTACGCCGGCGACCTGGCTGCCGCAGCAAAAGGAGCCGACGGCATTACGGCGAGCGATATTCTGGATTTTCTGCCCCTGGCTTTGAAAAATGACCGCGCCGGTGATATTGAGGCAAGCTATTTTGCTCCGCCGGTGATTTGAAGCCGTATTCATTTTAACCAAGCAAAAACAAAGATATGATAAAAAGAATAATGTACTGAAAGAGATTAATCAGCGGATTCAGGGCGCCGATGTAAAGCAGTCCAATAATTATAAAGAAACCGAATGGTTCAATTTGCACAAGAAATCTGCGCACAGACTCCGATGTAAAGCCCATTAGAATTTTTGAACCGTCTAGCGGCGGTATCGGTATTAGATTAAATGCGGCCAGCATGATGTTGATCCGGGCAAAAATGTACAAAATTTGCTCTATCATACTGGTTTGCGGCGGTTGAATAATCTTATAAAGGAGAAGGGCGATAAAGGCGCAGATAATGTTGGTAACAATACCCGCCGAGGAAACGAAAATCAGGCCTTTGCGGCGGTCGGGAATATTTTCCAAATTAACTGGAACAGGCTTGGCCCAGCCGAAACCAAACACCAGAAGCATCAGGCTGCCGATGGGATCCAGGTGTTTGATCGGGTTGAGAGTCAGGCGTCCCATCCATTTGGCTGTCTGATCGCCCATTTTGTATGCCACCCAGCCGTGGGCCAGTTCGTGAAAAATCACGGAATACAGCAGAAGCACCGACAATATGAGAAACGATACCGGATCCTTGATCAATAAGTTTATAAGTCCCATGTAAAATCACCTTTAGTGTTCATCCTCATGTTTTATCTCTTTTTGCTCGAAAAGGCCGCATTCCATGTCGGAATTAATGTAAACATCAACAGAAGGCATACGGGCTGATTTGAAACCGATAATGCGGCATCCATAAGGATACCTCTGTTCATAGGTAATATAGAAATGCTTACAGAAAAAACAATTAATGTGCTGCATTCCCTCTTTATTTTTATCAGTTATATCGTTGACCATAATTTCTCCGCCAATCTAGTCCTCAAAAATATGTTCTAAAACCAGTTCAGCTTCCAGCGCCTTGTTGGCTTCGTTGATCTTTTCCGCTGCCGAATAAACCGCCGTGGCCGCTGATTTTGATGCCCGGGGAAAAAAATCGCTTAACGCTGCTTTCAACTTTTGCGGCGTGGCCGATAATATCTTGTCCCGGAATTCCTGGCGTATTTCGTCGGTAATTCCCGCTATGCTGCGCATCAGGGCGGCATGGCCGCGGCTGGCCGGATCCAGAGGCCGATCGAGCATGCCGATCGTACTGATGACGGCCTTTTCCATATCCTCTGCGGAAATTTCATTGTTGGCAAAGAAATCCTCGGCATTCTGGAATACTTTAAGCGTTTGCGCCAGGTGCGGATCACGATAGGAAAGAAAAGAAAAAAGGCCGAGCGACGGTTCATAAGACGACATGCCGCCGTATGCTCCGCCCTGCACCCGGATATGCTTGTAAAGATAACTGTTGGACAATTCCCTTGCCGCTACCATAAGCATTGCCGCAGTGGGATCAACGTATGCCGGAGCTTTCATTACGCGGGCAACATACGACACTTGTGTCGGCACGGCTATTCCCGCCCGAACTGAAGGCAGCGAAGGCGGGGCCTGCTTTTGCTTGTTTGCCGTTGCCGGCAGTTTATGCAAAAGTGCGCCGATGTTATCTGCAACCAGTTTCAGACCTGCGGTTTCAGACGTAATATTGATGGTCAGGTTATCCCGGCTGAAAATCATTGCTTTCAGCTGCGCCAGTTTCCCGGCCAGCTCCCGTTTGGTCGAGGAAAAAGTACGGGCTGTCTGCTGGATAAAACGCAACTGTATCCGCCCGTGCCATTGTTCGTCGCGGTACGCCGGTAAGGTGAGCGCCGCTCCGGCCGCCCGGCGGGCAAAAATGTGCCCCGAAGGAACGATGGCCGATTGCAGGTTGTTTTTTCTCTCTGCAATTAAATCGTACATTCTCTCTTCATTTTCCAGATCGCCGGCACAGAGGATGTCACTGACAATATTTAATGCATCCGGCAGATTGCGATAAAGGGCGGCGCCGGAAATAATCATCTTTTGCCAGCAGGAACCGGCGTCGGCGGAAAGACCGGAAGTGAGATCATAACCTAATCCGCCCATTTTCAGGGCGATGCGTTTGGCCATTTCATCGTAGGAATAACCGGCTGCGCCCATGCCGGAAAGGATTTTGCCTAAAAACGGCAGATACTGCTGGAGTTCCTCTGGGATATGGGAAATATCAAAAACCAGATCGAAGTAAGCAATACCGTTGGTAAAAATATCGTGCTCAAGTGTCGGCACTTCTCCGATGGCCGTATTTTGTGACGGAATTATTTCCACGGTGCGGGGAATATCGGAGATGTTTAATTTAGGAATGGCGGCCGCAGCTTCCGGGGAATCAGGCTCCGCCTGGAATTTTTTCAATTCCTTTGACTGCTCGTTGATTGCGGTCAGTTGGGCCTCGGTAAATGATGCTTTAAGTTTGTCCATCTTTTCCCGGTATGCTTTTTCCTTCTTTTCGCCGAACTCAGGATCAGGCTCCATAATGGCCAGGATTCTATGCCGATTATCCAACAGCCAGTGTCTGGTCATTTTCTGAAACAGTTGAGGATCGGCCGCCCAAAGCTTGCGGATTTTTTCTATAATTGCCGGGAAATCGAGACCGATCAGGGGGTCGCCGTCGTAAAGCCAGGATTGAAACACATTGCCCATTAAAGCAATGCCGTAAGGGTAGGAACCCCGGACGATTTCTTTGCCGTGAAACTCAATTTGATGAAGGATTCCTTCAATTAAATCGTTGTCATATCCGGCGGCGACTATGTTTTCCAAAGTGTCCAGGATCAGTTTTTCAATCTGCGGGGCATCCGCGCTGTCCGTATTTCTCAGGCCGACCGCAAACAGCAGCTGCTTCAGATCACTTTCAATTCCACTGACCGGCGTCAAATCCTCGCCTAGTCCTGAATCGATCAGGGCTTTGCGCAGAGGACTGGCCGGGTTGCCGACCAGCAGCCCGGAGATAATTTCTAGGATAAGTGAATTTTCGTAATCTGTATTTTCCGACAGCATCCAGGCCAGATTCACCGACGATTTCCGGGTAAGAGCTTCATTTTTTTCCACCGGATAAGTGCTGCGGATAATGTGCGGGCTGGACAGACGTTCCTGGCTTTTTATTGCCGAATTTACTTCTACGCGTTCAAATCCGGCCAGCATTTCTTCCAGAAATTCGAGGTGTTCGGCAGTTTGGATGTCTCCATAAATAAAAAAGCGGGCATTGGAAGGCGAATAATAAGAGCGGTGAAATTTACAGAACTCTTCATACGTGAGAGTAGGGATGACATCGGGATCTCCACCGGAATCAAAAGCATAAACGCTCTGAGGGTACAAACCCTCCTGTATCGCCTTATACATCAGTGAATCAGGCGAAGAATATGCGCCCTTCATTTCATTGTACACTATGCCGGAGATGGTAAGATCGCTTGTCAGATCATCCGGGGTGGTAAATTCGAGATGATGACCTTCCTGCAGAAATGTTTCTTTCAGCAGGCGCGGATGCAGCACCAGATCGGTATAAACACGGGCGAGATTGAAGAAATCCCCCTTGATCTGGCTCGCTACGGGATAAACTGTTTTATCCGGATAGGTGAAAGCGTTGATGAATGTTTGGAGAGTGGAACGCATCAACTCTTTGAAGACATCTTTTAGCGGATATTTCTGCGAGCCCGCCAGTACGGAGTGCTCTAAAATATGGGGCAGTCCCGTCGAATCTGTCGGAGGTGTGCGAAATCCGATCGCATACAAATTTTCACGGTCAGAACTGTGCAGATGCAGGACCTTGGCGCCGGTTTTCTCGTGTTCAATTTCATAGGCCGTAATCCTTACCCCCGGCAGTGTTTCCACTCGCAGTACTCTAAAACCATGCAACGTTTCACCGGCGCGCAAAGTCGGCGGGGGACATTTCAATTGATCGGACATCTTTTAATTCTCCTCATACTATGAATTCAATGATCGCATACGCTGCAAAAACAAATTGCTTTTATATTTTTTTGAAATGTTGAATCTGCTGCCGGTAAAGATTAATCTCTTCAGGAGAGACTTTTTCCATAATGCACTCTTCAACCAGATAACTTGCAACTTTATCATCGAATTGGATTCTGGCGCTGGCATGCCCCGTCAGTTCCTCTTCAATTTTGTCTTTCACATATAAAAGCGTTCGTCCTCCCTCTTCCAGTTTCAGAGTGACAATGCCTTTTTTCGGTGGTGGAAGCCCCATTTTGGCAGCACGTTCCTCAAAATCCTGTCGGTCAATTTCCGTCTTAACCCCATCCGCCAGAAATAAAATTACATTTAAGGGGATCATTGTCACAACACTGGCTACCGTTCCCGCTGCACCTACGGCAAAAGGGGAGTAGTCAGTGAATTTTCTGGAGCGCATCTCCTCAGGAGTTAATTTCCGGAATTTCAAAATAATGCGGCAGCCATAAAAGTCCTTAAAACACTCCTGCAACTGGTAGTGTTTTAAAGCGCGCAAAATAAATTCGGCGACATGACCAAGATAAAGTTTTTCATCAGGCGGCAATTTTATTGTTTCCGGGTTGACATCCCGCGATAACTTCAGGCAGCTGAAAAGTGTATCCTGTGCTTCGGGACTATTTGCGCAGCCCGGCAATAAAATTACATTGATGCTGCCTTGTATTGTCTTTGCTTTTTCCAGTTCATCTACAGAATCAACTTTACGACTGACATAATTGCGGTTGATTGTATTGCATCCCGACAAATTAACAACAAGGATAATAGGGCAAAGCAGCAAAGTACCAAATCGTATTAATGATTTGCAAAGCAAGTTTATTGATCTCACCCTTGTCATTGATTCCGGGCAGTGGGTTAGCAAAAAATCCGAAGCCCTCTGGTGTATATGTAAATCGGCTATAATGTTTCTTTATCGAATGCAAAAAGACAATTTCAGGAGCCTAGTCGCTGAAATATATATCGCCGATCATGCTTTCCGCCGGACTTTTTGTCCGCTGCGAATTAATGTATATCTGTAATCCCGTTGTTGTTCCCTGCGGTTCGCCGCCGTTAATATCGGCAAAAAGTCTTTTATAATCTTCATAAATGTTGCGCTTTTCCGTGTACCACTTGCCGGTGCGATCCATTTTGTTTCTTAAAACTATATATCTGAGTTTTCCACCGCCGATTTGCGGGCTTCTACCGCTCCAGCCCTTGGGGGCGTCGTTATCCCAGATATAGCCGATTACGGGTGTATTCAGTCCCATCGGGCCTGATTCTTTAAAGGCGACGTAAACCTGCGCGGCCTGATCGTCTGTAGCAGGCTTACGAACATCTCCACCCTTGGGCAATTTATTAACCATCCAGCGCCAATTGAGGATGGGGAATTTTTTAACATCGACCCTTGCTTCTTTGCGTATGCCGAAAGAGGAGTCTCCCTTGGAAATTAAACGCAGGTAAAAAGAATTTCCGGCTTTTTCGAGATTCATCAGGGGACATCCGGTTTTTTTCTCCAGTTTCCAGCCCTGCGGAATTCCACCAGACATTGTCTGTGAATTGAATTTCGCTACGGGAATAATGCCGGGATTGGCAAAACAATCACCGGTCCAGATGCAAGACAGGAACATAAATAAACAGAAAACAACAATGGTAATAATCTTCATTTTTCTACCCCGCCACCCATTTTTTTTGCGCGAATGGCCATGATTTCCGTGCGGGTTAAAATAGACTGGATGTTTTCAACATGTTTTTGAATATTTTCCCGGCCGCCTTCTTCCCGGTCAATTAATGTAATGACGCGATCAACTATTAAACCGGCCTTGCGGGCCTGTTCGATAGCCGTGATAGTCGAACCTCCGGTCGTGATCACATCATCAATAATGAGAACCCGGTCGCCTGCTTTAACGCTGCCTTCAATAGCGCTTTTGGTTCCGTGATCCTTCACATCCTTGCGGACAATAAAAGACTTAATCGGTTTTCCTTTCTGATAAGATATAACGGAAAGTGCATTGGCGATGGGATCCGCGCCCAGTGTAAGTCCGCCGGCTGCAGTGATGTCGCTTTCCTTAACTATATCGAAAATAACCGCGCCGATCAGATTCATGCCTTCCGGATCGAGAGTCGTCGGCTTGCAGTTGAAATAATAATTGCTCTTCCGTCCTGAAGCCAGCGTGAAAGGCGGATTTTCGCTATATTTGAAAGACCGTTCCAATATTATTTCTCCCAGTCTTTCCCTCATTTCGTCGATAGTCATTATGCCAATTCCTCCAACATCGTAAAGCTTAAATTCATTATCATGAATTATTATCTTTTTAATAATTTTTCTACAACTTTTACGGCTTCCACGCCGTCTTTAGCAAAAGCTGCACCAATGGATGCGGCGTATTCTTCGGTAACAACGGCGCCGCCCAGAATAAACGGTGCTTTTATCCCCTGTGCTCTGGCTGTGTCAATAACTTCTTTCATCACAACCATTGTTGTTGTCATCAACGCCGAAAGGCCGATGACATCGGGGTTATTTTCTCTGGCAGCCCTGATGATATCATCTGTGGCAATATCCTTGCCCAAGTCAACAACATCGTAGCCGTAATTGCGTAAAAGCAGGGCGACAATGTTCTTGCCGATATCGTGAATGTCTCCCTTAACCGTGGCCATTAATATTTTACCTTTGCTGCCTGTGGCGTCTTTCTTTAAATGCGGTTCCAGATAATCCAGCGCCTGCTTCATTGTTTCCGCCGAGGCCATGAGCTGCGGCAGAAAATAAATTTTCTTTTCATATAAATCGCCGACCCGGACAATTGCCGGAATCAAAAACTTGTCGACAAGTTCAGAGGCGGTGGTTCCGGTACTCAGCACCGCTTCGATCAGGAATGTGATATTTTCCCGGTTGCCTTCCATGACGGCGGCGGTTATTTTTCCCAGCGGTGAAAGTATTGCACTTTCTGCTGCTGCGGACGGAACATTCTGCTGGTCGGAAAAATGCTCGATAAATTTCAGGGCGCCTTTTTCCTTTGCCGTAAGCGCATCCCCGGCTTTTTTGATATTCATGAACTCGGTGCTTTCCGGATTGGCAATGGCCGCGGTCAACCCGTTTAATTGCGCCATAGCTAAAAAAGCGGCGTTGAGCCAGGTGCGCCCCGGCATGCCAAACGACACATTGGATAAGCCGAAAATTGTTCTACTGTGGAAAGTTTCCGTACACCAGCGCAGCGTATTTAAAGTTTCCTGCGCCGCCTGTGGATCGGATGCCACTGCCATGACGAGACAATCCACAAGAAAATCATCTTTTGTAAAGCCGTATTTGCGGGCCTGGCTATAAATATTTTTAATGACAGCCTGTCGTTTTTCCGCAGTACGCGGGATTTCACCATCAAGCAGCGGCAGAAGAATAAACATGGCGCCGTATTTTGCCGCCAGCGGCAGCAGTTTGGCCATTTTTTCCTTTTCGCCGGAAATAGAGTTGATCAGCATTCTGCCGGGATATAGTCGCAATGCCGCTCCAATTGTTTCCACTTTGGAAGAATCTACCGCGAGCGGCAGTTTTGTTGTCGTGGTAAGCAGGCCGATCGTTGATTTAATGGTCTTAACTTCGTCAATTCCGGGCCGGCCGACATTTACATCAAGCAAATGCGCGCCCTGCTTTTCCTGCGCCGCCGCCATTTGACGAATGATCGACGTTTTTCCTTCCAGCAGTTCCTGCTGCAATGCTTTTTTGCCGGTGGGATTAATTCTTTCTCCCACAATATAAAGAGGGTTGTTTTCTGCGAAGATCAAACATCCCCGCGATGAACTTAAAGCGCTGATCGATTTTCGTACCGGCGGTCGGGGATTCCTTCCCGCCAGGGTTTTCGCCAGTTCCCGAATATGCAGCGGAGTCGTTCCGCAGCAGCCGCCGATCAAATTGGCTCCGGCCTGGGCAAGTTTCATTCCCCAGGATCCAAAATCAACTGCATCCATATCAAAAACAGTTGTGCCGTTCTCCAGGCGGGGCATTCCGGCATTAGGTTTGGCAATGAGGGGCACCGTGGAGTAAGGTTTCATCAGGGAGATAAATTCCAGCATTTTTTCCGGGCCGGTGGAGCAGTTGCAGCCGACGGCATCTGCTCCCAGACTCTGCAACGTAATCAGTGCGCTGACCGGATCAGTGCCGTTGAGGGTATGTCCGTCCTTCTCGTAAGTCATCGAGACAATGGTGAAAATATCTTTTGTTTCTTTGACGGCCAGAAGCGCCGCGCGGGTTTCCTGAATGTCAATCATGGTTTCAATCACGATCAGATCGCAACCGCCGTCAATCAAACCGCGCACCTGTTCCTTGTAGGCAGCTACGGCTTCTTCAAAACCGAGAGAGCCAAAGGGTTCAATGAATAAGCCCGTAGGGCCGATGTCCCCAGCGACCATTATTTTTCTGCCTGCCGCCTGCCTGGCCAGCCGGGCCAGATCACGGTTAATTTCATAAACATTTTCGCCGGTACCGTATTGTGCCAACTTAAAACGGTTAGCTCCAAATGTACAGGTATAGACCATTTGCGCCCCGGCCTCCCGATAGGAGGTATGAATCTCCTGAGTAATCCGGGGATTTTCCAGGCACCACAGCTCCGGACAGACTCCAGCCGGCATGCCTTTTTTCTGCAGTTCGGTTCCGGTAGCTCCGTCCAGAATCACGATTTCTTTCTTCAGCAAGCTTTGTATTTTACCGCTTTTACTCATAAAAAATACTCCGGTCATGCATTGCTGTCGAGAACTTCCCTGATTTTTTGGGTAAATTCTTCCAGCCGGAATGGTTTTTGAATAAAGGCATCACAGCCTTTCTCCATGATTTTCTTCGCCTGATCACAGGTGAGATACCCACTGGACAGCATCACTTTAACTTTCGGTTTTATTAGTTTCAGTTTATCAAATGTTTCATCGCCGCTTAAACCGGGCATAATCATGTCTAATATGACCAAATCAATTATGTCTTTATTTTCTGTAAATATTTGCAGGGCATTATTGCCGTTATCGGCTTTAAAAACATTATATCCCAGGGTTTCCAGGAATTCTTCACAAATATCAATAATAGATTCCTCATCGTCTATAAGTAATATTGTTTCCATACCCTCTATAATTGTTTTATTATTTATTTTTGTTAATATTTCTTTGTCTGAGGCGGATAGATAAATTAAATTGCAACATACCCCACTCAGCCCCCAACATCAATTGTTCAGGTATGTTTTTTTAATTACACGTATATACTTTATCAATAAAAACTCTATATAATCATCTTTTTTTATATCTATTGCAAGGACATTGTCATGATCAAGAATAAATTTATTGACTTCCATAAATTCCGGTAATCGCTGTAACTGATTTTTCCGGTATAAGAATGAAATTGGATTTTATGGCCACACCTATTTTTTGCATTTCCAGTGCACGATAAATATTTTTTTGATTTTCCAATTTAAAGTCGGCATAGCCTGCAGAAAACCTTCGCGGTAATAGTTTTTTACCTTCATGTCGCAATTGAATGCTGAAATAATCCATCAACCAGGTAAGCGTTGCATCGGTCATCTCACTGGCTGTTGCATCATACACTACAGCAGCGGAAAGATTGCCTTTTTTTGTTTGATCGGCAATTGCCTCCATAATCACACTGCCGGCAGTTGCCCCCATAAGAAGTGCCTCCCGGCATTCGTACAAAAACCGGGCAAGCCGTCTGCTTTCGAAAACCAGATCACCGGCGGCAATTACTTGTTTGCCGTCATTTTTATTGATGGCAACTCTCCTGCTGCAGCCCTTTAATGTAATGAAGGGAAGGGCGTCTTCAATGAAAGTATCTGTTTCTTTTTGCTGTTTTGTCGAGAGTTCTGTTGTTTTTTTCTTGAAACCGAGGCGATGATAAATTTTTTTATAGGGAGGATCAATTAATATTCTTTCGTAAATATTAACATAACTCATGGTCTGCCTTTTCTGGATCAATTCCATTTCCAAATAAAGCGCTCCCTTTGTTGGCCCTTCGACAGGCTCAGGACAGGCTTAAAATTATAGTCGGTCATGGTGAGCTTGACGAACCACGCCTCGTTGCCTCCTCCTAGCCGCCGCGGTAGCATCATTGATTTGAAAACGGAATAAGAGATTAACTTGGCTTGGAGTAGCGTTTCTTCCAGCGTTCCAATCGTTCAAAAGCCTGTTCGACCAGCAACAGAAGCTTTTCCATATCCAGGGGTTTTTCGAAATAATCGTCAAATCCGGCTTCGCGGCACTCTTCTATTTCAAACAGCGCCGACCAGCCTGTCATTGCATAAATCATTGATATCGGCTTGGTTTTGCGAATCTGGCGGCAAAGTTCGATGCCGTTCATGCCGAATAGTTTCAAGTCGATGAAAATTACATCGATGTCGTGCAGTTTTAGGGTAACAAGGGCGTCCTGCCCTCCTTCGGCGAGCAGGACTTCATACCCTTCTTCCGTAAAGAAACTCTGAAACAAGTCACGTACCGAAAGTTCATCATCAACTACAAGAAGTTTCCCTTTATGAGCCATGTTGTCCTCAGAAAATTATTCTATTACAAGAATTCTTTTTAATTTACATTTATTTGCGGGCAATATGTTTCATCAGACCGCCGTCGGCAATCAGTTGTTCCATAAAAGGCGGAATTGAATTAATCATATATGTTTTGCCAGTAGCTGCAATCGTTATTTTACCTTGTGCACTGTCGAGAGATATTTCTTCACCTTCGGAGACTGCGTCCCACAACTGGGCGGATTCAAAAATGGGCAAGCCCATGTTAAAAGCATTGCGGTAGAAAATTCGGGCAAAACTTTTAGCGATGACGCAGGAAATGTTTGCTGCTTTAATGGCGATGGGTGCATGTTCACGGGATGAACCGCAGCCAAAATTTTCTCCCGCCAGAATTATATCTCCCGCTTTAATTTTATTGACAAATTCAGCATCAGCATCTTCCATGCAATGGGCTGCCAGTTCCCTGGGGTCCGATGTATTCAAATATCGCGCCGGAATGATTGCGTCGGTATCGATATTGTCGCCAAATTTCCAAACTCTGCCTTTATATATCATTTTTTGAGAACCTTTCTAATGAGACTCCAATTCCGCAAGCGAAGCGTAGCGGAATCGGCCAGTCGAATTATCCCGCGCCAGCGGGGTTTGTACCTTAATTCAAAAAAATACTATGCCAATTCCTCCGGTGAAGCGATTCTTCCCATAACCGCCGAGGCGGCGCAAATTGCGGGGCTGGCGAGATAAACTTCACTTTTGGGATGTCCCATCCGGCCAACAAAGTTTCTGTTCGTTGTCGCAATGGCTCTTTCCCCTTCAGCCAGAATTCCTATATGGCCTCCCAGGCAGGCCCCGCAGGAAGGCGGACTGATGACGGCTTCGGCGGCAAGAAAAGTTTCCAAAAGCCCTTCCTGCAATGCCTGTCTGTAAATTGCCGGAGTAGCGGGGACCACAATCAGCCGGACTCCCGCTGCGGCTTTTCTGCCTTTTAAAATCTCTGCTGCGATTCTTAAATCCTCGATGCGGCCGTTGGTGCAGGAACCGATTAAGGACTGGTCGATTTTGACATTACCTGCCTGGCTGATGGATTTTACATTGGAAGGCAGATGGGGGAAAGCAACCTGCGGCTCAATCTTACCTGCGTCAATTTCGATCACATCGCTGTATTCAGCGTCCTTGTCGGAAGAGTAAAATGTGTATGGCCGTTTGGCTCTTGTTTCCACATATTCCCGTGTAATTTCATCCGGCGGGAAAATGCCGTTTTTGGCTCCCGCTTCAATGGCCATGTTCGCCATGGCCAGACGATCGGCCATGGGCAGTTTACTGATTGTTTCACCTGCAAATTCCATGGCCTTGTAAAGAGCGCCGTCTACGCCGATAAGCCCGATTATGTGTAAAATCAGATCTTTGCCGGATACCCATTTTTGCAGAGAACCGTT
>JBDKUX010000023.1:0-52308 GCA_039679455.1 Smithella sp. | reverse complement strand
TTAGACGGCTGGGCATCACCGTAACCAAGAAAACAGGCAACGCAGTAAAAAGGAATCGTATCAAGCGCCTGATTAGAGAGTTTTTTCGTCTCAATAAAACATTGTTTCCCGCCGGACATGATACTATTGTGATGGCTAAAAGGAATATACCGCCCCTTACATATCAGGAAGCATGCAGAGAATTAACGGAACTTTTCTCCCGGAAAGCCAACATAATAATATAATAGTTATGTTTCGGAATATTTCGGTAAATTTTTTTGTTTCCATCATCCGTTTCTACCAAATCTGTGTGTCACCATTTTTTTTTGCTCCATGTTGCCGTTTTTACCCGTCATGTTCTCAATATGCCATTGAGGCTATCCAACTTTACGGCCCGGCAAAAGGTTCATTAATGGGCATAAAACGAATTCTTCGTTGCAATCCATTTCATCCCGGCGGTTACGATCCAGTCAAGTAAACAATTAGGGAGGTTTTCATGGACAAAAAGACAATGCTGGCCATCGTCCTATCCCTGGGTGTGCTGTTGGTATATCAGGTTTTTTTTGCCAAACCACAGATCCCATCCAAGCAGCCGGCAGTACCCAGCAGGCAGGCGACACAAAGTGCAAAAGCTAAAGAAGTGCCTAATCAGATGGCTGCAGCCCCAAACACGGCAACAATTGCTAAAAAAAGCATAAAAAGCACAGTTTCACCCAAAGATATTAAGGTTGAAACTGCTCAATATTCTGCAATTTTTTCCACCAAAGGCGGTGCCCTGAAATCATTCCAGCTCAAAGGATATCAAAAAGACTGCATCAATTGTGCTGGCGATATTTACCCGCGGATTAAAAATCTGATCACCGGCAGCAAACAACCGTTGCCGCCAAAGAGTAAGGGTTATGTTGAACTGGTAGATGTAAAAGAAGGCATGCCATATCCCCTGGCCGTTACTTTCCCGGAATCCAGTATCGATATTGCACCGGATGCCATTTATGATGCCGATACGGCTAAATTGGACTTGATTAACACCAAGGAAAAGAAAAGCCTAATCTTTTCATGTACTTATGATGACAAGATTAAAGTGGAAAAGATTTTCACTTTCAATCCCGATAATTACACCATTAATCTGGATGTTAAAGTATATAACCTGACCGCTGCACCACTGAACCAGACTCCGAAATTAAGCTGGCAGCAGTACGCCGACCCCAATAAGGAAGTAGACAGCTACGGGCATGAAGGGCCGGTGGCTTCCATCGCCAGAAGCATTGAGCGGGAAGAGCCCAAAAAGCTGGACAAGGAAAAAATACAGGGACCCAACGTTTTATGGAGCGGATATGAAAGCAAATATTTTATCGCCTCCTTCATCCCGGAAAACCCTTCTTTAACCAGCACAATCATGAATCGAGATGCCGCCGACATGGTTTCCGTAAGCATCAAGGGGCAGAAAGAACTCATTCCCGGCAACCAGAGCGGCAGTTTCAGCTATACGCTTTATATGGGTCCCAAGGAACACAACCTGCTCAAAACACAAAATGTCGGCTTGGAAGATTCTATTGATTTCGGCAGCTGGCTTAAATGGCTGGCCCTGCCGCTTTTATGGGTTTTGAATTTTATTCATAATTACATTGCCAACTATGGTCTGGCGATTATTGTTTTAACTTTACTGATCAAAATAATTTTCTGGCCGCTGGGAAATCTAAGCTATAAATCCATGCAGGAGATGAAGAACCTCCAGCCGAAAATTGCCGAGTTGAAAGAAAGATACAAGAACGATCAGCAAAAAATTGGCGCGGAAACAATGGCTCTCTACAAGGCCCATCATGTAAATCCCTTCGGTGGATGTCTGCCGATGATAATTCAAATCCCCATATTTTTCGGACTTTACAAAGCTCTGCTTTATTCCATCGAACTGCGTCATTCGCCGTTTTTCTGGTGGATTCAGGATCTTTCGGCCAAGGATCCGTATTACATAACTCCGATTATCATGGGGGCGACTCAATTTATTCAGCAAAAGATGACGCCCACAATGGGTGGTGATCCGATGCAGGCAAAATTAATGCTGTTTATGCCTGTCATTTTCACATTCTTTTTCTTGAACTTCCCTTCCGGGCTGGTCATTTACTGGTTATTCAACAATATTTTCAGTATCGGTCAGCAATATTACATGAACAAAAAGCTGGAAAGTTGATCTGTGAGGTTAGAACATGAGTAATGAAACTAAGACATTAGAAATAGAAGAAAAATCAATCGATGTGGCTATTGAAACCGCTTGCCAGGAATTTGGCGTAACCCGGGACAAATTAAACATTGAAATCATTTCCGAAGGTAATCGCGGTTTTTTGGGAATGCTGGCCAAGAAAGCAAAAATTCGAGCTTCCCTTTTGACGCTGGATGTTTCCTTTGACCTGAATGTTAATGAGAATGTCCCTGCAGCAACCATCACTCCAAAAATCGAACCACAACCTAAAATCACACCCAGGCCCGTCCCGGAAATACAAGAAGAAAAAAAAGCAGCGGCACCGCAGCCGGGCACTGTTTCTCCCTTGGCTTTAAAGGCAAAAGAAATCCTGGAAGGCATATTAGAGAAAATGTCTTTCGAATGCCAGATCACGGTTCAGGAGACGCCGGAAAAGATAGTTTTTAATATTGAAGGCGATGGAAGCGGCTTACTTATCGGCAAACGCGGACAGAATCTTGATGCTATCCAGTACATTCTGAACAAGGCAATCAACAGATCCGATAGTGAACGCAAAATGATCATTGTAGATTCGGAAACCTACCGGAAAAGACGGGAAGAATCACTTATAGTCCTGGCCGAAAGAATACGGGAAAAGGTGAAGAAAACAAAAAAACCGGTATCACTTTCCAATATGAATGCTCATGACCGGCGCATTATTCATCTGGCCCTGCAAAAAGATGAAGGCCTCATGACAAAAAGCCGGGGAGAAGGCGAATATCGAAAGATTGTGATTCTCCCCTCCAGAAGAAGCCATGGGCAGATAAAAGCAAAAAGTCAGGAATAGAGACTGGTCTATTGAAGGAATTGCCATACTGTGCTTCATCATGACACTATAGCAGCAATTGCCACTCCTCCCGGTTCAGGAGGAGTGGGCATAATTCGCATCAGCGGTCCTGACGCCGGCAAAATCGCCCGCCAAATTTTTCTGCCGAAACAGACAAATTGTTCCTGGAAAAGCCACCATTTATATTACGGCGACATCATTTCCGCCGATGGAGAAACAGTTCTCGATGAAGTTCTGGCGGCACTCATGCCCGGCCCGCATTCCTTCACCGGCGAGGACGTTCTGGAAATCAATTGTCATGGCAGCCCGATTATCATGCAGGCTATTTTATCCGAACTTGTGCAATTAGGCTGCCGACCGGCCAAGCCCGGCGAATTTTCCCAACGTGCTTTCCTCAACGGCCGCATTGATTTATCGCAGGCGGAAGCCCTGGCAACTCTTATTGCCGCCCGATCGGAGAAGGCCCGCGCCATCAGCCTCACCCATTTGAAAGGAGCGCTAGGTGCTGAAATAGAAAACCTGCGCCTTACGCTGATTGAAGCACTGGCTATCACGGAAGCTTCCATTGATTTTATGGAAGATGTCACCGACCAGGGTGCCTCTGAAATATTGCCGCAGCTCGAAATCCTGTCAACGCGTTTGCACTTACTGCTTGTTTCTTACCGGAAGGCAAAATTTTACACGGAAGGCCTGAACGTCGTTATTACCGGGAAACCTAATGTCGGCAAATCCAGCCTGCTCAACACCCTGACAGGCCGGAAAAGAGCCATTGTGACGGATATCCCCGGCACAACCCGCGATTTCATCACGGACCAAATCAGCATTCGCGGTATACCGGTCAACCTCGTGGACACCGCCGGAATTCGTCAACCACAGGATATAATTGAAAAAGAGGGGATTGATCTCGTCTGGGAAAATCTCGCCCGCGCCGATTTGATAATAATTCTTTTGGACGGCAGTAAGCCCTTGACCGAAGATGACACAAAAATATTTGCCGCTGTCTCAGACAAAAATTATCTGGTTGCCGTCAATAAAACGGATCTGCCCTCAGCCTGGAAAACAAGCGAACTTCCACCCCATTGTAAAAAACTGAAAATATCGGCGAAATTCGGAACGGGCATTAATGAATTAAAAAAAGCTATTATAGACAGCACCGGCGCCGACCAGGAAGAAGATACCGGGGCGGTTATGATCACCAATATGCGTCATAAAATTGCCTTGGAAAAAGCTCTCACCAACATAGAAAGGGCAAAAGAAAATGTACTTTGCGGCATGTCGCCGGAATTAACCGCCTTCGATTTGCGTGAAGTCCTGGACAGCCTCGATGAAATCACCGGAAAGAAGATCGACGATGAAATTCTGGACAAGATTTTTTCAAGCTTTTGTATTGGCAAGTAATTTGCTTCTACTCCTAATATGTGCTAGTCTCGCATACTCAAAGTAAACAGCCGTCTGTACAGAGATGAGGTTAAGCTATGAAAAAAATTTATCTTCTGCTTTGCCTGGCCGTTTTCTTCGGTTTGGGAATAAGCGAAGCGTTCTGCGCGGAAAAATGCGTTGACGCCGAGGCCGAAGCCGCTCTTGTCAACGATGATGTTCCCTCAGCCCGGCACGAAGCGATCGCCCGAGCCAAATGGTCGGCGATTGAACAGGTTGTCGGAACGGAAATCAAGGCTCAAAGCTTTGTGCAAAATTTTACGCTCGTGGAAGATGTAATCAAAACAAAAGCCGGCGGAGTTGTTAAAAGCTTTAAACTTATTAGCGAGGAAAACCGCCCCGACAGCGTAAAAGTAAAAATCAATGCCTGTGTCGAACCGTCCGGTGCTAAAGAAGCCATTTCCGATTTGGCATTAAATAATTCCATCGCCGTTTTTATTCCGGCGCGCAAACCCGGACGCAGCAGCAATGTATTTGAAGAAACGAACATTCTTTCCGAAACTCTTATCGAGAAAATAACCGATCAAAACTATACGGTTGTGGATGTTGCACCGACCGGCACAATAGAGGCCGAAGAAATAGAAAAAGCCATGAAGAGCGGCAGTACAATCACCGTCCGCAGCATGATGTACAAGTTTTTGTCCAACCTGATTATTATAGGCAAAGTGGATTATGCGCTTTCCACGAAAAAAGGAGAAGACATCGGCTACGGTCTTTCCATGCCTTTTAATAGTGTGACCGTGCGCTTAACCTACCGGATCATTGCCAAAAACAATAAAACCGGCAATATGGAAATATTGACCGCGGGGACTGAATCGGCCAGGGGACTGGCAGGCAGTGTGGAAGATGCCGCCGCCAACGGTATGGAAGAACTGGCCCAAAATCTGGCGCCGATCATTCTGGATAAAATAGGGAAATATATTAAAGGCAATACAAAAAAAGTATCCGTGCGGATCAACGGAGTAAACGACCTGGGCACCGTTCTGGAAGTCAAAGGACTCCTGCAAAGCATCGTCTGGGTTACCGAAGTTAAAGAAAAAGGGATGGGCGATTTTATCGTCAGCTATCCGGAAAATACGCTCTATCTGGCCAACAGCATCAAACAGAAGGGAAATTTCAACGTTGTTAATTTTTCGCCGTATTCCCTTACCTTGGATTATCAGAAAGAAAGCAAATAAAATTTCTAATGGCAGAGAACAGCTTTACCGATAAGGAGGAAGCATCATAAAAAAAATAGTTTTATTTATTCTGGGTTGTCTTATTGCAGGTAGCGCCTGCAATGCCCTTGCCGCGGAAAAACCGCGGATAGCTGTTTTGCGGTTCGCTAATAATACGCAAGCCTATTGGTGGTCGGCTTCGGCATCTTCCGAACTTCAGGACATGTTGATCAACGAACTGGCCGCCGGCAAAGCCTTCTACGTACTGGACCGGCAGGATTTGTATTCATTGCTTGAACAGAAATTCACCGAAGCTCTGTTGATAGATGCAAGGACAACAAAGTTGAAACCGGGAAAAATCAGGGGGATAAGATATTTTATCGTGGCAACCGTCTCGGCTTTCGAGGAAAGCACCAGTGCCAGCGGCACCGTAGCCAGTTTTCCCGGTTTTTCCTCCGAGGAAGAACAAAACAAAGCGTATGTGGCTTTTAATCTCAAAGTAATCGACAGGGAAGCGGGGGCAGTCATCGATTCGCACTCCATTTCGGCAACGTCCCTGCAAAATGTTCCTGCAGTCAGCGGTTGCCGATTTCACGGCAGCCTCGGCAAACGGGAGAAAACTCCGGTAGGGAAAGCAATTCGCAACTGTATTATCGAAACAGCAAGATACCTGGAGTGTTCCCTGGCCAAAAAAGATAAACAATGTGCAAAAAAATATGAGGACTTGACAGCTAAAAGAAAAGAGAAGAGCAAATCTCTAATCCAACTGTATGATTAATTTTCATCATTTCCATATAAATCAATCCGGACACGAGGACATCAAAAAATGAATATGCCGAGAAAGCATACGCCGGTCCCGCTTTTTTTCTTTCTTGCTTTCCTCATAATTTCTTTATTTTCCGGTTGTGCAACAAAAATCAAGGTTAACATGCTGCAGCCCGCCCAGTATCATGAAGCATCTCTGATCAAAACCGTGGCCGTTTTGCCTTTCAAGGGGCCGAAAGGTAAAGCATTTGCAGCAGAAATTGAAGGGGTCCTGGCAGATATCGGCATCGATGGCCAACGTTATTTCACCCTGGTCGACCGCGCTACGCTGGACAAAACGATAAGTGAGATGAAGCTTTCCCAAAGCGGCCTCGCCGACCAAAAAACGGCGGCAAAACTGGGTAAACTAATCGGCGCTCGGGGAATTTATACAGGGGTTGTTTTGCAGAATGGCTGTAACGACAGCAGATACAGCGAAAAACGTTCCACCTGCGCACAGTACGAAACAAAACGCGATAAAAACGGTAATCCTTATCAGGGTTCCTGTATTGCCTGGCGTGATTATAATGTAGGCTGCACAAAAAGAGTAGCCACCTTTGCCGTTTCCCCCAAATTAATCGAAGTCTCCACGGGCAAAATTCTATATTCCCGCAATCTTTCCGCAATCACCGAATCAGCCGGATGCAGGGATACTAATCCTGTAGAGAGCGAAAACGTACTTCTCGAAAAGGCCAAATCAATAGTAAAACAGGAATTTCGCCATGATATCGCCCCATATTATGTAACCCGGGAAATCAAATTGATGGATTCAACTGACGGCATCGAATCATCCGCAGTCAAAGACAAACTCAAGAACGGCCTTGAATATGCTGATCAGGGAAGAATGGACAGCGCCTGCGCACTCTGGAGTGAAGCACATAATCTGGCAGGCAATTCCCCTGCTCTCCTCTATAATCTGGGTGTCTGCGCGGAAAGCAGCGGTGATCTCGACAACGCCCTTTCCCTTTACAAACAGGCCGACAAAAAACTGGGCAAGCCGGACGATGATATCAGCCTTGGCCTGAACCGTGTTGCCGAAGCCGTCAAAAACAGGGCGAAGTTAAAAGAACAATTAGGCAACAAATAAAAAGGGGGCATTCAAATGAAATATTCGGAAGCGAAACTGGGGCGTGTTTTTGTTATCCGCCTGGAGGATGGCGAAATAGTGCATGAAGTGATCGAAGCATTCGCCAGGGAGCATTCCATCAATGCCGCATCGCTCATTATTCTCGGCGGCGCTGACGAGGGCAGCAGGCTTGTTGTCGGACCGGAAAACGGCCGTTGCTCCCCCCCGGTAATTCCTCTGGAAAAAGTAATTGATGATGTCCGCGAAGTCACCGGCACAGGAACTATTTTCCCCGACGACGAGGGAAACCCGATTCTGCACCTGCACATGGCTTGCGGCAGAAATTCTTCAACGATAACAGGATGTATCCGCCAGGGCGTCAAAGTGTGGCATGTTATGGAAGTGATTCTCTTTGAGCTCACGGACACGTCCGCCCGCCGCCTTCCTGATGCTGCCACGGGATTCAAGTTTCTTATTCCCGATTGATACCAAGTTGCACTAAAGTAATCATGATAATTTATCGACAAGTTTTCGCGTCAGCCGGCCGCCCCATGTTTCCTGGGAATGCAGCGCGCCGCAGGGACAAACCTCAATACAGCAGTAACAGCGGATGCATTTTTTATAATCAAATTCGATTTGATCAGTCTTTTCTTTGATCGCCTGCGCGGGACAAATAGTCCAGCATTTGCTGCACAGCCGGCACAATGCCTGATCGCAAACAGGCCTGGCCAACGTGTGACGGCGCAGAAAGTTTTGCAGGAGAACAGGGCCGAAAATCAGATGCCCCGCACCCGGTATTTGAAAATCGTGAACCGGCGGCAGCGTTCCGTCGATTTCCCAGGATGGAAGTAATTGATCGTCCCCGGCAACCTTCAACACCGGCATATTCGCGTATGGAATGCCGACCATTTTACAGACAGCCATATCCAGTGCAAAAGAATTGTTGCTTCCCATCAGGATGCCGACTTTTCGCGGATGCCCCGCCTTGCCCGGACCCTCACCTTCCAGCGCCAGAATTCCGTCCAGAATGGAAACCGTGGGCAAAACCGCCTGATGAATCGCCACCAGCAAGCGTGCAAAGGCCATGGTATCAACGCCCGCGCGCATGTGCCACTGGGATTTTTTGAATCCAATGATGCAGCCGAACATATTCTTCACGGCGAGAGTCAACAACATCTGTTTGTGGGTTTTAAGCTTGGGCAGGTTGATGATGATGTCCGCCTCGACCGCATCACGAGCGATTTCAATCCGGCCGTACGGTTTGCCTATATCGACTTCCACAACATCGTTGAAAGGCGCACAGGTTACATCAAGACCTTGCAATGCCTCCAGCGTACCATTGCTTTTTAAAATTTTATCAAAAGAACCTATAGCCGGAGAATCCGAAATCTGCGGTCGGGCGCCTTGCTGCAGAACATACTCCACCGCAGCCCGAATCAGATTAGGATGAGTAAGGACAGCATCTTCAGGACGGGCGGTGCAAAGCATATTGGGTTTGATCAGGACGCGGCTGCCGGGCTTGATTCTGCCGCCCGTCATCTTTTCCAAGATCTCAAAAACTAACGGTTGAAGCTGCTCGTATTGATAAGACGCATTGCGAACGATGACGTTAGCCAATTGTGCACCTGAGAGGTATTTTATTCATTTCAATGTAAGCACAATATAAACCGCTTGCTTAAGAGTCAAGCGGTTTATAAATCAACACAACCAGCTGGTGAAACGGTTATATGCTATTTGGCCACGGCTGCTTTCAAAGCCTTGCCCGGTGTAAACTTGGGGACTTTCTTGGCGGCAATCTTGATAGTCGCACCAGTCTGAGGATTTCTTCCTTTTCGGGCGGCTCTTTTAGTTACGGAAAAAGTTCCAAAGCCGATGATGGTTACTTTGTTACCTTTCTTCAGGTCTTTCTTCACGGCTTCCAAAAATGCATCCAACGCCTTTGCCGCCTCTGCTTTGGTACAAGTGGTCTTCGCAATTTCATTTATGATATCTGCCTTATTCATTGTCCCTCCTTCTTAAGATTGATGATTTTCCGCCAATAAAATTGGCATTAAAGATTGTTTCCTGTTTATCAGCGGTTTAATTCCTCCCGATCCCTTTGTTTTTCTTATCCTGATACATTTGCATGTCGGCGCGGGACATCAGTTCATTAAGAGCATCATGGTGATGAGGATCAAATACGGCGTAACCGATGCTGATCGAAAGATCGTACTTCCTTCCTTTGCCCGTATTACTTTTTTTGACCAGTTTATGAAGCCGCTTTAGCAGTCCTTCCGCCGTTTCTTCGTCGGCGTCCAGAGCCAGGATGGCAAATTCATCTCCTCCGACACGTGAAATAATATCAGAGCTGCGGAAAGTTTTAGCCAGTATTTTTGCCGTGCTGATTAACGCTTGGTCGCCGTCTTCATGGCCAAGGTTATCGTTAATCCATTTCATTTTGTCCACATCGGCAAAGAAAAGCAGCATTTTTTGTTTCGAACGTTTGGATAATTTAAGCTGGCGCTCGGCAAGGTTGATAAAACCTCTCCTGTTATAAAGGCCCGTAAGCTGATCGGTTAAAGCCATAGTTTCCAAATGCTTCTCCATTTGCCGGTATTGGGTAATATCAGTGCCGAAAACAGCAATACGCACAACCCGGCCGTTGCTGTCGAAAACGGGATAGTATACCTGATCGATATTGCGATTAAAGCGTATATCTTCGAAACGGACCGGCTCACCCGTATTGATAACAAGGCTGGCCTGCTCTTTGCGTAACTTTGCGATATCCGGTTCGATCAGTTCGTAAAGGCAGCTTCCCACCAGCATGTCCATATCTAGTCCGAATCTTTTGGCCACGGTTTCATTTGCCGCCAGGATAATGCCGTCCTTATTCATGAGGAAAAAAGATTCAGTTACGGCGTTAAGAAGAGCACGTAAGTTATTTTCACTTTCCTGCAATAATTGCTCGGCTATTTTTCGTTTGCTGATATCACGAACAATGCAGAAAAGAACAGGCTCGTCGCCGATTATGGCTCCTTGAAAATTAACTTCAACCGGGAATCTTTCGCCGCTTTCCTTCATATGGACGGTCTCCGTCACAAGATAAGAATTTGCGGCGCTATCCATTTGAGGCATATCCTGATCACACATCTCCGGTGCCTTCAGGTCGAATATTGTTTTGGTAAGTAATTTTTCGTGAGGGTATTGATAAATATTGACGGCTGCAGCATTGGCTTCCAATATTTTTCCATCCCGATAGCGGACAAACAAAATAACATCACGGGAATTGTGGATAAAGGATTCATATTTCTTTATCCGTTCTTCAAGTATACTCTGCCGCGGATCGTTCATGTCAGTATTACTTGGCATTTAAATTCAGTACGCGTTATATGCTTGATTTTATAAAAAATATGTTGACAAGGACATCTCTGCAATGGGGATAGCCAATTGCAGCACTACGTTTTTTCAATGTATGAAAATGCCTCTGAAACTGGTTAACTTATATAATAATTGATTATTTATTACAAGAACATCTATAGTTTATATCATTAATTGGAAGCGATTTCCGCATTAGCCGCGTCAAATTGTTCCAGTTTTGAATGCAGTTCCGTCCAGACATTGTAGGAGTGCTCGATCTGGGAATTAATGTCTTTTAATTCTTTATTGAGATTCTTGATCCGATTTGCATCTTTGTGTATATGCGGATCACACAGGGCTGTTTCGTGTTCAGCTTTTTTTGTTTCCAATAATTCAATTTTTTTCTCCACCGCCGTCAGCTCTTTTTTCCACGTGTTTTTCGTTTTAGCCAGCCGGTTGCGCTCTTCAGCCTCCACCCTCTTTTGCTCTTTGCTTTTATATACCTGTTCTTTATTCGGCCCGCCAGGATTGCCTTCAACTTTTATTCCACCGGCCTCAGAGCGCTTTTCTATGAAATAAGAGTAATTGCCATGATAATAATTGAGCGCTCCATCCTTCAGTTCAAAGACTTTGTTGACCAGACGATCCAGAAAGTAACGGTCATGGGAAACAATGGCTACCGTACCGGAATAGTTAATCAGAGCTTCTTGGAAAATATCCTTTGTCTTCAGGTCAAGATGATTTGTCGGTTCATCAAGAATGAGGAAATTAGTATCCAGCAACAAAATTTTTAACAGGGCAAGCCTTGATTTTTCACCTCCGGAGAGCACAGATACCTGCTTGTAAATATCATCGCCGGAAAAAAGAAACGATCCCAGCAAATTGCGTTTCTCCTGATCATTGGCACGCGTGGAAACGCTGGTAACTTCTTCCCAGATGGTATTTTCATAGTTCAGGTTTAGTGAACTTTCCTGGGAAAAGAAGGCCATATTGACGTCATTGCCGTATTGAACCAGACCCGCCGACGGCTGTTCGGTTAAACTCAGCAGGCGGGATAACGTGGACTTGCCGGAGCCGTTTACACCGACAAACGCCACCTTGTCGCCCCGAAAGAGAGTAAAATTAAAATTATTAAGGACATTCAGATTGCCGTAGCTGTGACTGAGGTCTGTCAACTTGACCACCTCTTTGGCGCTTTTTTTACTTTCGGGAAACTTCATCGTGACGGCTTTGGCCCTGGCATCAAGCGTAACAACTTCGAACTTTTCCAGCATTTTAACACGGCTCTGCACCTGACTGGCTTTTGTTGCCTTGTAGCGAAAACGTTCCACGAAGTCTTCAATCTTTTTAATCTGCGCTTTTTGCAGCTCCTGTTCTTTTCTCAGGGCGGCGTGGCGCCGTTCCTTTTCTGCAAGATAAAACGAGTAATTGCCTTTATAAATATGAATATGGCGGGCGGCAAGTTCGGCAATTTGGGTGGCGATTTTATCAAGAAAAAAACGGTCATGAGAGATAACGATAATCGTTCCCGGATAATCCTTCAGATAACTTTCCAGCCATTCCATGCTTTCCGTGTCCAAATGATTGGTCGGCTCATCGAGCAGCATAACATCCGGTTCAACAAGAAGGATCGAGGCAAGCAGAATCCTCATCTTCCATCCGCCCGAAAAAAGAGAGCAATTGCGGGTAAAATCACTTTCCCGAAAGCCAAAGCCTTTGAGTATCTGTTTGGCTTTAGCCTCAAATGAATAACCGTCCCGGGCGTTAAATTGAGCCATTTGACTGGAATAAGCTTTGGCTATCTGATGATATTCCGCGGTATGCGCTTTAACCTGTGACATTTGCTGCTCCAGGTTTTTTATCGATGCCTCGAGATCGGCCATCCCGCTTTTATTCTTCAAAAAATAAATTAAATTGACGGGATCCAGTTCCACCAGATCCTGGGGCAGATAGCCTATTGTTTTATTCTTGCGGTTAGGAATATCAATCAGGCCGGAGTCGGGATGAACTTCTCCCAGGATTGCCCTGAAGAGGGTGGTTTTCCCCGTTCCGTTATCGCCCACCAGGCCGATGCGGCTCTTCGGATGTATTGTCCAGTTAATGTTGTCAAACAGCTTTTTATCCAGAAAAGACAGGCTGACATTTCTTAAATAAATCATTTATTCTTCCTTCATAAAACCAGCGGGTATATAGGAAAAATAAAGGGAACTGTCAAATAATAATAAAGCTTGAAGCAGTTGAGTGAATTGAAGGCAACCCGCCATGCACGGATATCGGGTAATCGCTGTTGTACTGATTTAAAAATTTTGTTCGACCGACACGACCGGTCTTCCGGCCGTGTCGGTCGAAACCGGAAAAATAATGCACCAGCAATACTTGAATCACATCAAATTACAAGTTCATCTTTTTACGAATTATAGCCAGACCGGCAAGGCCCGGAGCAAGAAGCAAGAAGGCGCCGGGAATTGGAACAGCGCCGGGTTGGGGACCGGGAATTGCAGAACCATCAATAGAAATAACCGATTTTGTAAGCGTCAATGCCCAATTATCATAGTTATGGGTAGAATCAATGTCCACCCAGACCTGCAGTCCAGCTAAAATTTCATCAAAATACTGGAAACCTAAATTAAAAGCGTCATAGGACCAATCATCATTCTTTCCTGTAAGAGTTCCTAGCATATCCCATTTGCTATCGGTATTGTTCCAAATATAAACATTATCTCTTTCACCACTTGAATAGTCAACATCAAATGAACTAATGTTTAATGTAGCGGTGGTAATACTTGTTACGACACCACTGAGGGTGTTATGGGTCCATCCCCAATCTTCATCATACCAACGGTAATAGGGGGCATTGTACTTCTGAGCGTCTGTCGGCACAAAATAGCCAATTGGGGTTTGAATTACATCAGTGTAAACGGTTGCCTGAGCTATTGCAGTGAACGCGAGCAACAGGCTCATAATTAATAATGTAACTATTCTTTTTTTCATACTTTACTCCTTCTTGTAGAATTTCGTTACTTGCTCCTTACAGTAAAGATCCATGCATACCGGAAACAAAATCCCTTGTTCCACGGACAAAATGACTTCCCCGGTATAAGCTTACTTCTCGCCGCCAATAATAATCTCCTCCATCACCTCCTTTTTTTCGGGAAAAAATGCCGGTTTGAGATCCAACTGTAAAGATAGTTTCCTTCTCAACTCTTGCCCTTTTCCTCTGCCCTCGTGCATAAAGAGTTATTTCATTTACAAATAAATTTACAATTTGCAGATCTATTTGTCATGAAATCCATCCGGTACCGGCCGCAAGATATCTGTTTGAAGACAAGCAGTAACGGATGCTCGCTCGCCGTTTTCCTAAAGATTTTTTCTCCACACAACTTTCCCACCCAAGGCTGTTTCGTTACATATCTTTACAATTATAAAAACACCATATATCATGGACTATAATTTATTATATCTTTTGGTATAGGACACAGAGGTAAATTGTGTTAATTATTGATTTGACAAACTTTTTCATTATTGGACTGTCAGGATTTTTTTACGCATCAGACATTGGCGATAGGAATTTCCCATTTGTAAGGAACAAACAAATAATATGAGAAAAATAGAAATAAGTATAGAAAACGACAAATCAGCACACCTTAAAGTCGAAGATTCTTTGAATAATTTTGGTGTATATGCAAAATCAAAATGCGATTTTGTCATTGGGTTTGAAAACAATCCTTTATTTGCAATAAATCACTCTCTGGTGAACGAACGGTGGTTTTTTGAAGTTTTACCCGATGGAGGAAAAATCCCGTGTGAAAATATTATTTTCGATGAGCTTATCGACCGTTGGTTGAGGGACTCCTGTTGTTCCGATTTTTCTATCTTCAATTTTTTACCCGACGGAGAATATAAACTGGTAAAGACCAACAGAAAAACTCTATCTACAGATGAAATTCTTTACGGAAATGAATGGGCGGATTCTCCTCCAAATATCTTGAGCTTTGACGGGATAAAGGAAAAAGACTCGATGCTTACGGGTACATCCGACAAATCGATCGGAAAACAGAAATATTATCCTCTCATTATTGGCGGCAATGTGGACCGTGTACCGGTGATAAATCAACCTTTACTTTGCACAATTCTTTTGGATTACGGAATAGTCTGGGATGGGGCCACTGGTTTTATATTTTTTTCTTTTACCAGCAATGAAACAATTATGAAGGAACAAAAGAAAATGATTCTATTATTACCTTACTGTGATTCCTTTATTATTGATTGCATGAGCAGAAAAGCACTGTTTAACAAAAGAGTGATTGACGATTTTATCAAGATAATTTGAATCATCTATCTACAATGAGCATTCAATTTTTCAGCGTTGACATCATAGATAATGTCATTCTTTGAAAAGGCTTTAAAAAATGAGTAAGTTGTTTTTTTGTCATTGTCCAGATAGTCGACAACTATCATCTCTCGTCTGCCGCCCCTCGATAATATTTCCGTCTCGCTAATTTCTTTTATTGAGTTCAAATTGATTTTCTTAACGAAATTTCCATCGGAATGTATGAAGTTTGTTCCATCAATTTCGATATAGAACTTTTCCGGATGCTTATATCGCATGGTTAATGATCTGATATTTAAAAACGAGGCATTTATCGACAAAAAAGCCAGTGAAAACAAGCCGGCAATAATTGCCTGCGTTGTCTTCTGTGTTGAAAGCAGATGAAACATGCTTAATAAACAAAATAAAAACATCGCATTTGCCAGGGCAATGAGCAATGAAGAAAGAATTACTTTTTTAATGTAAACATTTTTACTTAAGCTTACAGCAAATACCTTGAAAGATTTTATCTGTTGATAAAAATTATTCCAAAATGATTCTTCATCATTTTCCAGACAAGCTTCATAGTGATCTGCAGAAATTTTCCTGATTTTGTCTATATTCGCTTCCTGTTTTAACTTACCAAGTATGTCGATATATTTGCGGACGTCTATTGAGATGGTCTTTGTATTATCATTTGGAAAGTTTATACGCAGTGTAAAACTTGCAAATCCTGCGACTGGTTTTCCATTAGAAATGCCTACCCCTTCATCCAAAACACTCGTCCATAACTGAAAGAAACCATCTTGTCCGTTACGCCCCGTCTTTTCGATTCCGGGGGGATCCCTGTCTTCCCCAAATCCAAAGGTATCTTCGTAAATAAGCTCCCACATTTTTGGATTTTATCCCCTATTTTTTGTTTGACTGTAACTGTTCTTGTCGATATAAATTGAAATAATTTATGAACAATTTTAATAAAGGAGGAATACATTGAAAAGAAATTTTTTTGCAACAATTTTATTGTCATTGATTTTACTGTTTTCCAACAATGCATTTGCTGATTCCGGAAAGGTTTTATTTTTTGATCAAAACGGGCAAGGCTCCAGTTTTAACTCAGCCGATATCATGACTTTAGGGGTAAAGGTAAGTCCGACAAAATCTTTAAGAAATTTGAAATTTGATTATATTCAGGTTATCGTATCGCCTTCTTACAATCCCAAAATGGAATGGCGAAGAGGATGGATGGCCAATGAAATGGATAACGGCACTTTGTCAAATATAATCCTAGTTCCCAAAAGCAAACTCATCAATGGCTATGGGACTCCTTTTATGATTGAAGATATTAAGGAATATCCCAGCGCAAAAGGATATGAAACAGTTACATTAAATGCAAAAGTAAAAACCTTTAAGAAGATTGGAGAACACAAAGAAACAAGATGGGACAAATTTAAAGAAAAATTCATCACCGAGACCATATTTGAATGGGATAGTGGAGTACAAATAGCTTCTGGCAGTGCAACTTTTTCCGTACCTAAATTATCTGCCGAAGATAAAGCGGCCATTGATAAAGATAAAGAAGAAAAATTAAAACAGTTAAACGCAATAAGAAAAAAAATGGGGAAACCGCCGCTAAATAAGTTGCCTTAATAAATTTAAAAGAGACTAAATTACTATAGTCTATCAGACGAAAGGTTCAAAAAAGGAGATTGTGAATCGACTGTCATCAACAGTGATTCACAATCCTGTCTTTTACATAGGCGGATCATTTCATTATGAGAATTCGAGCATTCTTCTTTGGGCTGCTAATCCTGTCAGGTTGTTCCATAGTCAATAATCAAACAAGTGTAACCAGCGTGTCGGCAGTCAACCTCGGCAAAAAAATAACGATCGAAGGTTGGGCAGTGAATTGCAAGACGGGTGCTCAACTGATCGGGACTGATTTTGACTTGTGGATTGACGGCCTCAGCAGTTGGCCGGAAGGTTATTATACGGGTGGGGAGAAGGGTAAGAGACTAAGGGTCGTCGGTATTCTTACAGAAGACAATGGCGTACCGGTTTTTATTCCCAAAAGTGATGAACCCATTGTTCAGGGCATCCCCGTTCTGGAAGGAACTGATTTACGAAAGGCAAGCCACAGATACATACTTAAGGATGCCAATTGGGAGCTAATACGGAAGTGAACTGCTTTCCACGAAATAAAATAAATGATAACGAAAACGGGCCTGCCCAGGGAACGAACAGACCCGTTTTTTCAATTTATTGATTATTCAGAAGGTTAACGCTGTACTACTTTCTTGAAAAACACTCCCTGCTGTCCTACATTCAGCACGGTTTTATCGGCGGTAACTTCCCAAAACGGGAAATAACGGTTTCCACCCATCTGCGTTTTGGATGATACCAGTACAGCTTCCACTTTCTGAGGTCTCTCTTCTTTCAAAGACGCCACTGCCAACCGCATAGCCTCTTCTTTTTTCAGATAAGCCGTCGGCTGGAAAACGCCTATTTCCTGGAAGTTGCCGTTGTAGGCATTCACCAGAATCGAGAGACTGGCCAGACGGCCTTCCCGATCGGTGGAGTAAGGAATAATGTAATAGCCGCCCTGCCTGGCGTTGACCAGCATGGGCTCCAGAGGTTTTGCCTGTTTCAGGATGCTGTAAGTCTTTATCTCATCCAGCTTATACTTTTCAATCCATTTGGCTGCAAAGCCCAGGGCGTCCTTAGGAGTAACAACTGTGCCTCTCAGCACCTCAAGGGGGGCTTTCGCCAGTCCCCTGATTTCCGGCGGTTCCGTCACGATCACATATTTTCCTGCATAAACGCTTCCTGCCTTGTTGACGGACTGGAATTCACTGTACCAGGTAGTGCCGGAGATAAAGCGCTCCACCGCAGGGCTTCCCATCGGCACAGCCGGATCATTGAACCAGACAAAACTCAAGTTCACCGATGTAACGCCGGGCGCTGTAGGATCCACATCGGTGATAATTCCCCGGACGGCAATCCAATGCTCCTGGTGCGGCGCATAATCATTATGGGATTCCGTGTCCAGCAAAACGGCGGTCGGGTATCGATAACGCGTCATTAATCGGGCCATGGTGAACATCAGCGACTGCGGATTGGTGTCGGAATGAATGCTCCATGTCCCCGACGGAGGGCAAAGATTTTTCATGGCTTTCCGCACCCCTTCCGGATCGGCATCCCATATGGTTTCGGTTTTGTAGCTTTGAATGCCCAGCCAGATATCCTCCTGCAGGAGGGTGCAGCTTCCCGCAGGATATCCTTGCATAATCATTTGCGCCGTCGCAGCTCCGCACCAGTTCGCCGCCTCCTCCGGATAATCGGGCACGGATAGCATGACGCTGTGGGCCCGGACGGATGAGACGGACATAAACATGAGCGTAGAAAATACTGCCAATAGGCAAAGTATGAATTTAATTTTCAGCTTTGATTTTGTCACGTTTTTTCTCCTTCTCTAAAAACATTATCTAACGACAGGGGTAGGTAAGGGTGTTACACAAAGAGTCCCTACATTGTTAATGGTAATCGACTTATGATAATCCCTGTAGAGCAGATAATTGTAGCCATCGATGGTCCTCTTCCAGGCCCACAGATAGAAGGTATGGGCGCATTTGGTATGGGCGCTCCAGGTGGTGGCGACTCCTCCCGACCCGGGGAGGGAACGGGGAATGTCGAAGTTCTGCACTCCGGCCCAGGCATGAGGCGCCGCTGCGGCCGGATGATTGGAATAGGAGTCGCTATACACCGACTCCGACTGGTTATCTCCCCACATGGCGGTCAGGCCGTAATTCAAGAGATGCTGGTTGGAATCATTAGCCGTGATACTGAAATAGAACTGGTTGGGAGCAGAGGAAACGATATCACAGGCTTGTACCTCTTTCATGGCCTGTCCGGGACATCCCTTCTGCCAGACGCTGACAATCTCGACATCCTGCGGAGTATTATCAATTGTGACGGCAAGGCTGTTTTTCCAGGCAACCGGAAAAGCAATAGGGGCTCCCGCGGCATTAAAAATCCTTACCCTGAAAGTATATAATCCATTTTCACCGCTGGGCCAGCGCATCATGAGGAAGGGCGGCTTCCAGCGGGCGGCGTTCAGCGGATATTCGGCGGGAATTAAATATTTGGGTCCGGCGGCCGGATTGGGGGCGGCGGGATCCGGAGCAACAGGGACCAGATCATCCTCCCCGGTTGTTGTGTTGAATTTGTAAACATTCCAACTCAGATTCAGAGGGGCGAAGGGTCCTCCATCCTTGGAGACCTGGACCTGATAATAGACGGCGTTAAGGGGAGCCGCTTTAAACCGGTTAAAGTTCCCAAAAATATTCAGCGTTCCACCAAACGGAGAATGCGTGACAGAGTAAAAATATCCGGGATCGGTGGTGGCATAGCCGACATTGGAAATTTTTCCTGCAGGAACATTGCCCACCATGGTGAAGATAGGCTCTTTGGTCAGATCCGTTATATCCACCAGGTCTGCCTGAATGATCGCGCTTCCGGTGGTTACGAAAGTAGTTGAGCCTGCAGAACCGACGACGATTCCGGTCGGCCACCCCCACCACGCAGGAACAGGCGCCGCTTCAGTCAATACTTCTTTCTTGGTGTGGGTTAAAATCTCCACGCGCGAAACTCTATTGGCTGTCCCCCGCTCCGTAACATACAACGAGTTCTGGCTTGCATCCGTCCAGGCCAGGAAGAAGGGGGAAACCAGGCTGACGCCACCTACTCCATTGCTAATAACGGCTCCCAGATTGGCACCGGTAGTTAAATCGATTTTAGAAATGCGCGCCGGGGCATCCTGCTCAGTAACATAGGCATATTTCCTGTCCTTGGTGACCACCAATCCGACGGGGTGATGAAGACCTATCGTAATCGGGGTTTTTGCTCCCGTGGTCAGGTTAATGCGTCTTAATCTTCCGTCATCATATCCGACGGTAAAGGCCTGATTATTGGCGACATCCAGAAAGAGCTGCTGCGGAGCACCCAGGTTGAAAGTCACCATGGTTTTCGCGCCGGTGGAAAGGTTCACTTTCCATAAGGCGCCGGTGGTTCCGGCATCATCGCGCGTTGTAACATAAGCGTATCCATGAGCCAGATCCAGTTGGATATCTTCCGGATGGGAAAATCCGGTGGCTATTGTATTAATAGTCGCCGCACAGGCCGGGGCGGCGCAGGCCGGAGGAAGGTTAATACGCTTTAATTTTCCATTTGCCGCGGGATTGTATTCCACAAAATAGAGCTGGTTTCTGGTTTCGTCAACGGCGGCTCCCACTGGAGCGGCAAGGCCGGTTGCCAGAATAGTTTTGGTTGTCGCCATAGCGGTACCGGCGCCCGCCAAAAGCAAGATCGTACAAGAAACAAACCACATCAAACATGTCCTAGCAATTAACGGCTTCCCGAGCTCCACTTTTTTCATTGTTGTGACCTCCTTTTTGGGTGCATTGAAAATAATTTCATTATCCATTTATAATCATTGATAAATATCCCAAAATCCTCTGGCTTAAATGTTGAAAAGACAGCAATCGATGTGCCACAAATTATCATACAATTATAAGTTATTAATATTAATAAAGTTATGTATTTTTTTGATTTGAAATGTTACAGATAAAAAGACAAGTAATATGTATGGGTTATCATACGGCAGAATATGTTCAATATGGGGAAGATACTGTTAACACTGCAAATGTTCCGTGAATGGTTTTACCTTCAGTTTTTCCGAAAATCCAGAGAATTCAAGTTGTGTTTCTCCAGCAGAGCATAAACACTGCGATATTACGGCAATATTTAGGTAACGCTCAGAAATCGGCTCAATAACTACGGGTTGCTGCCCGATGCGCTCCAGCAGACAAGCCGCACCGGATAGGGCCAGCCACGTGAGCAGCAGATCCAGCGGTCTCCGGGAAACAAAGAAGACCATCGGCGCCGCAACCCAGCGACTGAGGCAGTGGAAACAGTCCATCAGCTTGCCGATGATTCCACTGCCCAAATGCACCCGGAAGCGTACTTTCAGGTCCGCCGGGCCGCCCTCGCGGGCCAGCAAGTGAGTCACTCGCCAGGTAGCGAGGACAAACAATATAAACCTCAGATTTCCCATTGCGAGTATTGTCCGTCTATATAGTCTCCTTAAATATACCGGCGCGTCAACAAAGCATAGTCCACCACCTCATAGTCTATTCCGGACTGCGATGCCATTCTCCATGTAAATCTTCAGCAGTCATCTATTAGCCTTGTTTTGAGGGTTGCAGGGTCTGGAGCGTGCGCTGGGCTACATCGGCACTCAGGCCCCAGAGAAAGAGACCCAGATAATCGTACAACCCGCCCGCGCCGAATGTGCTGCCCGCATTGATATATAACGTCTGCAAACCCAGCAGGGCCAGACCAACCAGCAGGATGAGAAACAGGAGGGGGCTGACGAACCAGTAGCGAAACTCGGCGTTCATAAACTCTATTCCGGAAAGGGTTGCCATCATCTTTGCCAGCCAACCCCAGTGCTTGCCGCCCGGCAGGCCCGGCGCCGGAGCCTTTTCGGCTTTAGACCATTGTTCTGCAGTTGAGCTAAACGACGTGAAGAAGTCGTACAGATCACTTGCAAGTCCCATGGTTGTATCCTGCCGGGCCTGTTGAAACCTTGCCTCCACTTCCTTGCGCAGCCGTTCAGCGTCCTCTGTTCTGTTCTCGATTAACGACTGGCGGGCATTCTTAATCTTTGGTTCCAGTTCTTCCCTGAGTGCATCGAGATTCGATTTTGCCAACTTATCCTTCAGGCCTTCCAAGGCGATTAGAAATTCGATGCGACTCTGGAGCTTATCGAGCATCTGCGAAAGCTCCCCCTCGGTCTCCCCTGCGGATCCAATCCGTGCCTTGGCATCCTCAATCTGCCCGGCCAGATAGGCCTGGGCATCCGCATCTTGTATCCTGTCTGCGCTTTGACGTATCTTATACAGGAGAGGCAGCAACTTGATCTGCTTCTGGGCCTCCGGGGTGGACATGCCGCGCGCCAGCCGGCCAACAAAGATCCCGGCCAGAATGACCAGCACCGCCCAGATGGGCCCGTCACGCAGGTTGAGATCGGCATTGACGGTCACCGGATCATCCGCTCCTTTCACCTTGAACCGTAACGTTCCCTGATAACGATCAGGCGAAAGATTGTTTCGATGGATCGTCATCGGGATGGGCTCGACCTGGCCCGCTGGAAGCTGACGGGGCATGGTAATACTGATGATGCCCGGAGAGACGGCTTGGCCAGTCTTTTCGCCGCGCATCACGACGGTGACATCCGTCACCTCGACGGGTGCGAGTGTCTGATTGTCCAGATGGAGATACCACTTTTCCCGGACGGCGCTGGGCGATAGCAGCCACGTGGCCACGGTGTCGGCAACCAGATTCCGCGACCGGACCAGATGGAAGGTCATGCCGGAAAAGACTGGCTGGACCTTCGGTTTCGGATCGATGCTCAATTTCAACCCGATCTTCACCGCCTTTTCCTCAGCCTGTCCGGGTAAGAGGAATTTCAGGTTCCCGTCATATTCTCCCGGCCGCATGACATTGTTTACGGTCACCCTTATGTCACGCGGTCGGCCGTTGGTCAGGCTCATACCTGCTGGGATGGTCACATTGCTGCGATCTATCACCACGCTGTCGTCGCCGACCTGCTTCACGCCGGAGGCCAACAGAAGCACCTCTTTGATGTCGCCACCTGTTACGGTCAGCCGTACACTTCCCCCGAACGTAGTCGTCTGCCCGTCGAGCTTTCCATGGATCACCAGCGGGCTATCATCAGGATCAACTGTCAGGACCGGCTCCGCCGCTCCGGCGGACACACCTGGAATCCAGATTATTACGATGAGAAGCCACCATAGCGTCTTACCCATGAGTCTCTCCTTACACGATAACAGGTTTGGTCAACTTCACATCCGCTGCTGCAAAGAGGCTGTAGACCAGGCCTCGCGGATCCAATTGGCTGAGCAGTTTGTGCCGGGCTTCGAAGAGTGCCCGTCCGGCACCCGACTGCTTGAAAAAAGCACTGAAGAAAAGAAGGGTAAAGGCATTGGCTAGGTCCTCATTAACCTGACACTGCGTCCCGATCACGCCTGCGGCCTTCTTGATGCAAAAAAACCTGACGAGGTTTTCAAAATTGTCGGGTGAATAATCAGCCGAGTCGCAGGCATTCAGGACGACCAGCGGCTGATGGTACCCCAGATCCACTCCCCAGGCATCCAAGTCGTTGAACTTGATCTGATCTCCGCCGCCCACCTCCAGGTACGGTTTGCCGAATGGATCGCTTCCCCCATGGGTATAGAAATAAAAAATATCGGCGGGGGGGGACGATTGGGTCAAGGCAAAGCGTACGTCAGCCAGGTTGTCCAGTCGAACCATCTCCAGGTTCGCCGTCGAAGCAATGGCGCGCAGGGCATCCCAATGATGGGTCAACTGGTTAAATTTGGCATAAACGATTCCGTTGAAACGGAGCGGAATTGCATTACGAACGGTGATGGGTAAGTCTTTATCCGGAGGACTCACATGGGGATCGACCCGGCATGGCAACTGCTCTATGATGTAGCGATAACCCCAGAAGCCATGGGGGCAGACGATCGACGGGTCGGCAAAACCCGGACAGTCCTCTGGAGCGGTACCATGAGTCAAGAATGTGGGGCAAAGCCTGGTGTATCCCTCCCTATATGATTCCGCCTTGCGCTCATACAAGACCTCCCATGGCACGCTCAATTGAGCCGACAAGGGAGCAACCTGGATCGTCATTCCCGGCCACAAATCGACTTTTAACTGCTGCCCCTCGTCTTTTGCACCGGTCTCTTCCGCCATCTTGGGCAGGAGAGCCAGATAGAAACTGCGCCCAATTTCAGCCAGTTGCCCCAGGTACTTTTCCAGCACTTTTTCCGTGCTGCCTATATGACCCGTGCCACTGTAAGCCTGCATGGTCAGGGCGAGTTGTTTCCGCACAGCCGCCATCGCTGTGGTCAGACTCGCTTCCGTGAGCGTTGACTGCTGAAATCCCAGATCTGCCCCGGTTGTATTGTAAAACCGCAGGCCAATCCGGTTGTAGTCGAGATCGCGCTCAGCTACAATGGTCAGGCGACTGGGTGTTGCGCCCAATGGGCCGACGCTATTCCATTCCAAGGCCGCGGTACGCGTGAATGTGATGTAACCATCTTGTACTGGCAACGCCAAGTCAGCCAATGAATCGCCGGTCCGGGAGATCACAAAGACTTCGACCCGGCGCGATTGCAGGAGATGCCCCTGAAAGATCAAATCCACATCGATAGCCTGCCGGCCAGTCTTGGAAAGGGAAAGATCAAAAAAGATGAGTCGGCTGTTCCCTGTCTTCGGGACTGAAATCTTTTGATGCGGCGGGGCAATCCCTACATCGAAAGATCGCGCCAGCATGTCCAGCTCAAGTTCGGACTGTTTTTCAAAATGAAGGGCGAGCAGATCCTCGGGAAAAGAAGCGCCGGGTGAGCCCAGTCCCCAGAATTCTCCCACATTGACACCCAGACAGTAAGGGCCCCCATCCAGTGCCAGGGGCTGATCGGTAGAAACCGGCTTACCATTGTCCGACCCCGGAGCCGGAAAGAACCCAGCGTTCAAGTAGCGTGCGGACCGCATAACCGGACCGCCCCCTTTATGGGGCGCTCGAAAGGCCGCTTCGTAAAAGCCCATGACACTGTTGCCGTGGAGGACCACGCAGGACATTGGCTTTAACGCGGCATCATCATACGCATTGAGGGTGGGCGTGGCCCCTCCCTCGTGCAAATCCAAAGCCGTCTCCAGAGTCAGAGTGACGTCGGAATTTGTCAGCCGATTGATGAAGTCTGAGGTCGGATAGAGATAATAATACACAACCTGTCCACAAACACGGCGTACGATAGTGGCTGCAGACTTCATTCTTATTAAGGTGACTTTTGCTGCGGCAACTGTCTGGTCAGAGGTAAATAAGATAAAATCATCGCTGGCGATCTGGTAAAGGTGGGCCATAAAAACCTCCTTTTAAGATCTATCTGGCGGGATTCTGCATGACCAGCACCGGAGCCGCCCAGATTGGTTTGTCCTTGTATCGCTCATGGATTTCCTGTCGAGCCTTGAGAAAAACGTCTTCCAATGATTGCATTTTGCCCCCGAACAGTATTCCGTAAAACACCTTTGTATATTCAGCCGCCATATCGTCCTGGACATCCCACCGAAAACCAACGATCGCTGGAACACAGTTTTTCGCCATTTCAAAAACGAACTCCGCCTCGGAGCTGTGGCAACTGCTCAGGAAAACGAGGTTGGGCTTCGCATTCAGCAGCCAGCCGCTGAATTTTTCCAGATCCACCACTTTAAGGACCGGCTCCCCTTTTTCGTCCTGGCCACCGGGAAAGAAAACATAGCCCTTTTTTGTGTCAGAGCTGTAATAAGAATGTCCTGAATAATGGACAATATGCCATTTGTTGTGCTCCAGAGTCTCTTGAACCTGGTCGGCAAAGTGTCGGGGATCTCCGGGGATGGGAATCAGTTTGACCTTCCCGATCTTTACGCGGCCAGAATATTCCGGGGAATCGCGATAGTTTTCGATGAAGTTACATTCAACTTCCACATTCTCAAGTTTTTCCAACGGTTTCTCCGGCTCCTGCGGAACCGTCCACCCTTCGAACTCACCGCGGCCTTCTGTCGGAGATTTGATGATCAGAATGTCGAGTGGACCTTCCCTCGTCTCTTGATCATGAAAGAGTGGTTCCCCCCATGCGGCGTATTTCCCGACGGTTCGATAGATAGGGGTATGAAGCATCCAGTAGTTTCCTTCCTCAGACTGCACGTCCGGGCCGTAGATTGCTTCGAGGGCAATGGGGTGAACTTCCTTTTCCACCACAAAACGAATTCTAGTATTGTTCAATCCGCCCGCCTCTTTTACCCGTATCCAGAAAAGACGGCTAAATGTGCTGTCATTCTCAAAAATATACGTCATCAACTTCACGCCAATACATTGGAGGCTGCTTTCCCATGGTCCCTTAAATTTTTTCTCCAGGTCGGCGCAATCCTCTACCAATTTAAGAAACTCTTCGAAGGGAATATTAAGGGGCGTAGGTCTAAGGGGACCCACTCCCCGGAATTCGTACATCGCCATTTTCTTATCCAGGTAAAAAAAGATATCGACATCGAGCCTCTTCTGCTCGGTCACTGTCTTGCCTTCAAGGCCTCGTCTGACGCGTTTGATGAAAAGGTCATCCCAGCCAAGTTTTAAGATGACCAGTTCACAGTTCGCCAGTTTGTTAACTACTTTTTCTAGATCCGTGTCGCCTGCCTCTGTGAGAAGGATGGTGGGGATTTTCATGTTCTCTTTCTCCATCCACTGCGCAAGTCCCAGCCCCCGCCTGAGACCATCCTCGGGTAGCGCCTTACTGTCCTTTGGTATGTCCAGAGAAGAAACAACGAGGTCATACTCTTCGCCCCTAAGTTTTTCTCTGGCCTTGTCTTCGTTTCCAGCACCCTTAAATTCAAAAAGAATGTCTGTTAGTTCCTTTTCAAGAACCTCTTCGACTTCGTCCCGGAGCCCGACAGGAGTTGGCAACACGCTCAGCACTCGGCGTTTCATATCACGCCTCCCCTTGGACAACCGGCAGCCGGATCTCAAAAACCTTTTGAAATCCCTCCCCGGTCTGGATGGAGAATTCTCCCTTGTGGTTATGGATGAATTTCTTTATCATCTCGTCACCCAGAGCCATTTGCATGATGGTTTTGGAAATCTCCTCCAGCCTTGCGAATCCCTCAGGCCCTTGTTCCCTCCGATCCGGCAGGAACCCGGCGATTCTGGCGTTGACCCAACCATCCTCCGCAGAAATCTCGATATTGATCTTCTCCTCCTGGGGAAGGTATCTGAGTAAATAGGAGAGGATCGCCTCAAAGCAAAAGGTCAGTTGAAACAGATCCCCTCTGAGGTAGGGGAGTTTCTCATCTCTCTTATCGGTTATTCGATTCCTCTCCGCCTCGGGAAACTCGGACAACACATGATCTACGACTTCTGAGATCCTGAAGAGCACCTCCTGATAGGGAAGAACCCCCTCTTTCTTTTCATACAGTGCCAATCGACTGTAGGTCATCTCCACCTTCAAGAGCTGCTTCAGCGCCTTGTCGAGGGTGTCGACCGCCTCCTTGTTGCTTGTTTCTTCTTTCAGGCGCTTGATCCATCCGAATGCCAACGCGAGCGGTGTCTGGGTTTGAACGGCAATTTCATGGTACATCGTCCCTAAATACTCCAGTTCTTTCACCCGTTCGAAGACAGACACATCCTTACCGACAAAAACCTTACTTTCAAAATCCTCCGGCAACTCGGAGCCGGACAAAAGTACAGGGAGCAGCCCCCCACTTTTCTGACGGAGTTCAACTTTCCTGTTCCTGTATATTGGGGCCTTGATGGCGTCTTGGGCTTCCTCAGGATTCGCAATAATCTCCTTAAGCTCGAAAGCCATCATCGCATCCCGGGTATAGCCGAGCTGCCTCGTGGTTTCCGGATTGGTTTGACTGATCTTCCCTTGCCTGTCCGTCACAAAAACCAGGTCCGACGTCGAATCTAGAAGGTTCTGAAGGAAATGACGCAGCCACACGCTATCCAGCACATTGCTAATCTCTCGTACAATACTTAGAAGGATATCCATTTCTTCTTTGGAAAAGGCGTTCCGGCGGGAATCCTCAATGTTCATGAGCCAACGCAATTTCCCTCGAATCTCAATGGGCATGCAGTATTCCGACAATGTGTCGGGCAGCGCTGGTTTGTAGATGTTCCTGAAAATGGGGTCCTCCTTGACATTATCGATTTTGACGGCCTCTCCGGTGGTATACACGTGGTTTAGAACGCATTTTTCTCCAATGGGGAGACAAAATGGTTCGGGAAGAGAGGGGGTTCCCGGCAAGAACTGCTGGCGAAGGAGTTCAAATTCTTGGTTCTTCTCATTAATTCTGAAGAGCGAAATGTGACTCCACTGATGTTGGGCCGAGAGTTCTTCGACGATGGTTCTGGCTACATCAGAGATATCAAGGCAGGCCGCGATCTTCTGAATCAGGTTGAGGCGAAATTCCAGATCTTTCATTTCTTCATGATGCAGGGCCGTCAACACGGCTTTACCAACTGGCAGCATCTTGAACAGATCGACCTGCTCTTCACCGTAAGTCCTCTCCTTCTTGCTGAGAAGGGTAATCCCTGCCACCACCTTCCCCAACTGAACTACCGGATAACGAAACAAGGATTTGAACCCTTCCTGGAACAACTGCATGAACTCCGGCTGCGTCTTGAGATGTTGCCGGTATGGTTGATTAAGAAATTCCTCAAGGTTATCCACACGGTTCGTTTTTTTATCCTTCAGCATCTCCAGCAGGGATGCCGGGATCGGCCACCAACGTATGTTCGATGGTATCTGCCTTATACGATCGTAGGAATAGAATTCACGTAAATGGGTCATTTCAGTGTTATACAGAGTGATGATAAAACGGTCGAAGGGAATAATAGACAGCAACTCCTGGACGATTTTGTCGAGCATCTCTCGATAATCCTGGGTTGTTGTGATGTGAATGTAACTATAAATTTTTTCCTTAACTATCCCTACAGTCGGATCCGGGAAGATCGCCACGCTTCCAATAATATTGCCCTCCAAATCCGTTTCGGGCACTGCCGCAAGGATCAACGGGATTTTTTTTCGATCCGGCGGACGCGTGGCCTCGATCGGATATTTGTCGCCCAAACCCATAGCCCGCTTTTTCAGGTGCATACTGACTCTGGAGTAATTTTCATCGTCCGGGAAAATATCCCGCAACGTTACTCCTTCCCATTTTTCCAATCCCAAAATGTGAAGGGCCACGGGATTCATGTAAGTGAATTTTCCCCCCTCCAGGGTCTGCTTGGTAACACCCAATGGAAGCTTGTCAAAGATGTCCTTTTCCATCCGATCAGGCGAGGAAAGATCGACTGCACAGAGATAGCCACCTTTTTCTTCCCCGTGGAAATTCACAAGTGCAATCTCAATCCCTACAGGTTTCGCTGTTCCCTGGTCCGTATGTAAATGGGACCGCACAATTCGCGGTTTTCCAGGTTCCGCACAGGATAAAATGTCTCGGATAAGCGCTCGGTCAGGAGTATCAAAAAAGGACTCCAGTGTTCTTCCCGTGGCCGCCGAAGTTTCGAGAAGGCGCTTCATCGCCTCATTCGTGGCAACAATCGTTCCGTCAGCCCTGAACAGGCAGAAGCCCCGGGCCCCACTCTCAACCATCTTTTCGTAGACTCCACAAGTCTGTTGCATCGTACTGCGCACAAGAGCTCCCAGCCTCTGGCGAATATGATTGAGGACATTAAGGGTCTGAATTTCCGAGACCTCGCTGAAACGTTTCAAAACCTCTTCCGCAGAGTTCTCCAGGCATTCTATCTCGATGAGAAAATCCTCAACGGAGTAATTCTCGCTCCTCACCCTATCTATAACGCCCTCCCGACATTTTCTCTCATCCTCCGCATTCCCCGATATCTGGTGGATTATAATTGAAAGAAGATCCTTTTTCCCCTCCTGTTCCTGCGCAAGGAGAGCAACCTTAGAAGCTCCGTCCTTTCCCCATACTTTTTTCAGTTGATTCAACCAGATTCTCTGAATCTCGCTGCCGTAACGAACGAGCACCAGCACTATTTCCTGTGTTTCACCGGGTATGCAATCTGAGTTGAACATGGCTACCGTCTCCTTTCCCATTATACCTGTCAACCTTTTTCGTCCCGCCCTGACGATGCCTTGTAACAGCTGGATGGATTCATGACCAAAATTCGGGAAAATAAAAGCCCGAATTTTTTTAATATGACATTACTTGTTAAATATTAAGCAACTTAGCCTAACTTAGCAATACAGATTTAATTGTGTATTAATGGGGAGAATGTTTATCTGTTTTTGAGGAAACATAGTAAGGTTGGAAATTTGAGGTTCTGCTCCGTCCTAATTTCTAATAGATTTTTAAAAACCACTCTCAATATATCTCGGAGTTTCTTGTGATCCCGGAGAAGATATACGAACTAGGCAACTTCAAGTTCATCGGTCGTTAGAAGAGGCTCATCCGGAGCGCTTATGATCAAAGACTGTTGAAGAGCGCCCTCGAGATCTACATTCCATACCGAGGCTTCCTTGATCTGGGCGCTACAAAGGTTCGCCCTAATCATTCTTGCTCCAGGCAGGCAATCACCCAAGGGGCTTTCCGCAATAACAAATGAGCAAGGCTGAAACAATCATCTCTTTTTCCGGAAGAAAATTCTTATGGGTACTTTCTCAAAGCCGAAATTTTCACGAATTTGATTAATCAGATAACGCTCGTAGGAAAAATGGATGCCTTTGACATTGCTGACAAAGAAAATAAAAGTAGGCGGCTTAACATTCGTTTGGGTTGCATAATAGATGTGCTGCTCACGGCCTTGAAAACGGGCCAGCGGATTGCGTTGCATCGATTTTTCCACCAGTGCATTCAACGGCGCCGTCCCCACTCTTTTGGTGTACTGCGCATAAACCTCGTCAATGAGGCTGAAAATTTTCGGCGCCCGCTGCCCTGTTACTGCGGAGATGAAAATTATCGGGGAGAAGTCCATAAACTTCAGTTTGTCTTTAATATCTTCGACAAACTTGCCTACTGTGTTGTTGTCTTTTTCAATTTTGTCCCATTTGTTCACAACGATGATACAGGCTTTGCCGCGTTCATAGGCGAGCCCGGCAATCTTGGTGTCCTGCTCGGTTATGCCCTCTTCGGCATCAATTAAGACCAGCGCGATATCACAGCGGTTGATGGTTTTGAGCGCCTGCACAACACTGTATTTTTCCAGTGTCAAGCTGATTTTATTTTTTTTGCGGATTCCGGCGGTGTCGATCAACAGATAATTTTTGCCGTGAACCTTCACGGGCATATCGATAGCGTCTCGCGTTGTGCCGGGAGTCGGATTGGCGATGCTTCTTTCTTTGCCCAGAATGCGGTTGACCAGAGATGACTTGCCGACGTTCGGTTTGCCGACTATGGCGACTTTGATTTGTTCATCCTGATCACCTGCGGCTTCCTTTGACTCGGCGAAGTCCTGCGTCACCGCGTTCATGAGTTCATCGACGCCCAAACCATGCTGGGCGGAAATGGGATAAAACTCATCGATGCCCAGCCTATAAAATTCGTTGAGCAAGGCCGTGTGCCGTTCGCCATCCACTTTGTTGGTAACATAAAAAACATTCTTGGCTTTGCCGCGCAGGAGCCTGGCTATTTCCATGTCCGATGGCGTGAGACCGTCTTTCCCGTCCATTAAAAATATAATGACATCGGCTTCTTCGATAGCCAGATTGCTTTGCTCGCGCATCTGGACGAGAATTCTTTCTTCGGAGGCCGGTTCAAATCCGCCGGTATCAATAAGAGTGAAAGCCTTGTCCTGCCAGATGCAATCCATATAATTGCGGTCGCGGGTGGCGCCCGGCTCATCAATCACGATGGCTTTTTGCTTTCCGGCAATTCTATTAAAAAGAGTCGACTTGCCGACATTCGGCCTGCCGACTATGGCTATAATAGGTTTTATTTGCATCTTCTTCCTTATTCCATTTCCAAATCAAGCGCTCTCTTTGTTGGCGTCGTCATCGGCTTCCTCAACGTATGTATAATAAGCCTCGTCGCCTCTGTCCCCCGCTAGCGGGGGTAGGGGATGGTTGCCGCCGCGGTATCATCATTGATTTGGAAATGGAATTAATTATTTCTTTATTAAACCAAACTCCTCCAGCATTTTCTCCGAGCTTGTCCAATCCTTTTTCACACGGACAAAAAGTTTCAGAAATACTTTTGTGCCGAAGAGTTGTTCCATTTCCAGCCTGGCCTGGGTGCCGATTTTCTTCAGCATCATCCCCTTTTTCCCGATCATGATTGCTTTTTGTGATTCCTTTTCGACTGTTATCATTGCGCTGATACGGATTAAATTTTTATCATCATCTTCTTTGAAGGAATCGATTTCCACGGCAGTGGCGTAGGGAATCTCCTGCTCGGTCAGCAGCATTATCTTTTCCCGGATAAATTCGGCGGCAATAAATCTTTCCGAAGCATCGGTAAATTCTTCTTCGGCAAAATATTGCGGCCCTTCCGGCAGATTGTTTTTAATCGTTTCCAGCAGATCATCAATGCCGTCGCCTTTTACTGCAGAAACGGGAATAATTTCCTTAAAGTTGTAAAGGGTACGGAACTTATCGATCAGCGGCAGAAGCATCGGTTTTTCAATAAGGTCAATTTTATTGATTACCAGAAAAACCGGAATCTTTATTTCGGCCAGCGCTTCAATCAGAAACATATCCTGGGGATGAACATCACTGCCGGCCTCGACCAGCATGAGCAAAATATCGGCATCGCTGAATGTATCCTTGGCCGTCTTGACCATAATGCGATTCATTGGTGTTTTGGCCTTGTGAATTCCCGGCGTATCCAGAAAAATGAGTTGAGCATCGGGCAGGTTCTTAATGCCTGTAATCTTGTTTCTGGTCGTTTGCGGTTTATTGGCGATGATGGAAATTTTTTCGCCGATAATGGCATTGAACAATGTTGATTTCCCCACATTCGGACGGCCGATGACGCCGATAAATCCGGATCTGAACACTTTTGTCTGTCTCCTGTAAGCTTAATTGTTTTTCTTTAAATAATTCCAGAAATTGATGTGGTTAAGGTGCTGCCCTGATTAACGACGACTGAAATTAATCCACGTTTTTGTTCCGGTGCTGTTATTACCTTAATATCCGTCTGCGGGTAAAGCTTTTTTATTGCATTAATGTTGCTGTTTTGCCACCCGCGGAAACTGGAAACATCCTGACTGTGCAATTCAAAACGGATTTCCCCGGTTTCAGGAGGAACCTGCTCCAAAAGTTTTGTGGTCTGTTCGTAATATACCGCCGCCAGCACAAGGCTGCCAAAGGCCGGATGCAGCGGCCCCGCCAGCGCCGCACCATCATCTTCCATTTCTTTTGTCCATTGGAGACCTACTCGAATTACACGGATTCCGGCGGCGGATAATTTTTTCCAGGCCAGGGCGCAAAGACTTACGGCATCAGTCAACGACAACGGCCGGTAATCCCCCCGGCTAAATTCGTCCGCTAAAGCTGTGCCACGGAAAACAACAACAGGGTGAATGCGGACCATATCCGGTTTCAGTTCAATCGTTTTTTCCAGTGAATAGACAAATCCTTCCTTAGTGTCCTGGGGCAGGCCGGCCATTAAATGCAGGCTAGTTTGAAAATTGTTTCCCTTTAAAAGTTTCACGGCCTTTATCGTGTCAACCGCGTTATGGCCCCTTTGCGCAATTTCCAGGACATCATTTACAAAGGACTGTGCACCTACCTCCACGGTTGTGACGTTGTATTTTTTAAGATCGGACAGAATATCACTGTCGATGTAATCCGGTCTCGTGGAGACTCGGAGAGAATGAACAAGACCTGTCCGGATATATGATTGAGCCCAGGAAAGAAGATTTTCCTGATACTCTTTTTCCATTCCCGTAAAACTCCCACCGTAAAAGGCGATTTCGACGGGACGGGATTTATCCCTGTTCCACGCAAGGCAGGAATTAACTTCGTTTTCAAAGTATTCTTTGTTTATTCGCGGCGGATAATTACCCGCCGTAATCTTCTGGTTGCAGAAGATGCAGGAATGCGGACAGCCGCTGTTCATAACGAATATCGGGATAATAAAAGGCGATCCTGCAGTTTTGGAAAGATGATTATTCTTTGTCATCGTAAAAGTCATAAAATTAGCAATTACCAGACGACCTCGTAAAATGGCCGCAGGCAAGGCGCGCGAATCATGAGGAATGAGGCGTACTTAGCGTACGCCGCAATGACGAAGGATGAAGCGCAACGCAGCATCCGGCCTTTTTACGAGGTCGTCATTCTTTGTCATCGTGCAGTTCCTGCCATGCCTTTTGCGCCGCCTGCTTTTCGGCTTCCTTTTTACTTTTGCCGCTGCCGGACTGGATTACCTGACCCGCAACAGTTACTTCGACGTTGAATATTTTCGCATGGTCGGGGCCGCTGGCATCAATAATCCTGTAGACCGGTGCGGTCTTATATGTTTTCTGGCAAAACTCCTGTAGTGCAGTTTTGTAGTCAAAATGATGTTGGAGATGAAAACTGTCGTCATTCAAAAGTGCGCCCATCAATTTTTTTAAAATCGATCTTGTTCTGGAAAAACCGGCATCAAGGTATATTGCGGCAATTACCGCTTCCAGGGCATTGGCTAAAAGAGAATCCTTCAAGCGGCCGCCGGAAATTTCTTCTCCTCTTCCCAAGAGCAGACAACTGCCTATATCCAGCCTGCGCGCCAATTCGGCCAAAGGTTTTTCATTAACGATGGCGGCACGAATTTTAGAAAGGGCGCCTTCAGTAAAATCAGCATATTTTTTAATGAGCAGATCGCTGATGCAAAGGCCCAAAACGGAGTCTCCCAGAAATTCGTATCTTTCATTGTCGGCAACGGCAAGCTGCGGATTTTCATTGACATAGGAACGATGAGTGAGCGCAGTTTCCAACCTGGAGATGTCGCGAAAACTGTAGGAAAGTCTCTTTTCCAACTCGTTTAGGATTTCCATTCTGTCTTGATCAGGCAATGATTTCTCCATAAAATTTCCCCGCAATATATTTTTCCGCTCGCACCGCTGCAATTTTATTGATGGAAGAAGAAAATTTTTCATCAAGCAGGAACGGCAGGTAGTTTTGTGAAAATCCCTTCAGCAGTCCTGTTTTTTTGTCTTTAGTACTTTCCACAAGTACGCGGAGAGGTTTTCCTGAAAAGCGTAAGGCAAATTTTTCCCGTTTCTGCGCACTTAATTTCCTCAAAACAGCAGCCCGCTCTTTTTTTATTCTATCCGGTACCTTGGGCTGAAATTTTTGCGCCGCTGTTCCCGGTCTGGCGGAATAGGGAAAAACGTGCAGATAAGCTATCGGTAAACATTCCAGCAAATTAAAAGTGTTTGCAAACTGCTCGTCACTTTCGGAGGGAAATCCTACCATGACGTCCACACCGATTGCAATATCACTGATCGTAGAATGCACGTTTTCAATTAGATCCCGGAAAAAACGAGTATTATAATCTCTCTTCATCAATTGAAGAATTTTATCGTCGCCGCTTTGCAGCGGAATGTGCAGATGAGGACAAATCAGCTCGCCGTTTTTAATAATATTCAGCAAATCAGTAGTTATTTCATTCGGTTCAATGGAACTCAGCCGGATTCTCGTATCCAGGTTCAGTTCGCACATCTTTTGTAAAATACGGGAAATATCCGTAGCCGGCTGGAGATCATGCCCGTAAAGTCCCAGATGGATTCCTGTAAGAACAATTTCCTTGTAGCCTTCCTGTTCTAACCTGTTTACCGCGTAAATCACATCTTCCAGAGCCATGCTCCGGCTCTTGCCGCGGGCAAAGGGAACAATGCAATAACTGCAAAACGAATTGCATCCATCCTGAATTTTCAAAAACGCCCTCGTACGGTCGCCAAATGTCGCCAGCGGCATATTACAAAACTCTTTTTGCCGAAATATGTCACCGGTGAGAACACACGGTGAAGCAGTCGTCTTGTTTTGCATGAGGTCGACTATCTGATGCTTCAGGCTGTTGCCCACAACCATACTGACGCCATCCAGCGCCGCGACGTCACAGGGGGCAATTTGTGCATAGCATCCGGTAACCAGAATTTTGGCCTGTGGATTCATCCGGTGCGCCCGGCGGATAAGCTGGCGGGATTGAAAATCGGAAAATGCCGTGACAGTACAGGTATTAATGATGTAAACATCGGCTGGAGAATTGAAGGGAACCACGGCAAAATTCTGCTTTTGCAAATCTTCTTCCAGAGCTGCTGATTCGTATCGGTTTACCTTGCAGCCCAAGGTCGCAATTCCCACCTTGCAGGAGGGTGCCGCCGTTAAGTCAGGTTTTATTTGTAGAGTCTCCAATTTATCAGATATTTTGTTCAATTTTATCCCAAATGACCGTTTTGCCGGAATCTAGACGGCGAATCAGAGTTTGTCAAGTTAAACAAAATATGGCTTTTGGAAATAAATTAAGGTATCTTACCGCAACAGTAATAAAGAAACGGGAGGTATTTTTATGGAGGCGATTTCCGGGTTTTTTACAGAAAACCCAACTATTTTTAAGGTAACGGTTGTTATTGTTCTGCTTGTCGTTGCCTATTTAATTTTCAAACAATTCCTTAAATTATCGCTGGTTATTTTCCTGATCGCAGCTGCCGGAGCCGGTTATCATTATTATAACAAGCCCGAAAAAATGTCCGAAGATGTTCAAAAAGTGAAGTCTGGCGGGGAAAAGCTAAAAAACTTCTATAAAGATTCTAAGGAGATGATCGATAAAACGGCAAAATTGCCGGGGGAAGTCAATAAGTTATTAAAAGGTGAAGAAAAGAAAGAGGAAAAGTAATATTTTCAAACAGCGTACACTCCCAATATTTATGTAACATCATGAATTCATAATATGTCGAACCTGTCCCGGATTTTCAGTTGGAAATTAATTTTTCTGATCGCCCTCTTGATAATCATAGTTGTTGTATTTTTACGGATGCCGAAGCCCTGTCAAAAGACTGTGACATATCGCATAGGCACAGTTGATGAAAGGTTTGGTCTCACCCGCCAGGAATTTGTATTAGCAGTGAAAATGGCGGCGGACATGTGGAAAAAACCATTGAACAGGGAGCTTTTCCGGGAAGATACTCAAGGGAGAGTAGAGATTAACCTTATTTACGATTACCGGCAGGAAGCATCGGATAGGCTGAAGGAACTTAATTATAGAATAGACAATACAAAAACTTCTTATGAGGATTTGAAAGGCCGTCTGGAGACTTTGAAGACGGAATATGGTCATAGGAACACAACGCTGGCCAGTGATATAAACCATTATAACTCACGCAAGAATACTTTAAATGAAAGCGTGGAATATTGGAACAGGCATGGCGGAATTACCAGCGATATACATAAAAAGATATTGCAGGAAAAAAACGAATTGGAAGATCTGCAGGAGAAACTGAAGGTGCAGCAGGATGACCAGCGGCGACTGGCGGACACAATCAACAGCATGGTTGTTGTTATTAATGAAATCGCCACCAAAATCAACCTGGATACGGTTAATTACCGGAACACGGGGAATAGTCTCGGATATGAATTTTGTGAAGGATATTACGAAAGCAAAAAAGGCAAACAAACAATAAACATTTATCAGTTTGACAACGACTATCGGCTGGTGCGTGTCCTGGCCCACGAATTTGGCCATGCTTTAGGGCTGAATCACAGTACCGATCCCCGGGCTGTAATGCATCGGTTGATTCAATCCGATGCTATCGAACTTTCCCCGGATGATATAGCAGCCCTCCAGAAGAGATGTAATGATTAAAGTAAGTTTATTTCCATCGCACGCACAGGACAGGCGGATACGCAAAGCTCACAGCCGGTGCATTTTTCGGGATCAAATAAGACTTTCATAGTTTGCTTTTCGAAGGACAAGGCACCGGTCGGGCAAAATGCGGTACAGGCGCCGCAATGGACGCATTTGTCAGCGTTTTGGCTGACACTCTTGGACAGGGGCTCTACTTTCAGCCCTTTTTCTTTTAAAAACTGGATACCCCGGTCAAAGTTTTCTTTAAGCCCGCTGAGCTCCAGGACAATAACACCTTCCCGGCGCGGGAATATCCTTGCTTTAAGAATATTAAAAACCAGATCATATTGTTTAACAAGCTGACAAATTATCGGTTGCTGAACAATATCTGGTGTGTAACGAATAACTATTTTTTTCGAATACATAGACAATATTTGTTAAACCTTAATAAGTTGGCGGCATGTTAAGGGATAGGCCGGATATTGTCAAGGCAATTTATATTGCTTGTCAAGGATTTACTTTAATCTCGGCAGTTATTCGTTTTCGTCTTTTTTCGTTTTTGCCGCATCCAGATTTCCGGAAAAAGCTTCGAACAAAGATTTGAAAGGCAAAAGATTATTTAAGGTTTGTGGATTAACCTGAGAATAGTTTGTGCTTAAATCAAGCCATTTCTGGTATTGATCATCGGCCATGTTGCGGAACAAAAGATAATTTTTAATAATCTGCTCCAGATATTTTTCAAAGAATTCGCTTAAAACCGTTTCCCCATATTGAATAATCAAATAGAGCATGGGGTTTGGCAAGAGATAATTTTTTTTACGGGCCTCTTCCAGAACAATTTGAGTTAAAATTGCCGCCGTTACATCTTCGCCGGTCTTCGCATCCACTACAGCTATTTGTCTTCCCTGCCGAATGATGCTGGTTACGTAATCAAGCGTAACATATATGCTCTTCTCCGTGTCATAAAGACGACGGTTGGTATATTTTTTCAATAATAGTTTGTTCTCCACTTTCTACTCCTCAATAAATTTACTTATGTCTTTTTTTAAATTATTGCAATACAAAATATTTTTATCACATCAAGACGCATCGTTAAGATATACTTCTGTTATCAATTATTAAGCATCCATTATAATAGCCATTTTATTGTTATGATCATGTGCTCACAGCAATAATATATTTTATTGCAGTGCAACATTTTTCTTGACATCGCTAAAAAGTGATTATAATATACATCAGCAATGCAAAAAATAAAAAGGGGGAATAAGTAATGGGAAACAAGATAATCGCCAAGCGGATCTTTGATTTTCATAAATCAACGTTTGATAGTACTTTTAACTCTTTAACTATTTTGCAGCAGCAAATGGAGAAGGTGGTTCAGGATTTTATTCAGCAGTCCATATGGTTCCCGACGGAAGGTAAAACGGCTATTACCGAATGGGGAAATATTTGCAATAAGGGGCGTTGTGATTTTAAGGAGGCGGTAGATAATAGCTTCAAACAATTGGAAGAATATTTTGCCGCCGGTGAATCCACCGCTAAAACAGAAAAAATAAAAATGTCAAAAGCAACAATATAAAAGGGTTATAAGATGGAACCAAATGTGATCGGCAAACAGATGATTGATTTTAGTAAAACTGCTTTTGACAATTACTTCGATACCATTACTATTTTCCTATATTATTCAGAAAAAGCAGTGAAGTATTATTGGGAAAAGGCCCGTTTTTTTTCTCCGGAAGGGGAGAAAATAATCACTGAATGGATGGAAATATCCAAGAAAAGCAGAAAAGATTTCAAAGAATCTATTGACCATAGCTTTGATGAATTTGAACAATTTATTGTTAATTTGACCAACGCAACGGGTTTTTTTGTTGGAACGCTGGTGGAAAACACGGATCAACCGGCAACAGAAAAAGCCGACAATTCCATTCAGACAGAGGCAATTATTAAAGATGAAACTCAGAAACAGGATAAGATTGAAAAAGAAATGACGGTTGAGGGTGACTCAGACACTAAAGCCGTACGCAAATCAGTCAAACAATTAAAAAAAATAAAAAACAAAAATCAGGAGGAAGAAAATGGAACCCAAGCAAATCGTAAAACAGATGATTGATTTCAGCAAGACAGCATTTGATAATTCGTTTGAAGCGATGGCGGTATTGCAGGATCAAACAGAAAAAATGGTTAATGCCATGGTTGAGCAAAGCAGCATGATGCCGGAAGAAGGCAAAAAAGCCATTTCTGACTGGATTCAGAGCTACAAGAAAGGCCGCAATGACCTCAAAGCGGCTGCCGACGAAAATTTCAAAAAAGTCGAATCGTTCTTTACAGCCGGTTAAGATCCATTCATCATTGCCACCCTGTTCTTGATTATTGAAGAAGGACAGGGTGGTTTTTTTATTATAAAAAATCTATTAGTAAACCGAATAGATTTTGATTCAATGCTTTAGATTGTACTTTTTCAACTTATAACGCAGCATCCGCTCTGACATGCCCAGAATTTCAGCAGCTTTAGTCTGATTGTCGGCAGCTTTGCCCATTGCTTCTTCGATTAATTGTTTTTCCAGAGTTTCCAGCGACTCACGCAGTGTACCGGATGTTTTTTTATCCGTAGATTCGGCAAGTGATGACGATTTAAAGGGTAAATCATCAGAGGTAATGTATTCATCCCGTGTTATCACTACGGCGCGCTCCAGGATATTGATAAGTTCCCTCACATTACCGGGATAATCGTACTTTAAAAGCAGATCGCGTGCTTCTGCAGTTAAGCCCTTGATGTTCTTTCCATTTTCTCTGGAGAATTTTTCCACAAAATGATCGATTAAAAGGGGCAGGTCTTCTTTTCTTTCCCGCAAAGGCGGTAGCACCATAGTCACAACTTTCAGCCGATAAAAAAGATCTTCGCGGAAGTTACCTTCTTTAACCTGGATTTCCAGGTCGCGGTTGGTTGCACTGATGACCCGAACATCAACGTGGATATTCACGTTGCTGCCTAATCGCTGAATCTCTCTTTCCTGAAGAAAACGCAGCAGTTTAACCTGAACTGTAGGACTTAATTCTCCTATTTCATCAAGGAAAAGGGTTCCGCCGTCCGCTTCTTCAAACCGGCCGATCCGTCGGGAAGTCGCCCCCGTAAAAGATCCTTTTTCATGACCGAATAATTCACTTTCCAACAGATTTTCATGCAAGGCGCCGCAATTCACTACAATAACCGGTTTGGCGGCACGGGGGCTCAATTGATGGATCAGCCTGGCCAGCAGCTCTTTGCCGGTTCCGCTTTCTCCCTGAATTAAAACCGATGCCTGACTTGCGGCCACCCGGCTGGCCATACTGATCAATTCCGCCATCTGTGGACTTTTATAAATAATTTTTTCGGTTGTAATTCCCTTTTTGCCTAGCTCTTCTTTTAGCAGTTCGTTTTCGCGAATCAGTTTTCTTCTGTCTATCACCCGGTCGAGGATTAACAAAACTTCTTCCAGATCAACTGGTTTGGTGATGTAATCGATGGCTCCGATTTTGATAGCTTCCACCGCCGTTTCAATCGTTCCAAAAGCAGTAATGATAACGACATCAATTTCCGGATTGATGCGTTTTACTTCTTTAAGCACCTGCATTCCATCCATACCGGGCATCTTGTAATCCAGCAGGATCAAGTCGAAATGGCCGCCTTGGACAAGCTTGACGGCGTTTTCACCATTTTCCGCCTCCGACAATGAATGACCTTTCGAACGCAGAAAATCCCGCAGCAGTTCTCTTTGGGACTTTTCATCATCAGCAATAAGAATGCTTAATTTGCGCATTAAAATTTTATCCTTTTTTATGCAGACTTTTCATTGAGCCATATTCCATTTCTAAATCCTGCGCTATCGTTACTCTCGTCGTCGGCCTCCTCAACCAACGTATGCATAATACGCCTCGTCGCCTCTATCCCCCGCTGGCGGGGGCAGGGGGTGGTTGCCGCCGCGATATCATCATTGATTTTGAAATGGAATAACCCGGGGCAGAACAATTTCAAATGTTGTTCCTTCCCCCTTGCGGCTGATTACCCGGATGTCTCCGCCATGTCCACGAATAATCTCATAGGCCAGGGGTATGCCCAATCCTACCCCCTTTTCTTTAGTCGTATATTCAGGACTGAAAATCTTCTCGATTTCTTCCTCGGTCATACCGCAACCGGTATCGGAAATGCTCACAACTATATAATTTTTCCCTTCTTTATCTACGGTGATGGTAATTTCCCCTTCTTCAAGTATGGATTCCATTGCATTCTTGATCAAATTAAGGAAAGATTGCTGAAGTTTATTAACATCCATAGGAATTATAACCGGAGTTTGCTTCCACTTCGTTTCAATATTTATTCCGCGGGCAGAAGCCTCTTCCCGAATCAGGCTGACAATTTTCTGCAAAACATCGGTTACCGAAAATTCGGTAAGCTGCAACCGGCGACTTTTAGAGAAGGAAAGAAATTCTTCAATGATGCCATTGAGACGTTTGATTTCATCCCGAATGACTCCCGAAAGATTTTTAAACTCTTCCATTTTATCAGGTTCGGCGGGCACAAAATCCATTTTTAGTCTTTGTGTGGCCATGCTGATGGCATTGAGGGGGTTGCGAATTTCATGCGCCACACCGGCAGCCAGTTGGCCAAGGGATGAAAGCCGTTCGGCCTTTTCCAGTCGTCTTTCCATTTCAATGATACCGGACAAATGCCTGTTCTGATCGTAATACAAAAGCCACATGGATAGTATCGCGACAAGAACCACAAAGATCATAAAAGCAAAAATATTACGACGGCTTTCCTCAATAATCTTGTCCATGGAACCGCGGTCAAGGCCGATTCTCACAATACCGGCAATCCTTTTATTAATATACAAAGGGGCTGCCACATCCAGAATTTTGCTGTCCCCGGAATTTACTTTTCTACTGATAATTTTTATTTTCCCCGACAAAATTTCCCGGCGGTTGAAGTCATTACTGCTCAATCCTTTTGCCAACTGGCCAATACCGCCCAGCAGTTTATTCTGATCGTCGGCTATATGAAGATAAATTAAACCATGGCCTTCACCGAGTTTTTGTATACCTCTTTCCACGGCCACCTTTAAACTCCAGTAGATCAAACCCTGCTTATCCAGATTGATAACAACTGTGCCGCTGCCGTCCTTGCGCCGCAGGGCGACAAAACCAATTCCTTTCTTGGCGCGTATTTTTTCTATAAGTTCAATAGTTGTCAGCTTGCGGCCATTTTTTTCCAGTTCGCTTTTATCAAGCATATCCGTTTGCAAATGCCCGCTTTGATAAATAGCCTGCCCCTGTCTATTGAGGCAGGCCAGATACCAGAAATTATTGTCAGCTGCCGCCTTTTTAAGATAGTTATTGTCAATTTTTCCCTTTTTCCATTGGGTATCTATTGTGCGGCCAAATTCGGTTAACGCTTCGACGACCCACATTTTGGAGTAAACTGCTTCTTCCTGGCTGGCTGTTTTGAAGTTGGAGCCTTTGTTGTTCGATGCGGCGACTATATTTTTTAAATTCTCTTCCGTTAATTGCTGTAAGACGCTGATCGTACTCAAGGCCTGATCTTCCATGAAACCGACCAGATTAGAGTCATTTCTTCTAAGGCCGAAAAATCCCATTACGAGGATTAAGACAACAAATATCGCGGAAACAATGGCAACGGCCCAGGGTTGCAAAAAGGTGCCGTTATCTTTACGGCTTGCCTGATTAACTACCAATTCTTTCTTTTTGAAAAAAAACATTAAATTCCTCGGGACGCAGAATTGCTGCTCATATTAGGTGATTTCCGACAAAAGTCAACGGTTATTGCATGCGTGGCTCGACATTTATGTCGAAAAAACACTGACAGGTTGTTTTATATATTTGATTGTTTTTACTACAGTTTATTTATTAAAAAAGATCAACAGTCGACATTTATTGCCGTAAAACAATTCTTTGAACCAATACTAAAAATGCCGCTCATCATCTATTCACCATAAAATACAACATCTTAGCATGGGGGACTAAATCATGGCATATTACCTGCTAAATATAAAAACAGTAGTAAAAGGTTGTCGACTAAACATAACGGGCATGATTAGCCGACAGCGAAACAAACCAGGAAGGCAACAGGCCTTCACTCTTCGGGAAAAGGGGCGCTCTAACCAGGCACCCCTTTTTTAATGGCTTCGTAAAAGCAGTTTTTATTACTTGCCGCCCCTATCTGAATTCTTCTTTTGCCTCCAGAAAGCCATTCTTTCCTTGATGGTTTTTTCATAGCCGCTTTCTTTGGGGTAATAGAATTTTTGTCCCTGAAGTTTATCCGGCAGGTATTCCTGTGCAACATAAGCATCATCGTAATCATGGGCGTATTTATAATTTTTGCCGTAATCAAGTTCCTTCATTAATTTTGTCGGAGCGTTGCGAATATGCAGCGGCACAGGCAGGTAGCCTGTTTTATTAATAATTTCTTTCACCCGGCCATAGCCGGTATAAAGGGAATTGCTCTTTTGCGCCGTCGCCAGATATACAGCAGCCTGCGCCAGCGCCAGTTCTCCTTCGGGTAAACCGATAAAATGAAAAGCCTGCTGGGCGGCAACAGTAATAGCCAGCGCGTGCGGATCGGCGTTGCCTATATCTTCGGAAGCAAAGCGGATCATCCGGCGGGCGATAAAAAGAGGATCTTCACCGGCATTGAGCATCCGGCCCAACCAGTACAAGGCCGCATCGGGATCACTGCCGCGCAGACTCTTGTGAAAAGCGGAAATCAGATTGTAATGTTCTTCGCCGTCCTTGTCGTAGAGTAATGCTTTTTTAAGCAGGGTTTCCTCGGCCGCTTTGCGGGTGATTATTCTTTTTTCCTCCGGCAGATTTAGCACTACCGCTGCAATAGCCTCCAAATTATTCAGAGCGCTGCGCGCATCGCCGTCGGCAAGACCGACAATATAGTGTATGGCGTCGGTATCGATTCTAATTGCCAGCTTGCCCAGACCTTTAGTTTCATCCGTCAGCGCATGCTTGACGACAGCCGTTAAATCCTCTTCCGAAAACGGCTTGAGCAGTAAAACTCTTGTGCGTGATAAAAGAGGGGCAATAACCTCAAAGGAAGGGTTCTCGGTGGTAGCACCAATCAAAGTAATCAAGCCGCTTTCGACATGCGGCAAGAAGGCGTCCTGCTGCGCTTTATTAAAACGGTGAATTTCATCAACAAAAAGAACGGTCTTTTTCTTCTTGTTTTCCCATAGCTGCCGGGCGTCATCGATGACCTGCCGGATTTCTTTTACCCCGGAAAGAACGGCGGAAAAACTGACAAAATGTGATTTTGTTTCATTAGCCAATATACGGGCGAGGGTTGTTTTCCCGGAACCGGGCGGTCCCCAGAAAATCATGGAAAACAACTTATCTTCTTCAATGGAACGCCGCAGCAGACTGCCCGGAGCCAAAAGATGGGACTGGCCGATGTACTCCGCAATTGTCTTCGGCCGCATTCTTTCCGCCAGCGGCGCCGATGCATCCGCGTCATCCGACTCTTTGGGACTGAATAAATCTAATGTCTTCATTTTTTCGCTTTTGCCGCTGCAATCAACTCAATTATACCGGCAACCTTTTCTTTGTCCTTTATCCTTTATCCTTTATCCTTTATCCTGTGTCCTTGACTTCCCAACTTGACGAAAAAACAAAAAACCGTCAAGGGTTTTATTGACCGCCGTTAATCAGACAATTAGATTGCAATTGACAGGTTAAAGTTTATCTGGGATAAAAATACTCCAATATTTATTTGAGTGGTAAGAAGAATTCATGACAATCTCATTATCTTCCCCTTTCATCCTGGCTTCCGCCTCACCGCGTCGTGAGGAGCTGCTGCGTTCAGTGGGATTAAAATTTAAAATTCTGCCGGCTCACGTCAATGAAGACTACATAAACGGAGAAACGCCGCGGCAGCATGTGAGAAGACTGGCGCAGGATAAGGCCCGGGCTCTGGCTCTCAAGTATCCAGACGCCTGGGTGCTGGGTGCCGATACCATTGTTGTTATCGATAATCTGATTTTAGGCAAACCGAAAAACAAAACGCAGGCACGGCAAATGCTGGAGAGGCTCAGCGGCAGAGAGCATAAGGTATTCACCGGATTTACCCTCACCTGTATGGCTTCCAAAACGATAAAAACAACAGTTGTTCAGTCGGCGGTGAAATTTAAACCGATCAGCACTGCAGAGATGGAATGGTACATATCCTGTGATGAACCGTACGACAAAGCCGGCGGCTATGCAGTGCAGGGCAAAGGCGCTTACTTTATCAAAGCCATCCGTGGATCTTATACCAACGTAATTGGACTGCCGCTTTGCGAAGTATTGGAAGAATTAAAGAAACTCAACGCCATAAATTTCAGGTGATTCAAAATGGAAACAGACATTGCAGCCAATATAGAAAAAATAAAGCAGAGAATAGCTGCTGCCTGTGCGCGCGCAGGGCGGAATCCGGATTCCGTAGCGCTGATGGCCGTAACCAAAACCGTACCGGCCGAGCGCATTCTGCAGGCGGTAGATGCAGGCATAACCCTTTTGGGAGAAAATTATGTTCAGGAAGCCAGAGAAAAACATGAATTGCTGGGCGGCCGCGCCCAAATGCACCTGATCGGCCATTTGCAGACCAACAAGGCAAAATATGCCGTCAGGCTTTTTGACTGCGTCCATTCCGTTGACCGTCTGGAGCTGGCGCAGGAGTTGAACAAGCGGGCTAATGCCGTCAATCGCACAATGGATATCCTGATTGAAGTCAATATCAGCGGCGAGCAGACCAAAAATGGAGTTCCCACAGCCCGGGCGAAGGAACTAATTTGCCGCATTGCCAGCATGGAAAACCTTTTAGTGCGCGGACTTATGACAATGGCGCCTTATTCCGATGATCCCGGAACCTCTCGGCCCTATTTTCAGGCGCTGCGGAATCTGCGCGATGATATTGCCCGCGAAGGAATCCCCCGGGTTCAAATGGAAGAACTTTCCATGGGCATGACGGACGATTTTGAAGTCGCCATTGAAGAAGGCTCCACAATCGTCCGCATCGGCAGGGCCATATTCGGCGCCAGATAATAATTTCATTGCCAATTCCATACAGATAAACGCCGATGGAATATCGAGGTATTCTTCAAAATAGCCAAGTCGTTTCTCCATCTTGTCAAAGAGTGCTAGGGGCGATCCTATGACGCGTTTGTAGCCCATACCACTACGGTCTGCTGCCGATGCATTTTTAGAAGAACCAATTGCTTCTTTAAGGATATTTACAAACAGTTTCTTCTTAATTATCAGATATATGCGCACCATCTACGGTGTGCAAAAGTTAAGTTATATATAATTGAATTTTTATCAATAGCAAATCAAAAATCTTCCCTTGTATATATATCCAAAAACATAGAAAAAATAAACTCCTCTCTATATGGACTTTGCTAAGAGGAATATGTATTAATTATTGTAAAGTATTGTTAAATTAAATATTCGGATTCCATCCCCTTGGAAAAGATTAATGGCCACCAATATTTTCCACAATGCAGGTAAAACGAGTGCGAAACGCATGACGCTACAGACGGTTTAATCAGAGGTTTTATTCAACAACATAACTTTTTTGAGATCAACTTGTTTAGCTCCTTATCATACACCGTTAATGTCGTTGATCTCGTGTTCTTTCTCATAATGACGTCTACTGTGCCGTTTATGTGCAGAAATCCGCTGTTGATTTCTCTATAGCATCATGTGCCTGCATAGACTTTACCGCTCGAATCTTCGGCGTGGTAACTGGCGGCAACGCAGTAGGTAAGATAAATACCGACTAGGTGAGTGGCTGCCTGATCCAGACGTGCGTTTATGGATTCAAGCGTTCATTTTAAGATGAGTAACCAACAATAAAGCTTGCAATTTCTACCCCCTCTAAAAGGTGGGGTCAATAAATAGACAGAAAGGAGGAAGAAAAAGAAAAATTAATTGTTGAAATGTTTCCTTTTAGCGTTATTGGGCAACTTTACTCTTTGTCTTCTTAAATAAATACTGCCTTTATATTACTCAAAAATCTGGGCTGGATGTTGGCGAGCGAGGTTAGGTGTTACGAAGAGTGAGGTTTGTAATTCAATAGCGTACACGGCATCAGGAAATTAAAAAGTTGGAAAATCTTTTAAACTGTAAAGAAGAAAAATAGAGGGGAGGTTGTTATGAAGAAATTTCTAAAAGTATCATTTATCGTATTGACAATGGTACTCATTGCATCCGTCGCAAGTGCAGGTACGTTTGTCAATGGTGGCTTTGAGGATGGAAATTGGAATGGATGGACCACGGGTGGTGGTTATTGGTATGGCGGTTCAGTATCACCAACTGACTATCTACCTGGCGGATCTAGGTATAACGCGTCAGTCTTTTCTGCAAAGAGTGAAGTCGTAACACAGGGAATTGATCCAAGATCGGGGCTCAACACGGTTTATAATGGCACTTATGCCGCCAGAATCAACAACTATGACCCTAGCTACCATGTATCGGCAATTTCCCAGACCGTCACCAACTATACCGATTCGCATATTTATTTCGCCTGGGCAGCCGTTCTGCAACAATCTCATAGTATAGGGGATTCAGACTATTTTGCCTTGAAATTAACAGATGATACTAAGGGTGATACACTTTATTACGTCAGTTACGATTCTGCCTCTACCCCCGCCTACTTTCATAAGAGTGGTTCTTGGTATTACTCGGATTGGCAGGTTCAAGACCTGGATGTTTCCAATCGCATTGGTGACACATTCACATTGACACTCCTTGGGTCGGATTGCCCCTATGGAGCTCATGGGGGATATGTGTACCTTGACGGTTTCGGAGGAACTATACCTCAACCGACGGTACCATTGCCGGCATCTGTGGTTTTCCTTGCTCCCGGACTGCTGGGATTGTTCGGTTTAAGGAAAAAGTTTTCTGCGTAATATAAACAATTAATAAAAAATCTTATTTACAAGAGAAAAAGGCGGAGCCCACAGAAGGTTCCGCTTTTTTAATGAAGTGATTCATATTACACCCTATGCCGCAATTCATTTAATTTTATTTCGAAACAAAGCTAAAAATTAATATCCCGGGCATAGCGAAAGATATTTAAGACTCATCATAGAACCATATTGTTCTTTCTGGAGAAATTCAGGTGACCGGAATTATCTATATTCCGGTCAGACGTTTTTTTACTCGTTGAACAAGGAGGTAAAAACATGAATGTTCTGCAGCAGAAACAATGGTCTCCTTATGTAGCCGGTGCTCTGGCCGGTCTTCTCCTGGTGTTATCCGTCTTTCTTACCGGAAAATATTTCGGCGCCTCAACAACCTTCGTTCGTGCTTCGGGTTTCATCGAACAAACCGTTGCGCCCGAGAAGGTGGCTGAAATGGCATACTTCGTTAAAGAGAAAGTAAAGGTGGACTGGCAGTTTCTCTTTGTCGTCGGGGTTTTCTTCGGTTCTCTGCTATCAGCGTGGACTTCCAAAGACGCTAAGGCTGTTGCCGTACCACCGATGTGGGAGGAGCGTTTTGGAGCATCCCGCACCAAAAGGTGGACAATGGCTTTTCTGGGAGGAGCGGTGCTGATGTTCGGGGCGCGTCTCGCCGACGGGTGCCCGAGCGGTCACGGACTAAGCGGTCTGGCTCAGCTGGCTGTGAGCGGCTTCGTATCCTTAATCTGCTTTTTTGTGGCCGGAATGATTATGGCCAGGATTATTTATGGAGGAGGTAATGGCCATGAATGAACTGCTGACAGGCGCCGTCACCGGCATCATTTTCGGAATCCTTTTGCAAAAGGCACAAGTAATACGTTATGACCGGCAACTGGGCGCCCTGCGTCTCCGGGATATGACCATCGTTAAATTTATGCTCACGACAATTCTGGTGGCCATGGTGGGCATCTATTTGTTACTTGACTTCGGTCTTATCAAGCTTTCCGTAAAACCGTTGATTCTGGGCGGCAACATTCTGGGTGGCTTGATATTTGGTCTGGGCTGGGGTATTGCAGGTTACTGTCCCGCCACCGCGATGGGAGCATTGGGGGAAGGCCGCTACGACAGCGTCTTTAGCTTATCGGGGATGCTCCTCGGAGCGGGGCTTTATGCCGAGATGTATCCGCTGATGAAGGAAACGGTACTGACCTGGGGAGACTTCGGAAAGATTACACTTGCCACAGCATCCGGAATTAATCACTGGATAATTATCGTCATCCTGTGCGCCCTGTTTATTCTTCTGTTTTACTGGTTCGAGAAAAAAGGTCTTTAATAATATCAGGTTGCATTTAAAGCATCCTTCTTGACAAAAAGGAGGCTTTACAGGTGTATTGTCGATGCACCTTAAAGCCTCCTCCCTGCTAATACGTCATAATCATTGCTTTAAAATCCGTAATTGCTGCCTGCTCACTTCGAGTTTACCCTATTTTTTTATTGACTTTCGGCCTTGGTGAATGATATTAACCACTCGGAATAATCAAGATAATTAGCAGGCTGTCAAAAAGATTCATCTGCTTCGTTACGCTGCAAACCTTACGCTTCCCGTATTTCTATATACGCTTCGCGATTCGTTTTTTGCGATGCCTTGCAACTGAACATTTTAACCAGCCTGTAAGATGGAGGGTTCAGCACACTACTGGGAAGAAGATGATCTCGGAGATATTCTGAAAAAAAAGAGTAAGAATATTAAAATCGAACATTTCGATGAATTCTCTGCTGACCGGAAATTACTCGTGAATATTGCGTTTTGTTTGTGACTGATGTAAAAGCAGCCGATTTATAATAAAAAAATATCATAAGTAAAATCTGAACTGACGAAAATCATCTTTATCCATCTCTTTCCCAATTGTTGCAGATTCCATAACAACAATCTGAAAATCGGATCATTATCAAGCTTTCTCACTAATTGAGGTGAAGTACATGAAAGATATAGAAATCAAAGAGAAAATAATTGCAGCGGCAAAGACCGGGAAGCGGAATGCACTGACTGAAGCCGAATCAAAACAGATTCTGTCGGAATATGGAATTCCGGTGGTTCCGGAAACCATTGCATTGACGCCCGATGAAGCCGTGAAAGTTGCTGAGAAGTATGGCTATCCTATCGTTTTGAAAGGCTTAGGATCAAAACTGACGCACAAAACGGAGCGGGGATTGGTCTGCCTGAATATAACTACTCGCGAAGAGCTTCTTACTGCCGCAGATAAAATAGGCCGTTCAGCGGGGGCTGATCTGGAAGGATATCTTGTGCAGCCGATGGTGCGGGGAAGGCGGGAATTCGTTGCGGGTATGTTCTACGACGCGCAATTCGGACCTGTTATAATGTTCGGACTGGGCGGCATATTCACGGAAGCTCTGGATGACGTCGTTTTTCGGGTGGCGCCGGTAAGTAAGACGCAGGCGGAAGCGATGCTTGAAGAGCTGCGTTCAGCAAAACTTTTGGGGCCGTTCCGGGGAGAAGCACCGGTGGAACAAAAACAAATCATTGATACTATTTTGGGGCTGTCGCAACTGGCAATGGAATGTTCCGATATTGTCGAAATAGATGTTAACCCACTGGTGGCTGATGCGGCGGGCGGTATTACGGCAGTGGATGCTCTGATTATTCTCGGTAAGAGAATTGAAAAAAATTTGGATAGTCCCTCGGTGACTCCGCAGGATATTTTTAATATCTTTGCACCGAAGTCCATTGCCTTTGTCGGCGCGTCGGGCAATGTTGCCAAATGGGGTTACAGACTCCTTGCCAATACCGTAGCCGGCGGATACCAGGGAGAAATTTATCTGGTCAATGCCAACAACAATAAGGATATTGCCGGAAGAAAGGTTTACAAGTCCCTGGCCGACATACCCGGTCCGGTGGACCTTGTTGCCATGACGATACCGGCTTCGCAGGTAATATCCATGATACCGGCCATGAAAGAGAAGGGGATTAAATACATGCTCCTCATCAGCTCAGGCTTTTCGGAGGCGGGAGACGACGGCACCCGACTGGAAAAAGAGCTGATTGCCGCGGCAAAAGATGCGGGTATTCTCATTGTCGGACCGAATACAATGGGGTTTATTAATCCGCATGAGAAAGTGTTTTGCGTGGGAACGATTGGCGGAACGAAGCCTGGTTCAGTCGGACTGATCACGCAATCCGGCAACTTTGGAACCCAACTCACCACTTTTGCGGAAAAAGAGAATATCGGTTTAAGAGTCTTTTGTGGTTCCGGCAATGGAGCCATGATCACCATAGAGGACTACCTGAAAGCTTTTGAAGTGGATGAAAAGACCAATACGGTCATCCTTTATGTTGAAGGCGTCAAAGACGGGAGACGATTTTTACAAGAGGCTGAACGTCTTTCCAGGAAGAAACCTATTGTTCTGCTTAAGGGAGGACGCACACAAGCCGGACATACTGCAGCGGCAAGCCATACGGGAGCCATGGCTTCCAATGTCCGGGTGTTTGATGCCGCTTGCCGTCAGGCAGGAATCATTCTCGTCAAGCAACCGATAGACTTGCTTGATTTTTCTGCAGCTTTTTCATCTCTACCGCTTCCCCGGGGAAATCGTGTCGCCCTTGTTACTCTCGGCGGAGGATGGGGCGTTGTAACAGCGGATCAATGCTCCGAAGCAGGGCTGGCAATTCCGCCGTTGTCCGATGATATTATACGCCGGATCGATAAAATTCTGCCGCCTTACTGGAACAGAGTAAATCCGGTTGATCTCGTAGGTGAATTTGACTTTGACCTGGTTATCGAGGTTATTGAGATGCTGGCCGCATGGGACGGCTGTGACGCAGTTATTCCCCTGGGAATGATAG
>JBDKUX010000022.1:0-2790 GCA_039679455.1 Smithella sp. | reverse complement strand
TTCATGTTGCCGGTTTTCTGAGTGTGGGCGATTTTGATATAGCCGATATCATCCGGTTCCTTCCCGAATATTTTGGCGGCTGCGGCGTCAATGGCAACGATGTCCTTTGACATCAGAAGAGTCTTTTTCATCTGCACATTGGCGTATTTGGGATTACTTGGTCCCGAGGGGCCGTTGCTCATCAGTACGCGGTAGGCATCCACGACGTTGAGATCGGGTTTGCGGTAAAGGCAGAAATCCGCGATGCACTGATCCAGCCCGGTCAAGTGGTATTCCATGCGGTTTTTGACAACGCCCATCAAATTTTTCATGGCGATGGACAGGTGGGCGGAACTGTGATGCTTCAGAACCGGTACATTAATGAATACGTCCGAATCCAGAATCAGGTTGTGTACCTCGGCGGTTTTGAGCGTTTTCCCGCCGGGGATGGTGACTTTGCGGTAGCTGAAATCGTCCATCGGCACAACAATACCGCGTACGGCTTTGACTGCCTGCTCAATACCGCTCAGTCTGTAGCAGTTACGGGCATTGCCGGAAGTGGCGGTGACTACGTTATCGAAAACATAGACGCGCTTGGCTCCTGCTGTGTAACAGGATTCAACGATAGCTTTGACAAGCAGCGGATTGGTCGTGGCGCCGACTTCAGGCACTCGTGGAAATCCGATGTTGGGTTTGACCGCAACCGTCTGCCCTTTTTTGACGAATAAATTCATGCCGCCCATCAACTCGATGGCCTTTTTAAACATGGCATCAGGCGTGCCGTTTTTCACCGCGACCAGATCGGGGATTGCCGATGGTCTTTCCTTGGCAATCAGAAAGTCCGGCCTGTCCAGAATCACGATACCGCCGGCCATAAGTCCCAGCGACAAGCCTTTGCTCAGCACTTCGCGTCGACTGAATTTATCTGAGGTTGTCATAGTTGCCTCCTGTTTACATGGTTAAGGGACAAACAAAACATGCCGGTAGGGTGCTAAAGTATAAGGGAAAAGCCAACAGACTGTCAATTGTTACTTGCCGCTTAATCAGGGGTGAATCGGCTTGGAATGTCTTTATTACTGTGCGACATTTGTAGTAATATTTCTATAAAGTTGGTCTTGACAAACCGTCTGCTGTCGGGAACAAGTATAATGATTGCTTGGAAACTGGAATAATAAGAGCCAAAGGAATTAAAGTTTAGCATGATAATTTACCTCGCCCCAATTCAAGGGACAACAGACATAATTTACCGTAACCTGTTTCCCGTTTTCTTTAAGGGAGTGGATCTGGCGATGGCGCCCTTTATCTCCCCGTCGAAGAAAATGAAACCGGACAGCTATACGCTGCGTGAACTTTACCCGGAAAAAAATACAGGCATTCCCACGATACCGCAGATAATGAGCTCCACGCCGGAGGACTTTATAAAGTTCGCCAACGCGTTGTATGACATCGGCTGCGGCACGGTAAACTGGAACATCGGCTGTCCTTTCCGCATAGTTGTGAAGAAGGGCAGGGGGGCGGGCATTCTTTGCCACCCGGATCGCATTGAATCATTTCTCGAAAAAGCTATACCGGCTCTGAAGCCGCAGATATCTATAAAGCTCAGACTGGGGTTGCAATATCCTGATGAGATTTTACAGCTCATTCCGATCTTCAACCAGTTTCCGCTGGAGGAACTGATCATCCATCCCCGAACCGGTGTGCAAATGTACACAGGGGACGTTGATCTAGATATTTTCGAAGAGTGTCTTAAGCTCTCGAAACACCGGATTGTCTATAACGGTGATATCAATTCCGTTTCCAAACTGGAACTGCTGGAGAAGCGGTTTGGATCAATTGATCGCTGGATGATCGGCCGGGGCCTCCTGGAAAATCCGTTCCTGGCGGAAGAAATCAAATTTAAAACAATAAAGCCGTATCCTGAGAAAGTAAAAATAATCAGAGCTTTTCATGACCGTTTATTTGCCGAATATTCGGCAATATTGTTCGGCCCCGCGCATATAACGAACAAAATGAAAGAAATTTGGACATACCTGGGCGGCTTTTTTGAGAACACCCATAAAATACGCAAAAAAATCTGGAAAACACATCACCGGGATAATTATATCGACGTGGTGAATAAAATATTTGATGAGCTGGTTTGACGACCTCGTAAAAAAGCCGGATGCTGTGTTGCGCTTCATCCCTCCCCGTATCAAGCACGGGGCAGGCTTAACGCGGCGTACGCTAAGTATGCCTCACCCCTTATGATTCGCGCACCTTGCCTGCGGCCTTTTTACGAGGTCGTCCGAAAATTGTTAATTCTGCTACTTTTTTACGAATCAATCTTTTTTGATTTTTTGGAAGTTAAATAGAACCACCCTCCTATTATTGACCGTCTTGTCACCGAAGTAGTTAATATAACGAAGAATTCATTGAAAATAAGGATGCTCTGTGCTATAAGCTCGGGCGTGATATCGAAAGACTTCTCGAACCTGGTCAATTAATTTGGGATTTGGATGGAACTTGGGGGTTGTTTTCCATGTTTACCCCTTTAATATCGCAATAAGTGGAATTTGGTAAGGCAAATTGTAATAAGTGGAAAAAATGAAGGTCGTTTTTCCATGTTTTGTAGCTTAATATCATAATAAGTGGAAAATATTTCCATCTATATGGGGTAATATGACGGAACGCTTTCCACTTATTGCATTGTTGAACTAAACCGCTCACGCGGTAACTCATAGAAGCGGTATCGAGAGATCGGTGCTGCTTTTTTTGTTTTTATAAATATTCATCCAGCCGCATACTCTTTTCAGTGCCCGTTGGACAACGGGA
>JBDKUX010000021.1:0-3647 GCA_039679455.1 Smithella sp. | reverse complement strand
TCACTTTTAAGCTTTTCCTCGTCCAGAATACGGACATCACCGCCGTCGAGTTGAATAACCGGGGAACATTTGCTTTTTAATTGATCCTTGCTTTCGTAAATCATCAGAGCTCCTTTAATGTAGATTTGTGCCGTAACATTAATTTCCAGCGGCAGGAAGTCAAATATTCCGTTCGAACCGGACGGAAGCCGCTATGGCAAAAATTGCTGAGCCATTTGAACTTCGGTGGTGCTGCCGATGTAAATTGGTGAACGTTGATCAACGTTTTGTACTTTTAAAGACAGAATATCCTCCCTGCCGTCCGTTGCCCGCCCGCCTGCCTGTTCCATAATAAAAGCCATAGGCTGCAGTTCAAAAAGGAGTCGCAGCTTGCCCTGCGGTGATTTCTGCAGAGCCGGGTAGGTAAACAACCCTCCTTTTTTAATCAGTACCTGATTGATATCCGGTACAAATCCGCCGCTGTAGCGCAGTTTGTAGCCGTCTTTTTCCAGTTCTTCGATGAATTTCAGATGCTCCGGCGTCCATTCGTTGCGCAGGCCGCCGGGGGAAAAGATAGAGCCTTTGTCTTTCAGTTTGATGTTGTCCTGAGAAAGAACATATTCGCCTTCCCGATTGAGCACGAACTCATGAGAACCGGAGCCTGCCGAATAAACCATTGTAATCAGGGGGCCGTAAGTAATGTAGAGAGCGGCGACCATCGTATTTCTGCCGGTATCAAAAACCGATTCCTTATGGATGCCGATAATCGTGCCGATGGCCAGATTGGTATCCACCAGCGAAGAACCGTCCAGCGGATCAGCCGTGACAATATATTTTTCATGGCCCTTGCCGATCTGAATTATCTGTTCCTGCTCTTCCGACGCATATTCCCGGACAAAACCGGAAAACTGCAATTGATTTTTCAGGATTTCATCCGCACTGCGATCCAGTGAAAGCTGTTCTTCTCCGTAAATGTTTTTGAATCCCGCAAGTTTACGGTTGGCTTCATGAATTTTGGCGGAAATATATTTACCGACCACAGCGATTTGCCAGATGAGGCGGCGCAGTTCCACTTCCACCCCCGCCATCCACATGTGCCTTCGTAAATCGACCATGTTTTTTGTATAATCGCCAATTCCTTCGCCCATATATTTTCCTTTCCATAAACACGGGGTCAAACCGGTTGAAATATCCGTAGACAGGTATTGTCACGCTCTGCTTATTTACAGAAAATTCGCTGCTGTGACAAGCAAATATTGTTGATTAAAATTGCCTGTTATCCACAACCGGGGTTATCTTTCCTGACGTCCTGGGCAAACTGTTGGCTTCGACCAGTCTTACGGACACGCCGATGCCGGTTACCGAACTTATACGCTTTTTTACCGATTCCAAAAAAGAGCGCTGCTTTTGCAATTCCAGAGAAAATATTTTGCCGGTAACTTCAATTACTACTTCGAGGCTGTCCATCGCACCCCGGCGGTCAACAACAATCTGGCAGGGGGCTTGTTCTCCGGCAACATTCGCGATTGCTTCTTCAATCTGGGAAGGATAAACATTCACTCCCCGAATAATGAGCATATCGTCGGAACGCCGCAGAACCCTCTGCATACGCACCAGAGTTCTGCCGCAGGCACAGGGAGCATAATCCAGCTTGGTGATATCGCCGGTGCGGTAACGAATCATCGGAAAAGCTTCCTTGGTCAGCGTCGTCAGCACCAGTTCGCCTTCGCTGCCGGGGGGCAGCAGGGCGCCGCTTTGCGGATCAATAATCTCCGGAATGAAGGCATCTTCGTAAATATGCATACCGGTTCTGCATTGGCACTCGCCGGCAACACCGGGCCCGATTACTTCGGAAACGCCGTAATTATCCATGGCACTCAAACAAAGTCCGGCCTCGATTTCCCCACGCATTTTTTCCGACCACGGCTCACCCCCAAAAAGTCCAACCTTCAGATAAAGCGATTTCGGATCGATTCCGGTCTGATTCATACGGGAAGCGATCTCCAAGGCGTAACTGGGAGTGCCGATTAATACGGTTGTCCTGTAATTCTGCATGATCATGATTTGCTTTTCCGTGTTGCCCGTGCTCATCGGAATTACTGAAGCACCGATGGCCTCCGCACCGTAATGGATGCCGAAGGCGCCGGTGAAAAGGCCGTAGCTGAAAGCTATCTGCACCAGATCGTCGGAAGTGACACCGGCGGAAGTCATAAAACGGGCAACAAGATTGGACCAGATGCGGACATCATTTTTAGTATAACCAAAAACGATCGGCTTGCTGGTTGTTCCCGAAGACGAATGGATGCGCACGACTTCGCGGAGGGGTACGGCAAACATTCCATAGGGATAGTCGGTGAGTAAATCATCTTTAGTGGTGAAGGGAAGTTTGGTTAAATCGGAAAGTGAACGAATGTCCTCCGGGATGATGCCCAGTTCAGCAAATTTCTTCCGGTAATGGGTGACGTTTTTATGTACTCGATTGATTGTCGCCTGAAGTCGTTCCAGTTGCAGTTGTTCCAATTCATCGCGTGACATACACTCAGAAGTCGGATCCCAGATCTTCATAAGTAAAACCTCCCGAAAAATTTAAGCTGTTACAATTCCCTCTTTTTTAGTGCTGTTCAAAAACCTTCTTTACCTCTCCCAGATTTCCTTCTTATCCCTGCCCAAATAGGCCCGCTGCACGTCTTTATTTTCCAATAATTCGGAGGCGCTGCCCTCCAGAATCATCTTCCCCGTTTCCAGCACATAGCCGCGATGGGCTATTTTCAAAGCGGCGCGGGCATTTTGTTCCACCAACAGCACAGTCGTTTTCTTTTCTTGCGACAGGTTTTCAATAACCCGAAATATTTCCTGGACAACCATGGGAGCAAGTCCCATTGACGGTTCATCGAGCAGCAAAAGTTTTGGTTTAGCCATCAATGCGCGACCGACGGCAAGCATCTGCTGTTCTCCGCCCGACAGCGTTCCGGCCAGTTGTTTTCTTCTTGTCTGCAATATGGGAAATAAAGCGTAGATCATGGAGGCGGTGATTTTTGCTTCAGCCCTGCCGGCCCTGGAACTGTAATGCTGATAGGCTCCAAGTTCCAGATTATCTTCAATAGACAGCGGTTTGAATACCTGCCTGCCTTCCGGAACCTGCGATATGCCCAGCCGGACGATTCTGCTCGGGGCAAGATTAATCATGGCTGATCCGGCAAAAAAAATCTCGCCGCTTTGCACCGGTACAATACCGGATAAAGAATTAAGCAGAGTAGTTTTACCCGCTCCGTTGGCGCCGATAAGTGTAACTATTTCGCCTTCATTCAAGTGCAGGGAAATATTCTTCAAAGCATGAACCTGGCCGTAATAGGTATTTATGTTTTTTATCTTCAACATATACAATCATCCTTCACCCAGGTATGCCGCGATCACCGCAGAATTCTCCTGTATCTCGCGGGGAGTGCCTACCGCCAGCATTTTCCCCAGATTTAGAACAATGATGGAATCACAAACATCCATTACCAGTTCCATGTCGTGTTCCACCAGCACAATGGTTATACCCGATTCCCGAATTTTCCGAATGAGCTCCGCCAGTTCAGCCGTCTCCAGGCTGTTTAATCCTGCGGCCGGTTCGTCCATCAGGATAAGCTGCGGTTCCACGGCCAGCGTACGGGCGATCTCCAGAA
>JBDKUX010000020.1:0-4714 GCA_039679455.1 Smithella sp. | reverse complement strand
TTCGGTAAGCTTTGCCGCCGTGGAACTGGCCAAGAAAATATTCGGAACGCTGGCCGGGAAAAAAGTTTTGGTTATCGGCGCGGGGGAGATGGCGGAGTTGACCGTCACCCACCTGATCGGCAACGGCGCGGAGGAAATTACCGTTGCCAATCGAACAGTTTTGCAGGCCTCTGCACTGGCGGAAAAATATCACGGCAAAGCCATAGGACTTGCCAACCTTACCGAAGCACTTTGCGATGCCGACATAGTCATCAGTTCCACCGGTGCGCCGGAGTATATCGTAACGGAAGAAATGATCCGCAATTGTTTGCGCAAGCGCAAAAACCGCCTGCTGTTTTTGATTGATATCGCCGTGCCCCGCGACATTGATCCGGCGGCGGATGACATCGGCAATGTCTATCTGTATAATATCGACAACTTGCAGGATATTGTCGATGAAAATATAAAAAATCGCCACCGGGAGGCGCTCAAGGCGGAAGAAATCGTTGAGGAAGAGGTGGCCCAGTACAGCAAGTGGCTCAAAGAATTGAAAGTTGTGCCGACAATTGTTTCGCTGCGCAATAAGGCCGAAAGTATTGTAAGGATGGAAATGGTAAAAGCCCAGAGCTGGATGTCGAAGTTCGAAAACGGCGACCGGGAAAAAGTAGAAGCGCTGGTAAACGGCATCGTCAATAAGATTCTGCACGCGCCGGTGGTGGTAATGAAGGAAGAAAGCGCCGAGTATAATTCTCAGGATATTGTCGCTGCAGTGCGTCAGCTTTTCCGTCTTGACGAATGAAAGGTAGGATATGAATATTAAAATTGGAACACGCGGCAGCAAACTGGCTCTGGTACAGGCAAACACTGTCGTAGAAAGTTTAAAGAAAACAGTTCCGGAAGTAAACGCCGAGATTCGCGTTATTAAAACCAGCGGGGATATTATGCAGGATGTATCCTTGCTCAAAATCGGCGGTCAGGGTGCTTTTGTCAAGGAAATAGAAGATGCACTACTTTCGGGGGACATTGATCTTGCTGTGCACAGTATGAAGGATGTTCCCGGAGAAACGCCGGCAGGTCTGATATTTGCAGCCATTTTACCGCGGGAAGATGTCCGCGATATTCTGGTAGCCCGCGACAACATTAAAATCGAATTTATGCCCAGGGGGGCAAAAATAGGCACGGGGTCGCTGCGGCGCGGCGCCCAGCTTCAGGCAATGCTCCCCGATATAACCATTGTGCCTCTGCGCGGCAATATAGACACCCGCCTGAAAAAAATTGAAACGGAAAATCTCACCGGCGTCATCCTGGCGGCGGCGGGTATGAAGAGGCTGGGATACGGTGCTAAAATAGCGCAGTATCTTCCTATTGAATTTATGCTGCCGGCGGTTGGACAAGGTGCGATCGGCTTGCAGATTCGGGAAGCGGATTCCGGTTTGGCCGGGATTTTAGCCAAACTCAACCATGCAACAACAGCGGCGGAGCTTGCCGCCGAACGCTCCTACCTGAGGGCATTGGGCGGAGGTTGCCGTCTGCCGATTGCGGCATATTGCAAACTCGAAGGCAAGCAACTTTCGCTGGATGGTCTGGTGGCCGCACCGGACGGCGCTGCTGTGATTCGGGACAGGATCAGAGGCCCTGTCGAAGAAGCGGAAGAATTAGGCACAAGATTGGCCGCAATAATTATGGAAAGAGGCGGTAAAAAACTGCTGAATTTAGTGCAACAAGAATAAAGGGATGCAAATGTCAAAACCAGGAAAAGTCTATATAATCGGTGCGGGACCGGGGGATGCGGGATTAATCACGCTCAAAGGGGTGGAATGTCTGCGTCAGGCGGACGTAGTTGTCTATGATCACCTTGTCAATGAAGAGTTGCTAAAATATACTAAAGCCGATGTCCGCTTTATATATGCCGGGAAAAAAGGCGGCGATCATACTTTACCTCAGAAAGAGATCAACAGAATATTGGCCGAAGAAGCGCTGAAAGGCAACACTGTTGCCCGCCTGAAGGGCGGCGATCCCTTTATCTTTGGACGCGGGGGTGAAGAGGCGGAAACACTGGTTTCCCATGACGTGCCGTTTGAAATAATTCCCGGAGTTACTTCCGCCATAGCCGTTCCTGCGTATGCCGGCATCCCGCTGACTCATCGCGGCCTGACTTCCACGGTAGCCTTTATTACCGGCCATGAAGATCCGACCAAAGAAAAAAGCGATATTGACTGGCGGGCGCTGGCCGGCATCGGAACACTGGTTTTTCTCATGGGGGTAAAGAACATCTATCACATTACGGAATCATTGATCACCCAGGGCAAATCGCCTTCAACACCGGCTGCTTTAATCCGCTGGGGAACGACGTCCCGGCAGGAAATCCTCACCGGCACGCTGGACACAATTGTCGATCTGGCGCAGGCCAGTGGTTTTGCCCCGCCGGCAATTCTCGTTGTGGGAAAAGTTGTTGATTTGCGGAATACTTTGCAATGGTTCGATGTGAAACCTCTTTTCGGCAAAAGAGTCGTCATTACCCGTCCCGAGCGCCAGGCGGACGATCTGGCACACCTGCTGGAAAAAGAAGGCGCACAGATTATTTCTTTTCCCGCAATAAAAATAATTCCCCCGCGGGACTGGAGCGGGCTCGATGAAGCCTTAAAGGAACTGGAATCCTACAACTGGATAATATTTACCAGCGCCAATGGTGTGCAATATTTCTTTGAGCGCCTCCTGGAGCTGAACAAGGATATTCGGGAATTGAAAGGTATTAAAATCTGCTGTATAGGCCCGGCAACGGCTGTGCAAATTATAAAAAAGGGAATCAAAGTTGACCTTGTTCCGGAAGATTACATTTCGGAAGGCATTCTCAAGTCATTCGAGGGACAAAATTTGCAAGGACAAAAAATACTCATTCCGCGGGCGGCACAGGCCCGCGATGTCCTCCCCGAAGGACTGCGGAAAATGGGTGCTGTTGTGGATGTTGCTGCAACCTATGAAACGGTTAATTCCGGCCGGAAAAAGGAGGAATTACTGGAACTTCTCAACGAAAACCGAATAGATGTACTCACTTTTACCAGTTCTTCGACCGTCACCAACTTTTTGGAAATCATGGGTAAAGATTTTACCCTGCCGTCAAGCGTCCAGGTCGCCTGTATCGGGCCGGTTACGGAAGCAACAGCACGCAAAGCCGGTTTAAGTGTGGACATCCGGCAGGAAAAATATACAATGGAAGAGCTGGTGCAGTCTTTGGTTCTTCATTTTAAAAGTGATAAAAAATCAGGCAGCGGAAAGAAGGAATAATTAATGATCGGAATTTCCAAATTATATTGCGGGGCGGTGGAACCGTCCGACGTGTTGCGCTACGGCAGGCAATCCGGCCGGCTTCCTTCGCATCTGCTTCAATTTTCAGCAGATAAAAAACCGGTGGTTGTCTGGAACATGACGCGTCGCTGCAATCTGAAGTGTATTCACTGCTATTCCAATTCCGCAGATGTTGACTATCCTGACGAGCTGACCACGGAAGAAGGCAAAAAACTAATTGCCGATCTGGCGGCCTTCGGCTCTCCGGTAATTTTATTTTCCGGCGGTGAACCGCTGCTGCGCAAAGACATCTTTGAACTGGCTCAGTACGCGAAAGACAAGGGCATGCGCGCGGTAATTTCCACCAACGGTACGCTTATAACAAGCGAAGTTGCGGCCAGCCTTAAGGAAATCGGCCTTTCGTATGTCGGTGTCAGCCTCGACGGTCTGGAAAAAACGCATGACCGTTTCCGAGGGAAGAAAGGGGCATTCGCCGCAGCAATTGAAGGCATCCGCAATTGCCGCAAAGCGGGGGTCAAAGTGGGCATCCGCTTTACCGTCAATAAACACAACCTGACCGACGTGCCAGCGATGTTCGATCTCCTCAGAAAAGAAAAAATTGAAAGGATGTGCTTTTATCATCTGGTGTACACCGGTCGCGGGTCCAAACTGCGCGCCGAGGACTTGACCCATGAAGAAACTCGCAGACTGCTCGATTTGATCGCCGCCGAGACCAGGAAGATGTTCGACGACGGCCTGTCGCCGGAAATCCTTACCGTGGATAACCATGCGGATGGCCCTTACCTTTATCTGAAATTAAAGCGGGAAGATCCCGCACGGGCTAAAGAGGTTTTGGAACTGCTGGAAATGAACGAGGGCAACAGCTCCGGCCTCGGCATCGGCTGCGTCAGCTGGGATGGCGAAGTCTATCCCGACCAGTTCTGGCGCAATCAGCCGCTCGGCAACATCCGGCAAAAGCTATTCAGCGCAATATGGCTGGATGAGAAAAATGAACTGCTGGTCAAATTGAAAGATAAGAAAAAGTACGTTCAGGGGCGCTGCGCTTCCTGCTGCTGGCTTAGCGTCTGCGGCGGCAACTTCCGCGCCAGAGCAGAATCGGCGGGTGATATTTGGGGCTCTGATCCCGCCTGCTACCTTACCGACGAGGAAATTACAGCGCAGGAGTTTTAAGGTTGGGTTAAAAAATCCATAAACTCAAAAGCATCCATAACATAGGAGAATAAAAAATGCAGTTTCCGGAATACCGTCCCCGCCGATTGAGAAAAAATGAAAACTTCCGTCGTTTGATTCGTGAAACACTGCTGAGTGTTAATGATTTAATCTATCCTCTCTTTGCTGTTCCCGGTAAAAATGTCAAAAAACCGATCCAATCGATGCCGGGTATATTCCAGATGTCCATAGAAAACGTGGTCGGGGAAGCTCAAAAGGC
>JBDKUX010000019.1:0-6432 GCA_039679455.1 Smithella sp. | reverse complement strand
CATCAATATCTTGAGTCGTTCTGTTGTTCCTTCCGGAAAAGTTGTCGGACGTCGCATATCTACCTCCCTAAAATTGATCTCTCTGGAAGGTAAATTATATCATTAATCATCTATTGAATGCAACTTGGTATTAACAACTCCTTCAATGGGGTAAGGTTTAGCGGTTCATCCCCACGTGTGTGGGGAACATTTCGGTATCGGCGGTTGTGCGGGTCAGGGCGACGGTTCATCCCCACGTGTGTGGGGAACATTTGCAAGCAGAGATTGCTATCTACAAGGGCAGCGGTTCATCCCCACGTGTGTGGGGAACATTACCACTTTTTTATGCATTTATTTCCTTGACACGGTTCATCCCCACGTGTGTGGGGAACATATTGACAAGACCCCCCACTTGGAAAGAAGCATCGGTTCATCCCCACGTGTGTGGGGAACATTTGTGTAATAAGAGTATCGCCGATTTTAATGTCGGTTCATCCCCACGTGTGTGGGGAACATACTTCCTCTATCCCTTTGATTTCTTATTTAATTTTCAAGGAGCAAATTCCCACCAAAAATATGGCACACAACTTCACTATTCTACGCCTTCATTCTTCTCTTCTTCCGGCAGAAAAGAAACCAGTTTTATACCGTCCATTTCTATTGGAATTCGCCTGTTAGCACCAATCGTCATAAAATCAAATCCCGATTCCGTATTAGTACTCCAAACCATAACGGCATTGCCGTCTTCTATACCTTTTTCTATCTGATCCCAAATCATTTCGCGTACACGGCGTGATACCTTACCCACGTAAACACCTGCGCGCACTTCCAAAAGCCAGATCGCTAACCTGCCCCGCAGACGTGGCGGCGCGTTTTCAACCACGGTGACCAGCATCGCCGATGCCCTCCTTATTTGGAATTGCCATCTCTACCGTCTCCTGAGGAGGTTTCGGTCTTTCCAGTCCGCCGGCATGTAGAATCTCTTCAATTGACGGAATGATTCGGGCCAATATCCTTGACTGACGGAATGCATCCCGGCAGGCGATACGGACTTCGCGTTCCGGCTGCTGGGGGTTCTTTGCTGCAATCCGAAAGGCCACGGGAACTACCGTTTCAAATTTAAAGACATCTGATATATCGTACACAAATGATTGAGGTTTTCCTGTATGGATGAAACCAACTGCAGGGGCATAACCCGCCGCCAGAATAGCTGCCTCACAAATACCGTAAAGACAGGCCGTAGCAGAACTTAAGCATCGATTGGGAATATCCCCGCTTTCCCACTCAGTATGATCATAATTTCGGCTTTTCCAGATAACACCATACTGCCTCGCCAGCAATTCATACATTTTTCTAACCCGCACACCTTCAATGCCACGCAGCTGCTCCACACTGCGCCGTTCTGGCGGCTCTTCTTTAAATCGCATAGCGTACATCTTACGGACAACTTTCAAGCGTGCAGTGTCATCCAGAGCCAGTTTTGCCTGATATAAAAGCCTGTCCGCTCTTGCCCCGCCCGGCTGGCCGGACGCATAAAGCCTGACTCCGCCGTCGCCCACCCACACCAGCAGACACCCGACTCGTGAAGCCAGCGTGACGGCGGCATGCGATACTCGCGATCCAGGTTCCAGCATCAGGCAGGCCACACCGCCCACAGGAATATGCGTGCGAACACCGTTTTTATCCACAACAACAAAAGCTCCATCCAGAACATCAAGGTTACCTTTTTCAACAAAGATCACTGAAACTCGATCCTTCATAGGTATCGGTTTTAGCGGCGGTAAGACAGGTTCGGTCATTTTAATTGTCCTTTTTCTTATTATCACGTTTACTATTACGTTTAGTGGCTACTGCCGTCTTTCTCCCACGGCCCGAATCCACTTGCCTGGCCATTTCTTCCGACGTCTTAATCAATTCAGCTTCACCCAGCGCTTCTTTGTATTTTCTGCGTCGTTCGGCAAAACATTCGTATTCGTCTTTGGCGAAATCATCCAGATTATAAAAACGCTTTTTCCGTTCTACACGCCTTTTGCCTTCAATTTTAACTTGTAAGAAATCCTTACAAGTTGCGGTTTCGTTCAACTCACCTTCATTAAAAATATTTTTGAGGTGCAGGGTAATGTTCTGAGGCGTCGTCTGAAACAGATCAGCCATCATTTGCTGGGTTAGCCATACAGTTTCATCTTCCAATCGTACATCAATCTTAATAACGCCATCTTTGGTCTGATAAACAAGAAACTCGCTTTTTACCGGAAGGTTATCCGTCATTTAACAACTCCTAGAAATACTGAAAAATTATAATTATCTGCTTCTTTGTAGCTTTAAACCCGCTTCACAAGCATCAAGCCGCAGCCGAAGGCTTTGGCGGGGCCGATTCCGCGGATAAGAGTTTCTCGAAATGCGTCGGGATCGGTAATGCGTAATAGACCATCGAAACGAACGGTTAAGTGAGTCATCCGATGCCCACATCTTTCACCCTTCTCGTCCTTTTTATACCCTGCCTGTTTCCCTTCTGGCGTGGTATTTACATGTACGATCTGTCTGATTTCGTCATTCTGTTCCTGGATTTCCTTGGAGAGAATCTCAAAACCACCGGGGCAACCATTTTCACGTTTATGTCCCTTGCGAACAAGCCAGTCAATCTGTTCCTCCGCACGAAGAAGCGCCACACGCTTGCCCTTCAACATTACGTCGTCCTCTGTTGGTTTGGCGATGCGCTTTGTGGGATTCGCACGCAGACTGAACGATACTGTTTGTCCTTTCCGAAGTCCCCGATATGATAGCGCAACATTTTTATAGGCCGGGTTTGAAATGCCCTCTTCGGAAAGCAGGTAACTCTTGCACTTATCAAGGTAAGACCAATCGGGTTCGGCGATGGATTGGACATAAACGACAGCGCGGCTATTCTGGTCGTCCACATCCGCACGAAAAAGGACGCCACATTTCTTCCGCACATTTTCCTCTTTATTGACTACATATCCCTCGAAAGCGTGCATGAGGGTGCGGTGCATCTCATAAGGCTGTGATATCTCACTTCGAACTTGCCGGCAATTCAAGTCCAGGATCAATCGGGAGAGATACAATGGAGAGTTCACATCGCTCATGATTTTATCCCTCCTGTGAAACGCGTCGTCATCGTTCTTGGTTTGAAGCGCCGCTCGCTAAAGCAGAGCGGCCAGTCATGCTGGGTTCGCTCACCGTCCGGCGATTCCAGCACCACGCGTTTTTTCTTGTCGTCCGAGAGAAGGTGGTCTTCCAAACAACCCTCTTTGGGCACTTCCCCCGGTTTAAGAGGCGGCACGGCCAGTGGAAAGGCCTTCCGTCCGAGAAACAGCGGCCATTTCGGACTTTGCAATGCGTCTGCGATGTCTTGGAGAAGCTGTAAATCCTCTGATTGCAAACCGACCGTGAACGAGGCATCGGCCAGATAATCACGATAGGACACCACTGCATTATCTGATACCTTGCCGTCCGCCTTGATGACGTCAAGTGCTGTGTGGTAGTCACGTTCGGGGCGCGGCCCCTGATAAACTGCCCGAGGAAAGCAGATCCGCCAGTAAGTAGGTTCGTCAACACTTACACCCATGCGAATCGGATCAAATCGCAAGAGCGCCTTCTCCCCGTCCTCGCGGGCAATGCCCATGGCAGCACAGATCAGACCGATCACTCCGCTGCGCGTTGGTTCCAGCGCTGTGTCGCGGTAATCAAAGCGGCTGCGATAACCCCATGACTGCATAGGGCCTTCGAGACGCAAGAGCAATGTGTAGTGCCGTCTCATGGTTGCCCCCCTACCTCCAAAACGGTTTTAATGGCTTCTTTGACATTCTTCTTGTCCGCATCCTTGAGTCCATTCAAACGGCCTTCCTGTTGAAGATGAAAACAAGCCGTGTTCAAAACACCCTGCGCGCCGTAAACGGCTTTTAGGGCATCCCAATGCCTGGTGAGCGCCTCTACGGAAAGGCCAACAAGATCGTCGTCGTCCTTTTGGGGGCGCACTGGTTTGGCGAAGGCATTGGCTAACGAAATAGGTACGCCTCCTTGACGACGGACGAACAGGCCGAAAGACGGGAGATTCTGGGCGGCAAAGGAGTTCTGTTTTCCGGTCGGAATGGCATAAACCATCGCTTCGAGAAATGCCTCGATGACCTTGTCTGCCTCAGTATAATCCTCTTGCGTGAGGTTTTGAACCCATTGACCGTTTTTGCGTTCTGTTTTTCGCGCCAGATTGCGTGCAAGCTGGTCACGATCCACCAGCGCATAACGGTAATAGCAGGCGCTGTTGAAGCCGATGACGCCCATCATTCCCGCGCCGGTTTCTTCTTCCGGATTCAGATCGTCCACTGCGGTGTAGAAATCCATCTCCATATCCACCTTGTGCGTAGATATGGGATGGGAAACCTGGCAGGCACCATCGGTGTTGCGGCCTGGCTGCTCGGCAAGCATACGGCCGAAGAGCGCGATGTCGGCGGAGATCATCGCATTCTCGATTTTATCCTGAATCTCCTTCACTGCTTTCAGCTTCGGCCGCTTGTCTTTGCTCTTTTCACCCTTTTCCTCCCCGACTTCTTCGTCATTGGCCTCGCCGCCGCCCTCATCCGATTCAACGTCCCCTATATCAGCGGTTTTCTCCTTGGAAACATTCTTAAGATCAAACTCCCGCACCTTTTTCAGGATGGTAGCAATCCCTTCGACAGTTTCTGAACTTTTCTTCCCTTTCTTTTCACTCTCGCTCGTTCGGTCCTCCCAGAGGTCTTTCACGGCCTGCACTCCTGCATTCACTTCTTCCGGACCGATGAAGATGAGAACGCTCGTGTTCTCCGGTTTCTTCTTGTCCGAGCCGGAGTAGTACGCTTCCGTAAACATGCGAATCCCATCCTTCAAATCCTCAAGTTTAGACACCTTCTCCATAAAGGCCTTATCTTCCGATAGTCTATCGCCAATCAACTTCTGAATCTTCTTCGTCCTATCGCCAACACGCACCGTGCCCTCGGCCCGCCAGCGTTCTCGGGCGTTCCGCTTTGTACACTGGCTGGAAATCCGAGCCCGGCGGAATCCGCCGAAAGTGGCACTCTTGGGCTGGCCCGTATCATCGCGGTTGAGGTTTGATGGGGCGAAATTCTGAATCAAATGCGCTTCGATTTTGACACCGGAATTATTCATGGCTTTCTATCTCCTTTTTTTCCAAGGTTGTATTGAGTTGAGAGGTATTATCACCACTGCTGCTATTATTTTTGTAAAAATCACCCGCCCATTTCAACTGGACATCACCATCCGGATGATCCCATTGAAGCAGGTCGTCGAATAGCCGGAACCAATCAAGCGGTTGGGGCGGCTTTGCCGATTCAAGCAAGCGGACAATGTGTCGCAAATGATCATCGAGATCATCAGGGTGTGCATTGAGAAGCGCCACAAAGCGCGCCTCCATACTGTCGCTCTTGGTTCTCAACGGCTGAAAAGCGGCGCCCAGCGAACGGCCCTTCCGATGCTTCGGAAATGACCCAAACAGCGTAGCTGTCACATAATACCAGCGGTCGTTGTAACGCTGCTCCGGCAGGTACTGCACAACATGTCTGTGTACGCGGGCCATTTGTCCCGGCTCCTTGCCCAGGCCGCTGCGCAGGTCAGCCAACGCACCCCGGTTTTCCTGGCCTTCCTTGGCAAGGTTGAGCAGATAGCCGATGAACGTCTTTTGTCGGTCGTCCAAGCTCATTTCTATTTTCCTCCTTTGATAGCTGATTTCGTTTTCTGTTTGGAAGTTTTGGCCTTCAGCGGCTGCGGCTTCAGATCGTTGTCATTGAAATCAGTCCGGACGCGGGCAACGGCACTGATCGCACGAGCGGTTGTGCCGAGGCAACGGATGCTTTCTTCAAGCGCTCGCTCCGCTTCCCGTGTTATAGCGTCTCGCCAAGCCCGCGTCGCTGTCTGTTGATCGTCTGGTTTCCAATCACCCGCTGCCCCGTCCCAATCGCTCGGCAGATTTTCCAGCAGATCAAAAAAATGCTTCTCCAGCCTCGCCCAGTAGGCTGGACGTGGATCTATATCTTTGACAATTTTGTTTATATCATCCCACTCATTTTTACTCGGTTTGCGCCCACTCGGAATCAGAATAAAACGAGCAATTCCCGTAGTACGTCTATGGAGTTCATCCGCGACCTGCTCGGCAATAGGCAAAAGGCCTTCAGTATTTTTGCCTAGCCTCTCGACAAACTTAACATCACCAAGCAGAGCTATAGGCACCGGCAAACATTCGTGGCGCCAGAGGAGGGACTTCCCTTGATTTCGTCGATCTATTGCAAGGCCCACAACATTTGCCCGTGGCTGAGACGCCCTAGCAGTCTGTCGGATTTAAGACCGACACACGAAGCAAAAAATCAGTCGAAATTCAAATCAACATGCTGAATTTACAATATAATAGTCGATATTTATTGAGTTTTATGGTATTTAATCCATGTA
>JBDKUX010000018.1:0-10845 GCA_039679455.1 Smithella sp. | reverse complement strand
GTGCCGCGAGCGGCATCGGTCTGGAAATCGCCCGGACCTTTGCCCGGGAGGGCGCTTACGTGGCAATTGCCGATATAAATCTGAGTGATGCGCAGGCAGCGGCTAAGTCTATTACCGAATCGGCAGGGCGGGCTATGGCAGTGGCAATGGATGTCACCAACGAATCTTCGGTGGACGACGGCATCAAGGCCGTTGTGGATGCATACGGCGGTGTCGATATCCTCGTGAGCAATGCGGGCATACAGCATATAGACCCGATTTTGAACCTGTCGCTGGAGAACTGGCGGAAGCTTCTGTCCATCCATTTGGACGGCGCTTTTTTGACCACGCGAGCCTGTATGAGATACATGTGTCAATCGGGCCGAGGTGGACGTATTATCTACATGGGTTCGGTGCATTCCAAGGAGGGTTCACCCTTGAAGGGTCCCTATGTGACTGCCAAGCATGGACTGATAGGACTTGCCAAGGTAGTGGCCAAGGAGGGGGCACCTAGAGGCATTAGCGCCAACGTCATTTGTCCCGGTTTTGTGCGTACGCCGTTAGTCGATAAGCAGATACCTCAGCAGGCAAAAATCCTCGGGATCAGCGAGGAGGACGTCATCAACAAAGTCATGTTAAGCAGAACGGTGGACAAAGAATTCACAGACGTGGCGGATATCGCCGCTGTGGCCTTGTTTTTCGCGTCTTTTCCTACCAACGCCTTGACGGGACAATCCATTGTTGCCAGCCACGGCTGGTTTATGCAATAGCCTATAGGGGGTCTTATGAACATAAAGGCAGGGAATACTACTGCGACCCGGCATGTGGACTTTCTGCTCGTCGGAGGCGGTCCTGCGAGCGCCACGGCGGCCGATACATTACGGGCCGAAGGCGCCGCAGGCACTATCGTTATTGTCTCCGCTGAATCGCAGTTGCCATACTGCCGGCCTCCGTTGTCCAAACAATTTCTGCTTGGCGCCCAGACGCGCGACCAACTGGACATCTTTAACGAGAGCGATTACCGGCAAAATCAGATAGAACTTCTGCCCGGCGTTCGGGCGTTGGCGGTTGAACCCGGGGCTCAGATTGTACTTACCGACAAAGCCGGTTCCTTTCATTATAGTAAGCTGCTGATCGCCACCGGCTCTCAGCCCAGGCCGCTGAATTTCCTTGAGGGTGGAGATATGCCGGGGATTTTTTACCTGCGCTCCCTGCCTGATGCTGTAGCCCTGAAGGATGCGGCTCAAACGGCCAGACGCGCCGTTGTTCTCGGAGGCAGTTTTATCGGGATGGAGTTGGCGTCAACACTTACCCAAAAGGGTATCGCGGTAACCTTGATTACCAGGGCCAGCATGCTGATGGACAGACTCAATACGCCTTTACTATCGGAATTCTTCCTTCAATATTTCAGAAAGCGAGGTGTGGAGATCATTTTCAATGATACCGTCAGCCGGTTTTATGGAAAAGATCGCGTGGAAGGCGTCACAACGCAAGGCGGACGGGACGTGCCTTGCGATATGGCAGTTATTGGCGTCGGTGTCGTGCCGGAGATAGAATTCCTGAACGGCAGCGGCATTCTTATCAATGACGGTATCAGGGTTGATGAGTATCTGCAAACCAATCAGCCGAACATTTTTGCGGCGGGTGATGTTGCCAGTTTCTACGACCCGGTATTCGGCGCATATCGACGTTTCGAACATTGGGACAATGCCCTCAAACAGGGACGACTGGCTGCTAAGAACATGCTGGGGTTCCGGCAGGCTTATAACGAGTGTTCCTATTTCTTTTCCGATCTCTTTGATTTGACCTTTGAGTTTTTCGGCGATCTCGAAGGCATCGATGAGTGGATCGAACGAGGTGCGTTAATCGATAAATCATTCGCTTTGCTCTACCTGAAAGAAGATAAACTGCGTGCATTTTTCTGTCTGGGCCGGACACCTCAGGAAACGAAGGCTGCCGAATCTCTGATACGTCATCAGGTCGATCTGACGCCCTTTAAAAATCTGTTGGGCGACCTGGAATTTCGACTGGAAGATATTCCCGCCCAAACCGTGTTGATCCTGCAAGGAGGCGGTGCTATGGGTGCTTTCGAGTGTGGCGTTGTCCAGGCGCTGGAGGAGGCCGATATCCGCCCCGATATCGTTGCCGGTGTATCCATTGGCGCTTTTAATGCCGCTGTAATCGCCGGCAACCCCGGGCATGCCGGAGAGGCATTGGAAGCCTTCTGGTCGGAACTGGCCCTGGATACCTCCAATGTGCCGGATGAATTCCTGCGGCAGTTGTTGTCGTCCTGGCAATGTCTGGTGTTCGGGGCACCGAATTTCTTCAGACCCCGATGGTTCATGCCCATTTCGGACTTCAGGGATATGCCCGTAAACTGGACAAATTTCTATGATCCTTCCCCGGTCAAGGATCTGCTCAACAAGTACATCGATTTCCAGCGATTGAAGACTTCGCCCGTGCGCGTGCTCATCAATGCCGTCAACGTGCAAACAGCGCAACTGGAAACCTTTGATAGTTATGTCGACGACCTTACAGCCGATCATATCCTGGCCAGCGGCAGTCTTCCGCCGGGATTCCCCTGGACCGCGATCAACGGCAGATATTACTGGGACGGAGGAATTGTGAGCAACTCGCCTCTGGACCAGATTATAGAGCATTGTGGCGGGACGGGCAAGCGTATCTTCATAGTTGACCTTTATCCAAGCATCAAACCTTTGCCTGAGAACCTGACGCAAGTGCTGGCGCGGCGCGACGAGATCGTCTATTCCGAGCGGATCCGGAAGGACGTGCGTACCCGCGAAACCATGCATGATATCCGCAGGTTGATCGATGAGATTCTGAACGTCATGGAGCCGATGACGGCCGGACAGATCAAGCAGAGACCCCATTATATTCAGGTTATGGGCGATCTCGCCCCGATGTCCATCACCAGAATTGTTCGCGAGGGAGAGGAAAGTGACTTGCCGGCCAGGGATTATGATTTTTCACGGAAATCCATCGAAAAGCAAAGACAACAGGGTTATCGGATGACTCTTAAGGTGCTGGGCAGTAGATGATTTTCCCCGGACGGCTTTTTCCATCGTTTAGGGGACGAGTTGTTCGTACAGAAGTTATTCAACGACAAGGAACAAGGTTCAATTCCGCGTTACGATAAGTTCCGGCCAGACCCTGATCTTAAAGAAGAAGCGAGGGCAGAATTATCTGACTATAAAAAAAGTGGTTATGAGAGAGGTCACATGGCACCAGCTGTCGATATGCGCTGGTATCAGAAGGCAATGGTGGAATGTTTCTTTCTTTTCAATATGGTTCCCCAGGTTGAAATAGGGATGAATCAAGGCATATGCGATTGATGAAGGTAAGGAGCAGAAGCTATAATCATTTCAGGGAGGAATAACATGGATTATAAAACATTATTAACAAATAGGCGTGCTATAAGGGACTATCAGAATAAAGAGGTGCCTTTGTCAACTGTAAAGGAAATTTTACAGGATACCTGTCTCGCCCCCACAGCAAAAAATGGACAGCCATGTCGTTTTATTATCATCCAGGATCGGAAATTAATTAAACGGCTATCTGATGAAAGCAAATCTAATCTTCTCGCGGACGCTGTAAAGAATCCTGATTTACTGACGTCTGATTATGAAGCCATACTCCGTGATGAGAATTTTAATGTCTTTTATAATGCTCCTTGCCTTGTTCTTTTTATCGGTTCCAATGATGTCGAATCACTTGATGTAGACGTAGGTTTGACAGTTGCGTATTTCATGTTTTCAGCCACTTCAAGGGGGTTAGGTACATGCTGGATTGGACTGGGCGGACATATCCGTGACAGTATAATCCTCAAGGAAATAGGTATGCCGAATGATTGCCGGATCGTGGCACCTATTATAGTCGGATACCCGGTTAGTATTCCGCTGGCTTCTGAACGACATGCACCCGATATTGTGAAGATCGTCTGATAAAAAAGCTTTTTAAAGTCGGGTATTAATATTCCATCAGCTTTAAATTGCTGTAAGATGAAGGTTTATTTGACCTGGAGGAACCTATTTTAAGCCTGCACTTAGCAAATGTGCCACAGCAGAAGGAAAGACGTGAGTCAGTATGGCTGACTCTGTCAGTACCACGGCAGTTGCACACGAGGCTGAAGCTTGCGGCAGTCCGGCAGGAGAAAAGCATTGTAGCAATAGTATCGGGTTGGATCGAGGAGCAGACATCGGTGGCCTAAAAAGAAGTAATGGAGGAGGAGAAGAGGGGGGACGCCTTACGGTTTCTCCCTCTCTCTGATTTAGTCTGGTCATTTTTCCCTGGCTATCTTATGGACAGACTTTAAGTTAACTGCAAGCCATCACATTAGGGAACTTGCAATTTCTCAACGGCAGCACTTGCTCGGGGAAGTTGAACGTCGGAACGGACAAACACACCGATTTCATGCGGCTGTGTGCCCTCATTGATTCTATCGGAAAGCCATTTTGCCACTGCATCATTTTCCTTGTCTTGTGCGTCACAAACTATGATAGCCGGTTTCGGCCCATTGAAAACGGAAACAATGCCGAGACGTTCTTACTTATTGCCGTATATATGTTAATAGCAGATTTGACCTCTTGATCTGCCTTGATCTGTTGATCTGACCATCGCATAATCGTTGTACTTTTTGCTCTGCATACAGGAATAAAAAATTCCGCGTCAAAAGCAGGGGAGAAAAATTTTGAACCATTGTTTATTGGCGATAGAGATTTAGTTAATGCAGGGCTTTTCTTAAATGTTTGATAAACTCGGCAAGTGTGATTTCTCTTGCGCCGAATCTTTTCATATGTTCCGTGGTCACCTGGCAGTCGATCAGTTCAAATCCCTTTTCCGCAAGCTGTACGGCGTAAGTGGCAAAGGCAACCTTCGACGCGTCGCTCTTTTTGGCGAACATCGATTCACCGAAGAACACCTTGCCCATCATTATTCCATAGAGGCCGCCGGCAAGTTCAGCGCCGTCCCATGCCTCGACGGAGTGGGCATAACCGGCCTTGTGCAGGCGAATATAGGCCTCTATCATATCATCGGTTATCCATGTGCCGTTTTCTCCCTTTCTGGTTATGGTGGCACAGTTGCCGATGACATCTTCAAAAGCAGCATTGGTTGTGATGCGATAAATGCCCTTTTTTATAGTCTGTCGCAGGGTGCGCGAGACCTTCAGTTCTTTCGGAAATAAGACCATGCGGGGATCAGGCGACCACCAGAGAATGGGAGATTTGCCGGAATACCAGGGGAAAATCCCCATCGAATAGGCGAGCACCAGCCGGTCAACGCTCAGATCGCCGCCAACGGCGAGCAAGCCGTCGTCGTCGGCCAGTTCGGGCGGCGGAAAAACGAGTTCTTTGGTCAATCTGTAAACGGTCATGCTGTTAATTTAATCAAGAGGGCGGTAATTGAATTCGAGGCGTCCTTCTTTATGGTCGACCGTTACACTGCCGCCCTTTTTCAATTTGCCGAAAAGCAGTTCCTCGGAGAGGGCATCTTTGATCTCCGTCTGAATAAGCCTCGACAGAGGCCTTGCGCCGAATTTATCATCATAACCATTTTCGGCAAGCCAGTTCCTGGCGGCATCGGTTACGTCTATCTTCACCTTTTTTCCCCCGAGCTGCCTGTCCAGGTCACTGATAAATTTATCGACTACCTTTTTCATAGCTGCAGGGGTGAGCGAGTTGAAGGTAATGATCGCGTCCAGCCGGTTTCTGAATTCAGGGTTAAAGAGTTTTTTTATCGCCTCGCCGCCCTTTGATCTTGCATCGGCTTTTCTGTCGCCGAATCCTATGGCGCCCATATCCATCTCTTTTGCACCCGCATTGGAGGTCATTATGAGGATGACATTGCGGAAGTCAGCCTTCTTCCCATTGTTGTCCGTCAGTGTAGCGTAATCCATCACTTGCAGCAATATGCTGAAAATGTCGGGGTGCGCTTTTTCGATCTCATCGAGCAGCAGCACGGAGTATGGATGTTTTCTTATCTCATCGGTCAGCATGCCGCCCTGGTCAAAACCGACATAGCCCGGAGGCGCTCCTATCAGCCTCGATACAGTATGCTTTTCCATATATTCACTCATATCAAAGCGGATGAATTTTACACCGAGCACGTTTGCCATTTGCTTTGAGACCTCGGTCTTGCCAACACCCGTCGGCCCCGCTAAGAGGAAGGAGCCAATCGGCTTCTCGGGAATGCCAAGCCCGGCACGCGATCTCTTGATGGCCGAGACCAGCGAATGGATGGCACTGTCCTGTCCAAAGACCGCAGCTTTCAGTTCCGCTTCCAGATCCTGTAATTTCTCTGTATCGGACGCGGAAATGTTCAGGGAAGGTATCCTGGCGATATGGGCGACAATGCCCTCGATTTCTTTTACGCCGACCACAAGTTTTCCTTTACCGCAGCCTCGCAACTTTCGCGTGGCGCCTGCCTCGTCTATCACGTCAATGGCCTTGTCCGGCATAAATTTTTCGTTTATATATTTTGCGGAAAGTTCGGCGGCGGTCTTGATTGCAGAGTCTGTATAACGGACACCATGGAACTCCTCATAATAGGAACGCAGACCTTTCAATATATCAACCGTTTCCTCTATGGTGGGCTCGTAAATTTCTATCTTCTGGAACCGCCTCGAAAGAGCGCGGTCTTTCTCGAAATGGTTTTTGAATTCCTCATACGTACTGGCGCCAATGCAGCGCAGTCTGCCGGAATTCAGCACCGGCTTCAATATGTTCGATGCATCCATCGAACCACCGCTTGTTGCTCCCGCTCCGACAATCGTATGAATCTCATCAATGAAGAGTATGCAGCCGGGAATCTTTACAAGATCCTTTATAGTGGCCTTCAAGCGTGCCTCGAAATCGCCCCGGTATTTTGTGCCTGCAAGCAGAGCTCCCATATCGAGCGAGTAAATGGTCGTATCCTTGAGTGGATCAGGGACGGAACCCCGGTGAATATTCAGCGCAAGACCTTCAACAAGCGCGGTCTTGCCGACACCCGGTTCACCGACGAACACGATATTGTTTTTCCGGCGCCTGCAGAGCACCTGTATGGTACGCTTAAGCTCGTCTTCACGGCCTACCAGCGGATCTATCTCTCCCGCGGCAGCCTTTTCGATCAGATTAATGGTATAGAGTTTCAAGGGATCTTGTGACACAGGCCGCTTCGGCTCTGCTTGGCCGGGGTCCGGTTCGCGAGTCGGTTCTTCAAACGGCGATCCGTCCTGTTGGGTGCCGCTTAAGCCCGCGCTGCCGTGGGATATATAATTCAGCACATCAAGACGCGAGATGCCTTCCTGTTCAAGAAAATGCACGGCAAAGGAATCGGATTCACCGTAAAGCGCTGCCAGCAGATCGCCTGCTTCAACCTCCGCCTTTTCCGCCGACTGGACATGGGTTATGGCCCGCTGGATAACCCTATGGAAGCCGAGGGCAGGCACAGGGTCCGAGCTCTTCCCCTGCGGCAGCGTGGGTATGTTCCTGGAAAAAAATGCCTCAATGGCTTCCTTTATCCTGACGACATCACCACCACAGCCCGTTATGATGTCTATGCCGAACTCGTCATGTACGAGCGCGAACAGGATATGTTCAGTGGTTAGGTATTCATGCCGCCGGTTCTTTGCATCCTGGAAAGTCACATCCAGCATCAGGCTCAACTCTTTATTGATCATTCTTTCTCCATCGTGCATTTCAGCGGGAATTGATTTTCGGACGCCATTGCATGCACTTCAGCTACCTTTGTCTCGGCAATCTCATGTGTGTAAACACCGCACAAACCAGCCCCCTTTTTATGTACGTTGAGCATTATCCGGGTAGCCTCGGGAAGCGGCTTATGGAACACTGTCTCCAGCACATGAATCACAAATTCCATGGTCGTATAGTCATCATTAAGAAGGATGACCCGATAGAGGGAGGGCTCTTCAGTCTTCTGCTTCTCTTTTTCGGCAACATTTTCGTCTGATTGAATTTTTTCTTCGTTCATAACTATCCGGATACTTTAATCTACTTATAGTATGTGCAGAAATATTCTACCGGTCAAAAGCAAAGGCAGGATATGGAGACAGCGAGATCATTTCTTGCAGACCTTATGTATTTGATTTTGATAAAAATTCCCCTTTTGTGGATTAAAGTATATGAAACCTTGTCTTTTATGTCAATAACATCTTAGGGTGAGGGGGCTGCAATCAGCAGGAAGCATTTAAGGCTGTAGTTGTAGAAGACCAGGTCGATATAGAAGTCCTCATCATCAAAGCAAATGTGCCTCTGACGGGCGACGAAGGAGAAACCCTTTCCCATTTCGAGTAGGAAAGCTTGCAGGTTGTCGATAATGGCTTGCTCCAGTGTGTTTTCGTGCAGCGCCGAAGTGTCCGGAAGTCCGAGAAATTCCAATACCATCGGTGACTTGATTAAATGGACGGACTGATCGGTTCTCCGGACAGACGCTCCCGATTCACGGATATCAGCCCCAATTCGCCCCGATCGGCGATAATTCGTTCGTAATAAGCAGTCTGGATTTGCCGTTCGAGCTGGGCTTGCTCCAGCCGCAGTCGATGGATTCCTGCTCATAGAAGTCGCAAGCCTTTCCGTCCTTTACGCGCATCAGGGCCCGGTAATGAGACCAGGGAAGTTGCGGGGAAAAGCCCCCAACAAATTCGCTACCCGGCGGGTAGCTTTTTTCAGATTCGTCACCCGCCATGTGACGAATTCCCAATCGATCAGGGTACGCCTGATAAAACAACCCGGAAATATTTCCAAAGCGCGTTCCAGTGCTTCTACATTGTGCATCGTACGCACTCAGTCGGCACACCATACTTCAGCAGTTCCGCGTCAGTAAATGCGCCAAACAAAAGCGGCTTGGAAGGCGAGGCAGTCCTTTGTGGTTTACTGTGTTTGGGTAAAATTGCGTACTTTCTGCTTTAATGCGGTAAAAAGCTTCAGTATGATGCACAGGTTTCATCTACAAAGTGTTAAGATAATGACACATATAAGCTGAGATTTACGATTTGGAAATATACAAAAAAGGCAGAGTCGATTGACCCTGCCCCGGGTATTTTTCTCAATCTGCCGAATATCAAAGCGGGGGCAATTCCTAACTTTTCAACAGCAGGGTTATCCCGCCGTGTGCCATGGACTTCTTGATCAGCACGAGAAAAAATACTGTTGCTGCCTATTTCACGATGAGGTCATTCTTGACGGATTTGACTCCTTCGACGCCGCGTGCGATCTGCCCCGCCTTATTTACAGCTTTTTGAGAATTAACAAAACCGCTCAGTTGAACGATACCTTTGCGGGATTCTACACTGATCTCAAATGACTTGAGAAAATCATCTGCAGCGAGCTCAGTTTTTATTTTGGCAGTGATGACGGAGTCATCGATATATTCCCCCGTGCCTTCCTGTTTCGGTGTTGATGCACACGCCACAAAGGCGGCGATCATCATGAGGATAACTAGAAAACGGATAACAATATAGCTCTTTTTCATAGTGGTTACTCCTCTCTGTAAATTTGATTGTTAAATGGTTCATTACGAGACCTGTTCTTCTGACTGTGTAGCAATCTTTGGCAAAATCTTTCTAAAACTGTTTACCGCCCCCTTTTCCAAATACCTCACCTTCCCCGACAATGATCCAAATCACTACAATATTTTTCGCCCCTGAATTACTCTGACCAGCACAATGATAATGGCAATGACCAACAAGATATGAATAAAATTACCCATCGTATAGCCACTCACCAACCCCAACAGCCATAGAATTATGAGTATTACAGCAATCGTCCACAACATGTGATCCTCCTTTCTGCTCTAATTGTCCGCCCTCACTGCCGGCGATTGTGTCGTCATAACAGGTCGGCAGCTTTTTCATAGAGAGATAAACTTATTGTCATTCTACTTTCTATCCTTCTTTTCTTCCTGCCAAATTTCAGTTTTTCCATATTGAGGCTTAGATTGTTGCGGTGCCTCCTTTACCCATACCCAATTTAACCTCACGTAACCGGCGTTGTAGTGATGCTCTCCTTTCTTACATATGGAATTATTTTATAAGGCGACGGTATGCTACTTTAATTTCGTCGGCTTTCGCACTGGACGAAATGCCAAGAATTGCATGGTAACTTTTGACCATACTCGACCTACCTCAACATGCAGTGTTTTCTGAAGGATTGTGATTTTTAAAAAAGCCGACACATATGAACGTAGACAAAAAAAAGTTTTAAGTATAATACACTAATCAATCCGAGAACATAATATGCCAAGAAATTTATTTATCTATACCATAGAGGTATATATTTAGGCGTCGCTTCTCGTAATGGATTTTTGAAATGATTATCGATTGTAATCTTGCATCATGGTCGAGGGTGACAATTTACTGACTACAGGAAGCTATACGTACCATAATCTGAATTTCTTATTGATGTTAATATGTTAGGTTATGTTAACTTTATTCCAAATCCCCTGTATTTGTCAATTTGTTTTAAATACATACTACCAGATCAATCACCAAGGAGTTATCCATAGCCGCCACCGGAGCTTTTAGCATAGCTTGGCGGGGGCGGCTGTGGGTAACTCCGACCAGACTACGTGCAGTTTTGTTTTATCCACTGCCTTGGTTGCAAACCCTTTGCTGCATAATCACCTCCATCGCTTTAAAGTAATCTCTTTGCACTTTGACATTTGATACCCTACAGTACCGTTGAGTGGTTTTCACATTGCTGTGACCTAAAAGATCCTGAATAGTGCAGAGGTCAGCATCGGCGTTAAGCATCTGTGTGGCCATCGTATGCCGGAGATGATGACAGGATACTTTGATCTTCGCTTTGCGGGCATAACGTTCCATGCGCCTCTGAATGCCGCGGATGGAGA